>CAZOEC010000036.1:0-27602 GCA_964578635.1 uncultured Pseudomonas sp.
GCCGCCACCAGCCAGGTGGCCAGCAGCACCCAGGAAACCGCCACGGCCATCAGCGAGATCGCCACCACCGTGGCCGAGGTCAAGCAGACTGCGGTGCTCGCGGGGAGCAAATCCCAGGGGGTCAGCGAAAGCGCCGAGCGCACCCGGCAGATCGCCCAGGGCGGTCGCCAGGCGGTGGAAGAAGCCCTGAGCGGCATGCAGCAGATCCGCGAACAGATGCAGGCGGTGGCCGAGAGCATCATGCGCCTGGGCGAGCAGAGCCAGGCCATCGGCGAGATAGTCGCCTCGGTCGGCGATCTGGCCGAGCAATCCAACCTGCTGGGGGTCAATGCCTCGATCGAGGCGGTCAAGGCCGGTGAAACCGGCAAGGGTTTCTCGGTGGTGGCCCAGGAGGTCAAGGTCCTGGCGGAGCAGTCGAAACAGGCCACCGCTCAGGTGCGCGGCATTCTCGGTGAGATCCAGAAGGCCATGACCAAGGCGGTGCTGCTGGCCGAGCAGGGCAGCAAGACGGTGGAACTCGGTTATCAGCGCGCCCAGGCCAGCGGCGAGGCGATTCGCAGCCTGAGCAGCAATATCGAGGAGTCCAGCGAGATGGCGCTGCAGATCGCCGTGACCAGCCAGCAGCAGATGGTTGGCATGGATCAGGTCGCCAGCGCCATGGAAAGCATTCGCCAGGCCAGCCAGGACAACGTCGGCGGCACCCGCCAGGTCGACCTGGCGGCGCGCAACCTGCATCAACTGGGCCTGAAGCTGAAGGGCCTGGCGGCCCGCTTCCGACTTTGAACCGGACACTGCGCGGGGCTGCCGACAAGGGTCGAGCCGCCGCAAGGAGAAAACGCTAATGAACAGACTGGCCAACCTGAGTATCAGCAGCAAGTTGCTGTTGGCTTTCGCGCTGCTGATTACGGGGTTCGCCGCCATGCTGCTGTTCAGCCTGCAGCGTTTCGTGCAATTGCAGGAAACCGAAGCGGCGGATTTCACTCGCCGTTATGAACGGGTCAACGAGGTCAAGGATCTGGTGATCAATATCCAGGCCCAGCGTATTGCCCTGCAACTGGCCATGGAAAGTGACGGCCCGATTCAGCGCGAGTACCTGGCCGACATTCATCGCCGTAGCCAGGCCAATGACCGCCTGCTGGACGATCTCAGCCGCAGTCGGATCATGGACAGCGAGGTCAGGAGCTTGGTTGACCAGTTGCAGAAGCTCTATGCGGCCTATAACCAGAGTCGCGATGGCGATGTCATCCCGCTGTTGCGCAGCGGCCGTGGCGAGGAGGCCCGCCGCCTGTTCAGCGGTATTCAGAATGAACGGGTGGAGCAGATCGCGGCCCTCAGCGAACAACTCTCCGTGCTGACCATTGCGCGGGTGCAGCAGGGCCTGGAGCAGACCACCCAGGAGTTGCAGCAGCAACGCAGGCAACTGCTGCAACTGGGGTTGCTCTTGGCGGTGCTGGCGAGTTTCTTCGGCTGGTGGCTGAGCCGGCATATCGCCCAGCCCCTGGTGCGCCTGACCGGCTGGGCCGAGCGTATCAGCCGTGGCGAGATCCCCCGCGACATGAGCACCACCGAACGCCAGGACGAGGTCGGGCGTCTGAGCCAGGCCTTTACCCGCATGGGCCTGTATCTGCAGGACCTGGCCCGCAAGGCCGAGGGACTGGCCGATGGTCAGCTGCAGGTGGACCTGCAAGGGGTGGCCGAGAGCGATGTGCTGGGCAGCGCCTTTGCCGCCATGGTGGGTAACCTGCGCGAACTGGTACTGGAAATGAATGACGGCATCTCGGTGCTGGCCAGCTCCAGCGAAGAGATTCTGGCCGCCACCAGCCAGGTGGCCAGCAGCACCCAGGAAACCGCCACGGCCATCAGCGAGATCGCCACCACCGTGGCCGAGGTCAAGCAGACTGCGGTGCTCGCGGGGAGCAAATCCCAGGGGGTCAGCGAAAGCGCCGAGCGCACCCGGCAGATCGCCCAGGGCGGTCGCCAGGCGGTGGAAGAAGCCCTGAGCGGCATGCAGCAGATCCGCGAACAGATGCAGGCGGTGGCCGAGAGCATCATGCGCCTGGGCGAGCAGAGCCAGGCCATCGGCGAGATAGTCGCCTCGGTCGGCGATCTGGCCGAGCAATCCAACCTGCTGGGGGTCAATGCCTCGATCGAGGCGGTCAAGGCCGGTGAAACCGGCAAGGGTTTCTCGGTGGTGGCCCAGGAGGTCAAGGTCCTGGCGGAGCAGTCGAAACAGGCCACCGCTCAGGTGCGCGGCATTCTCGGTGAGATCCAGAAGGCCATGACCAAGGCGGTGCTGCTGGCCGAGCAGGGCAGCAAGACGGTGGAACTCGGTTATCAGCGCGCCCAGGCCAGCGGCGAGGCGATTCGCAGCCTGAGCAGCAATATCGAGGAGTCCAGCGAGATGGCGCTGCAGATCGCCGTGACCAGCCAGCAGCAGATGGTTGGCATGGATCAGGTCGCCAGCGCCATGGAAAGCATTCGCCAGGCCAGCCAGGACAACGTCGGCGGCACCCGCCAGGTCGACCTGGCGGCGCGCAACCTGCATCAGCTGGGCCTGAAGCTGAAGGGCCTGGCGGGACGTTTCAAACTGTGAGCATGCCATGAGCCTGAATCGTGAAGCCCTGCAGCAGCAACTGTTGGCCAGTTTCAAGCTGGAGGCCGACGAGCGCCTGGCGACACTCGCCGACGAACTGGCCGGCTGGCGTGAGTCCACCGCCTCGGCCGAGGCCGTGGAGTCGCTGTTTCGCGAAGTGCACAGCATCAAGGGCGCGGCCCGGGCCGTGGGCCTGGCCGCCATGGAGCAGCTTTGCCACGCCTGGGAAAGCCTGCTCGCCGCGGTGCGCAGCGGCGCGCTGGAGCTGAGTGTCGAGCGGGTCGAGTTGTGCCGCCATGCACTGGGCATGCTGCAACAGTTGCACGCAGGCCCTTCACCCGATGGCGAAAAGCAGGCCGAACTGATCGAGAACCTGGAGGCGGCCGCCAGCGGCGCAGCGGTGCAATTGCCCGAACAGCCGCTGGCTCCCGCGTCGCCACGCAACGAGCCGGGCACGGTTCGGGTGTCGACCCAGCGCCTGGATGCCCTGTTGTTTCACAGCGAAAGCCTGTTGCAGCACCGGCTGGAGGCGCAATCGCTGAGCCGCCGCCTGGGCGAGCATGTACAGGCCTGCGCCCCCCAGCATGGTCGGCAGATCAGCGCAGCGGTCCTGGAGCAATTGCGCGGCAGCCTGACGACGCTGCCCGCGGCGAGCCAGGGCGGACTCAAACTGCTGTTCGATTATCTGGACTGGAGCCAGGCCCAGCTCGATGGCCTGCATTTTGCCGCGGTGCAGCTGAATAAAGCCGGCAAGCACCTGGCCCAGGGCCTGACGCAGCTTTCCGCGGGCCTGACCGATGAGTTGCAGAGCGCGCTGCTGCTGGCCGGCAGCCACCTGGTCGAAGGCCTGCCGGCGATGGTTCAGGACCTCGCCAGCCAGGCCGGCAAACGGGTCGATCTGCAGGTGCGCGGCAGCCATCTGCAGATCGACAAGCGCATCCTCGACGAACTGCGCACGCCGTTGACCCATCTGCTGCGCAATGCCCTCGACCATGGTCTGGAAACCCCGCAGCAACGCCTCGCCTGCGGCAAGCCGGAACTCGGCCAGCTGCAACTGGAACTGCTCCAGGAATCGGCGGACCGCTTCGAACTGCGCATCCGCGACGATGGCCGCGGCCTGGACCTGGCGCAACTCAAGGCCAAGGCGGTGAGCAGCGGCCTGCTGAGCCCGGAGCAGGCCGAGGCACTTGGCGATGCGGAGGCTGCCAAGCTGGTGTTCAGCTCCGGCCTGAGTACCAGCGCCATGATCACCGATCTGTCCGGCCGCGGCCTGGGCATGGCCATTGTGCAGGAGATGGTCGAGCGTCTGGGCGGGCGCATCGATCTGGAGTCCAGCCCGGGGCAGGGCTGTTGTTTCCATCTGCACCTGCCCCTCAGTCTGTCGACCTTTCGCGCGGTGATCGTGCGCATCGGCGAACGTACCTTCGCCGTTCCGGCCCTGGCGGTGGAGCGTTGCCTGCGCTTGCCGGCCACGGCGCTGAAAAATCTGGAAAACCGTCCCACGCTGGTGTTCCAGCAGCAGGTGCTGGCGGTCTGGTCCCTGGCCGAGGTGCTCGGCCTCGGCCCCCAGGCCCGCGACGCCGGCAAGCTGACCCTGTTGCTGCTCAAGGTGCGCGGCGAGCGCTTTGTCCTGCTGGTGGACGAGCTGCTCGGCGATCAGGAAATCACCGTGAAGAACCTCGGCAAGCAACTGCTGCGGGTACGCAACCTGCTGGGGGCAACCCTGCTCGGTGATGGCCAGCTGGTGCCCATCCTGCACCCCGGCGACCTCTACCGCAGCGCCCAGGAAACTCGCGTCAGCGCCCTGGCCCAGAGTGCCGAGACGCGCCCCGGCAGCACGCGGCAGCGCCTGTTGATCGCCGAGGACTCCTTCACTTCGCGCGGCCTGCTCAAGGCCATTCTCGAGGCCGCAGGCTATCAGGTGGCCACCGCCAACGATGGCCTGGAAGCCTGGAATGCCCTGAAGCAGGCGCAGTTCGACCTGCTGGTATCCGATGTCGAGATGCCGCGCATGGATGGTTTCACCCTGACCAGCCGGATTCGCGCCGACCGCGAACTGGACAGCTTGCCGGTGGTGCTGGTGACGGCCCTGGGCACTGCGGAAGACCGGGCCAGGGGGCTGGAGGCGGGGGCCAACGCCTATCTGGTGAAAAGCGGCTTCGAGCAGGACAGCCTGCTCGATGCCATTCGGCGATTGATCTGAGAAGGGGAGTGCAACCATGCGTGTACTGATAGTCGATGATTCGCCGGTGCTGCGCTTGCTGTTGCGCGCGGTCTGCGAAGACGCCGGCTTCGAGGTGTGCACCGCCGACAACGGCGAGCAGGCGCTGACGCTGCTGGAACGCTACAGCCCGGATATCGTCACCATGGACGTGCATATGCCCGGTATCGATGGCTACGAAACCACGGCGCGGATTCTCGAACGCTATGCCTTGCCGGTGGTGGTGCTGACCGCCAGCGCCAATGCCAATGATGCGGTCACCGCCATGCGCGCGCTGGCCGTCGGTGCGCTGGCCGTGGTGGAGAAGCCCCGCGGCCTCGATGCGCCGGATTTCGAGCAGCGCATCGCCGAGCTGTTGCGCACGCTGCGCAGTCTGGCCCAGGTCAAGGTGGTGCGCCGGCCTCGCCCGGTGCAGCTGCCCCAGAAGACCCCGCCAGCTCCCGAACCGATACTCCAGGCCGTCCCGCGGCTGGTTGCCATCGGGGCTTCGGCGGGTGGTCCGGTGGCGCTGAAAAGCCTGTTGCAGGGTCTGCAGCAGGCTCTTCCCTGGCCCATGGTGCTGGTCCAGCACATCAGCACGGGCTTTCTGCCCAGCTTCTGCCAGTGGCTTGGTAGCCTGGTGCCGTTTGCGGTGCAGATCGCCGAAGACGGTCAGCAGCTGCAGCCCGGAGTGCTCTATCTGGCCCCCGATGGCAAGCAGCTGGGGGTGAATGCGCAGCTGCGCGTACAGCTGCAGGCGGGCACGGCCCAGCAGCAGTTCTGTCCCTCGATCGACCATCTGTTCAGTTGCGTGGCGCGCCGGCTGGGCAACCGTGCCATCGGCATCCAGCTGTCCGGCATGGGCCGTGACGGTGCAGCGGGCCTGGCCGAATTGCGTCGTCAGGGGGGGCTGACCCTGGTACAGGAACCCGCCAGTGCAGTCATCGACTCGATGCCGCGGGCTGCCATCGATATGCAGGCCGCCTGCCAGATTCTCGGCCCGGAACAGATTGCCGCCACGCTCAACACGCTAGCCCGGCAAGAGGCCGCAGAACAGGCTGGTAAAGGAGGAGGTGCGTCATGTACGACCACGCGGAAATTCTGATAGTCGAGGACAGCCCGACCCAGGCCACCGAACTGCAGTACCTGCTGGAAGCCTCGGGTTGTCAGGTGCGCATTGCCCGCAATGGCGTCGAAGCCCTGGCCAAGATCGGCGAACGCCTGCCGACCATCGTCATCAGCGATATCGTCATGCCCGAAATGGACGGCTACGAACTCTGCCGGCAGCTCAAAGGCAACGAGCTTACGGCCAGCATCCCGGTAATCCTGGTGACCCACCTGGCCGACGCCCGCGATGTGGTACACGGCCTGGCCTCCGGGGCGGACAACTTTATCGTCAAGCCCTACGACGAGAAGTACCTGATGTCGCGCATCCGCTATTTTCTGGTCAACCTCGAGCTGCGCAGCCATGAGCGCGTGCAGATGGGGGTGGAGGTGGTGCTGGAGGGCGAACGGCACTTTATTACCGCCGGCCGCCAGCAGATCCTCGACCTGCTGATCTCCACCTACGAGCAGGGCGTGCGCCTGAACCACGAACTGCAGTCCAAGCACGACGAGCTGGCCCGCAACAATTCGCTGCTCAACTGCCTGTTCCACTTCACCAGCGGCCTGACCGATGCCAAGACCGAACAGCATGTAATAGATGCGGCGCTCAAGCGCATCCTGGAATTCCCCGAGGCGGTAGCGGCCTGGCTGCTGCTGACCGACACCGACCGGGCCGAGGAATCGGCACGCCTGGCCGGAGCCTGCGGCCGCGGCGCGGACTACAGCCCGGAACGGCTGCGCGTCTGTACCGATCATTGCCCGTGTCGGCATGCCTGGCTCAACGATCACCTGACGACCCCCAGCAATATCAGCGCCTGCCCGGCTCTGGCCCGGCAGGGGGGCGAGGGTTGCCATGCGAGCATCCCGCTGCTGCTGGGGCACGAGATTATCGGCATGCTCAATGTGGTCCGGCGCAATGCCCAGCCCTGGGCCGAGGAGTCGCTCAATGCCCTGGCTTCCATCGGCCGCCAGTTGTCCATGGCCCTGGGCCGGGCGCGATTGTTCGAGAGCATGGAGGATCTGGTGGAACAGCGCACCCGGGCGCTGGGCCAGAGCGAGGCGCTGCTGCGCAAGATTCTCGACAGCCTGCCAGTGGGTGTGCTGGTCGCCGATCGCAATGGCCGGCTGATCATGAGCAACCCCGAAAGCAGCCTGATCTGGGCCGGCAAGCATCCCGCCGAGCTGGTCGACTACCCGCGTTACCAGGGTTTCTGGGCCGACAACGGCCAGGCCCTGGTAACCGCGGACTGGCCCCTGGTGCGGGCAGTGCAGCAAGGCAAGGCGACGCGCAACAAGGTGATCGACATCGAAGCCTTCGACGGTACCGGCAAGACCATCCTCAATTCGGCCGTGCCCTTTGTCGACGAGCTGGGGGTACGTCAGGGGGCCATTGCGGTGCTCCAGGACGTCAGCGAACAGCGCCGCCGCGATCTGGATATCCGCATTCGCACCCGCGCCGTGGAGGCCAGCGTCAACGCCATCGTCATCACCGACAACGAACAGCCGGACCAGCCGATCATCTACGTCAACCCGGCCTTCGAGCGCATCACCGGCTATCGCCGCGATGAAGTCGAGGGGCGCAACTGTCGCTTCCTGCAAGGCACCGACACCGACCAGCCGGCCCTGGAAAACATCCGTCGGGCGCTGCGGGCTCAGGAGGAGGGCGGGGCGCTGCTGTGCAACTACCGCAAGGACGGTTCGGCGTTCTGGAATGACCTGAAAGTCGCCCCGGTGATCAACGATCGCGGCAAGGTCAGCCATTTTGTCGGCATTCTTCACGACATCACCGAGGGCAAGCGCTACCAGGAAGAACTGGAGCATCAGGCCAACCACGACGGTTTGACCGGCTTGCCTAACCGCAACCTGCTCAACGACCGTATCCGCCAGGCGATTGCCTTTGCCAGCCGCAACGCTGCCCAGTTCACCCTGGTGTTTATGGACCTGGATCATTTCAAGGTGATCAACGACAGCCTTGGCCACAATGCCGGCGACCAGATGCTGGTGCAGGTGGCCGAGCGCCTGCAGCACAGCCGGCGGGAAGTCGACACCGTGGCGCGTCTGGGGGGCGATGAGTTCGTCATCCTGATGGTCGACCGCGACCAGCGCATCGGCTGGCTGGAACAGCTGCAAAAGCTGCAACAGCTGATCGCCGAGCCGCTGCTGCTCGACGATCAGGAACTGGTGGTCAGCTGCAGCATCGGCTTCTGCCGCTTCCCCGATGACGGCACCGATGTCGTGACCCTGCTGCGCAATGCCGATACCGCCATGTATCAGGCCAAGCACCAGGGGCGTAATCGCATCTGCGCCTTTACCCCGCAAATGAATGAAAAGATGCAGCGGCGCCTGCAACTGGAGCGGGAAATTCGTCAGGCCCTGCACAACAGCGAGTACTGCCTGGTCTATCAGCCGCAGTTGGATCTGCTTAGCGGCCGTCTGTGCGGTTTCGAAGCGCTGGTGCGCTGGCAGCACGAAGGCAAGCTGGTGCCGCCCGATGAATTTATTCCACTGGCCGAGGAAACCGGGCAGATCGTCGGCATCGACAACTATGTGTTCGACGCCGTGTGTCGCCAGCTGCAAACCTGGGAAGAGCTGATGAAGGGCCTGAGCATCGCGGTTAACTTCTCCGCGATCAGCTTTATGGAGGCCGACTTTATCGAGCGGGTACAGCAGACCATGGCGCGTTACGAGGTGGCACCGGGCCGGCTCAAGCTGGAGGTGACCGAGACCATGCTGATGACCAACACCGATGAGGTGCTGCTGAAGATGCAGGCACTCAGCGCCATCGGTATCCGATTCTCCATCGACGATTTCGGCACCGGCTATTCGTCCCTGGGCTATCTGAAGCGCTTCCCCTTCAGCGAGTTGAAGATCGACCGCAGTTTCGTCACCGATGTGCACCTGGAGCCCGACAGCGCCTCCCTGGTGCGCTCGATGATTTCCATCGGCCACAACCTGGGCATCAAGGTGATCGCCGAAGGGGTGGAAACCGCCGAGCAGCTGGGCTTTCTGCGCCGCGCCGGCTGTGACGAGCTGCAGGGTTACTACTATTCGCCGCCGCTGCCGCCGCCGGCCTGTCTGGCTCTTCTCCAGGGTGGAGCGGAGCTGCACCTGCCGGACAACATCATCGAGAGCCAGGAGCGCTACCTGCTGCTGGTCGACGATGAGCCGAACATCCTTGCGGCCGTGCAGCGCGAACTGCGCCTGGAGAACTACCGTATTCTCACCGCCGCAAGTGATACCGAGGCGCTGCTATTGCTGGCGACTTACCCGGTGGATGTGGTGCTGACCGATATTCGTCTGGCCACCATGAGCGGGGTGGACTTTCTGCGCCGGCTCAAGACCCTCTACCCCGATGTCATCCGCATGGTGCTGAGCGGCTCCAGCGAGGTGGGCACCATCCTCAAGGCCGTCAACGAAGGGGTGATCTACCGCTTTATCACCAAGCCCTGGGCCGTCGACGACCTGTGCGAACAGGTGCGCGAGGCCTTCAGGCAGCGCGAGCTGCTACAGGATAATCAGCGTATGCGCGAGCAGCTGTTGAGCCTGCAGCATAGTCAGCCGCAGGCCCATGGCGAAATGATCTAGGCCGGGCCGGCCACCGCGACCGGCCCGGCAGCTCTCAGCCCTGGGGCGTTCTGCTGCGGTACTCGGTTGTGGTCATACCGGCATAGCCCCAGTTATCGGTGTCGACTTCCTCGATCACGATATGGGTGAGATCCGGGCGTTTGTTCAGCACCCGCTCCAGGGTCTCGGTGATTTCCCGGATGACCTGGGCTTTCTGCTCGCGGGTTACGCCATCACGGGTGATACGAACGTTAACAAAAGGCATGCTATTGCTCCTGCGTTGGAGGGGAAGCTCTGTGGCACTTCCCCGGAAAGGTGATCGCTGTATTCAGCCCCTCAGGGTTACCACTTGCCGGCGCTCATGCCACCGTCCACCGGCAGGACGGCACCCGTGGTGAAGTGGGCGTTGGCCATATAGAGCACCGCATCGGCGATTTCGCTGACCTGGCCCATCCGTCCGGCCGGTTGCAGAGCATTGAGAAAGCCGTGGGACGCCGGGTCGTGCATCGGGGTCTGGATGATTCCCGGTGCCACGGCGTTGACCTGGATATTGTGCGGTGACAGCTCCAGGGCGAGGGCGCGGGTGAATTGATTCAGTCCGCCCTTGATCAGCACCGGCAATGCCGCCGGAACCGCCAGGTTGGGTTGTAGCGCGATAGCGGCGGTGATGTTGATGATGCGCCCCTGCTTGCGCCCGATCATATGGGCCGCCGCCACCTGGGATGCGTAGATCACCCCCTTGAGATTGGTCTGCAGAAGGTTCTCGATTTCCTCCGGGCTGTACTCGACAAAGGGTTTTGGCAGGAAGAAGCCCGCATTGTTGACCAGCACATCAACCTGGCCGAAGGCCTCGATGCCCGCCTGAAAGATGCGTTCGGCGGTTTGCGGCGTGGCGATATCACCGGCCACAGCGATAAGACCCTGTGGATTGCCGAGTTCGGCGCTGGCCTTGGCCAGGCCGGCCTCGGAGCGGGCATTGCCTATCACGTTGAAGCCGCTGGCGAGAAAGGCCTTGACCAGGCCGAGGCCGATGCCGCTGGAGGCACCGGTGATAGCAACGGTTCTGCGAGTACTCATGGGGTTCTCCTGAAAGGATTGAAGGCTTTCTCAGCGCGACTAGGCGAGTGCTGCGCTGTTGGGAGGGAATATATTTTTGCTTGATGTGCTGATAAATAGGGTTTTTAAAACTTCAGTTGATACATGGTGTAATCAATCGTGCGACGACAATTCGACGATGTATTGCTGGGCAGCATCGAGCTGTTCTGCCTCGCGACGGAAGAGGGCAGCTTCACCGCCGCGGCGCTGTCTGCGGGGGTCACTCCGGCCGCAGTCAGTCGCTCGGTCGCGCGCCTCGAGGAACGCCTGGGGACGCGGTTGTTCGTGCGCACCACCCGCAGCATTCGCCTGACGGACGGCGGGCGCAGCTATTACGAGCAGTGCCGCCAGGCCCTGACGCAACTGGTGGAAGCGGAGCGGGAGGTGACAGGCAAGCAGCTGGACCCCTCGGGTACGCTGCGCATCAGCTTGCCCACCACCTATGGGCATCACCGCTTATTGCCTCTGCTGCCAGAATTTCGCCGGCTTTACCCCAAGGTTCAGGTCGAGTTGCATCTGAGCAACCGCAATATCGATTTTGTCGCCGAAGGCTATGACATGGCCGTGCGCGTACGTGCTCAGCCGGACTCGACGCTGATCGCGCGCCCGCTTGAGGATGCCCGGCTGGCGGTGGTGGCCAGCCCCGAATACCTGGCGCGGGCGGGCACCCCACTGACCTTGGACGACCTTGAGCAGCATGACTGCATCCAGTTCGAACTGCCCAGCAGCGGCCGGCCGATTACCTGGCTGTTCAACGAGGACGGCAAGGCGCGGGAAATGCTGACCAGCGGCGGCTACCTCTGTTCCGACGACGTGCTGGCTGGCGTGACCCTGGCCAAGCATGGCGCGGGCCTGTTTCAGACCTATCGTTTTATCGTCGAACGCGAGTTGGCCGAGGGATCGCTGGTGGAAGTGCTTCAGCCATTTTCCGGACGCTCGCGCCCCTTCACCCTGCTGTATCCCCACAGCCGGCATATGCCGCTGCGTCTACGCGCGTTCGTGAATTTCATCATGGACAAGAAGCAGGCGTGGTAAGCGCATGGTTGAACGGCACGCTGTTGCCGGCTAGAGCGCATTGATCTCGTTGTGCAACGGCAAGCGGCAGCGCTCCACCTTCCACCAGGTGGGCAGCAGCTTGCGGATCGCCGGCTGGTTGAAGCGATCATCGATCAGGTAGACCACGCCCTGGTCCTGCACGGTGCGAATCACCCGGCCGGCGGCCTGTACCACCTTCTGCAAGCCCGGGTAGAGGTAGGTGTAGCCATAGCCGTTGTTGCTGCCGAACATCAGCTCCATGCGCTGCTTGATCTCTTCATTGACCGGGTTGATCTGCGGCAGGCCGAGGGTGGCGATAAAGGCACCGATCAGGCGATCGCCGGGCAGGTCGATGCCCTCGCCAAAGGCTCCGCCCAATACGGCAAAACCGATGCCGCGGCCATTGCTGGAGAAGCGATCGAGAAAGGCCTGACGCTCGCTTTCATCCATTTGCCGTGACTGCTGCCAGACAGGAATTCGTGGATGCGCTATCTGCAGCTCCTGCAGCACCGCCTGCAGGTAGGTGTAACTGCTGAAGAAGGCCAGGTAGTTGCCCGGTTTTTCTGCGTACTGGCGGGCAATCAGGGCGGCGATGGGAGCCAGCGAGTAGTCGCGATGGGCATAGCGGGTGGACAGGTTGCTGACGGCCTGGACATGCAACTGTTCGGCGCTGAAGGGCGACTCCACATCGATCCAGGGTGTGTCGTCCGGCAGGCCGAGCAGGTCGGCGTAATAGTTCGCCGGGCTCAGGGTGGCGGAAAACAGCGTGCAGCTGTGCGCCTCGTCGAAGCGCGGCGCGAGAAACGGCGCGGGCACGATATTGCGGATGCACAGGGTGGACACCGCCTGACCACTGCTCTCGTCGCGGCTGATATCGAACAGCGAATGCGCGCCAAAAGCCTCGGCCAGGCGGCAGAACAGCATGGCGTCGAGGTAGAAGTGCAGCAGCTCGGCGGCATTGCCCGCGGGCTGCTCGCTGAGGTGATCGGTGAGGGTGCTGACCGCCTTTTGCAGCGCCATGACGAACAGGTCCGGCGCGCTGGGATACACCTGATACGCCACTTCCTGATCGCGCTCCAGCTGTCGCCAGTGCCGGCTGATGCGCTCCAGCGGGGCCTTCATCACATTCGGTGCGATGCGCCGCAGCGCCTCGAAGCGCTGTTGATTGAGCTCGGCGGTGTACATGCCGCGCGCGCGTTCAATCAGGTTGTGGGCTTCGTCCACCAGCAGGGTGATGCGCCATTCATTGAGCAGGGTGAGGCCATACAGCAGGCCGCCCATATCGAAGTAATAGTTGTAATCGCAGACCACCACATCTGCCCAGCGGCACAGTTCCTGGCTCAGGTAATAAGGGCAGATCTGATGCGCCAGGGCGGTGGCGCGCACGCTCTCGTGGCTTAGCCACTGGCCTTCGAGTGCGGCCTGGCGGGCGGCGGGTAAACGGTCGTAAAAGCCTTTGGCCAATGGGCAGGAGTCACCATGGCAGGCTTTGTCGGGGTGCTCGCAGGCCTTGTCGCGCGCTACATGCTCCAGCACTCGCAGCGGCATCGCCTCTTCCTGGCTGCGTAGAGTGGCCAGCGCATCCAGCGCCAGACGTCTGCCGGGCGTCTTCGCGGTAAGAAAAAACAACCGATCGAGCTGCTGCTCGGGGAAGGCCTTGAGCTGCGGAAACAGGGTGCCGAGGGTTTTGCCAATGCCCGTGGTGGCCTGGGCCATCAGGCAGTGGCCGTCACGCGCGGCACGGTAGACCTGATTGGCCAGCTGGCGTTGCCCGCTGCGAAACTCGGCATGGGGAAAGTGCAGGCGCACCAGAGCTTCATCGCGTTGGCGGCGATGCTCACGCTCGTACTCGGCCCAGCGAATATAGCGACTGCATTGCAGTTCGAAGAACTCACGCAGTTCATCCGCGCTGACGGTCAGGTGAAAGGCGGTTTCGTGCTGCGTGATGACATTGAAATAGACCACCGCCAGGTTGATCTCTGGCATGTCGCGTTCCTGGCAGAGCAGCCAGCCGTAGACCTTGGCCTGGGCCCAGTGCAGCAGGCGATGGTTCTCCGGAATACGGCTGATATCGCCCCTGTGGGTCTTGATCTCCTCGAGCAGGTTTTGTTCCGGGTCGTAACCGTCCGCCCGACCGCGTACCTGCAAGCCCTGGTATGCGCCACTCAAGGGCAATTCTGCGTAGTAGCCCGGGCCGCGTCTTGCCACCACGATGGCGTGACCGGTCATGCCCTCCTGGGCGGTGGGCGAGGGGGTAAAGCGCAAGTCGAGGTCGCCGACCTTGGCGGTGAACTCGCACAGCGCGCGCACCGCGACCTGATAGTTCACGCGTCGGCCCATTGCACGTAGCAAACATCCACCGGCATGCCGTGTTCGGCGCAGAAGGCTAGCCAGCGCCGCTGGTTGTCCTGCAGGCGGTCGCCCGGGCCTTTGACTTCAATCATCCGGTAGCGCTGCTCGGCCGGCCAGAACTGGATCAGATCGGGCATGCCGGCGCGGTTGGCTTTGATGTCTAGCAGCAGGCGCTTGAACCAGGCCCGCAGGTGCGCGGCGGGCAGGCAGTCGAGCGCTTGCTCCAGCAGGGGCTGATCCAGCGCGACCCAGAATACGAACGGTGATTGAATGCCGAATTTAGCCGCGTAGTTGTCGCGGATCACCTGCTTGTAGGCATCCGAGTCGAGGTGGGCCAGGCAGCTGGCAAACAACGCCTCGCGCTGGGTATGGAAGTCGGCACTGAGCAGGTCAACCGGGGCAGTGTGGAAGGGGTGGAAGAACGCCCCCGGCACCGGGGCGAAGATCGCCGGCCAGCAGAGCAGGCCAAACAGGCTGCAGATCAGGCTGTTCTCGACATAGTGCACCGGCGCGTCGGGCTCATGCAGATGGGCTTTGACGGCAAACTCGACACTCTGCGCCTCAGGCCTTGGCAGGCTCAGGTCAATCCGTGCCGGCGCTAGTGGCTTGGCTTTACCAGGCTGCGGTTGCCCAAGCTGACGGGCCAGCCGGGTCAATGCGCGTTCCACGGCCTGGGCTTCGGCATCATTTTCGGGTGCCTGAATGGCCTGCAACGTCAGCCCATAGGCTTGCTCGGCGCGGCCCAGGCGCTCCAGTACGCGGATCTGCCGCAGGCGCGCACCTACATAACGGCAGTCGCTATAGAACGCCAGCGCACCTTCCAGGTCGCCCTCGCGCTCCAATTGCTGGCCCATACGGAACAACAGCTTGTTACGTCGCGCGGCTAGAAAAGGCGTGTCGCAGGGAAGGGCGCTGATCTGTTGCAGCACATCGGCAAGCGGCTCGCCGGCCTCGAACTGTTCACGGCTGCGCTGCAGATGCAGGTAGCAGTCGACATCCGCACGGTGGCGGAAGGCCCGTGAATCGGGCGTCAGTTCTACACGCTCATAGCGAAAGATACCGAGCTCGGCGAGGACGAATTCAGACCAATCCTGGCGCAGATTGCCAAAGAACATCAGGCGCAGACGCTCGCACAGCGCGTCGATGGTCAGGGAAACAATCAGCTCCTCACTGCCAGGACACCAGGCGGCAAAGGCGCGCGGCTCGGCACAGGTCTCGGCCAGTTGCGCCAGCAGCTCGGATTTGTTCTGCGACTTTCTGGTGGCGGGGCCCGCCAGGTGCTGCAGCACTTCATCCTTGCGCAGCAGCTTGAACAGCTCCTCCAGGCACAGCTCCGCGTCATGCCGCACCCAGCCTGATTCGAGCAGCGGCGTTGCCGCCAGGCGCGCACAACCGATTTCCTCATAGCTGAGCTTGCTCAGCCGGAAGTGGCTGCCCTTGCGCATGATCATCCGCACCAGCAGGGCCTGGGCGGGCGTGTCCAGGGCGAAGAACTGCCGGACAAATTCATGCTCGGCCTCACTCAACAGATCGGCATAGCGCTCCTGCAGCCAGGTAAGGGCCTGACGGAAATTCGCCAGGTAGTAGAAGCGCGGATCGAGCTGCGCCTGCATGGGCGTGTCGGTTGCTGTGTGCATAGTGGCTGGGGAGGGCATCGGGAATGCTGTTGGAGATATTGGCCGGCTAGAGTTTAGCCTGTGCTGTTTATCTATACAGCATTAATCTGCAGCTATAGGCCACGGCCCTCAAAATGATCCTCGCCGATTATGCCGAGCGCATCCGCTATCGCGTGCGCTACACCCTGTTGCAGCTCGAACCGGCACTAACCCGGGGTTGCGTTGTCAGTATTGGGCACCTGCAGTGACATGGGCCCGCTCCAGTAGCGGCACGTCAGGCTGGGCTCAGTGTTTTCTCCAATGCCTCAGGGCAAAACGCTCGCGATTGATTGCGTCTTGGACCCACTACTCCTTTTGCGGGCGACATTTTATGGGTTTGCTTCTCGATCCTCGGCATGAGATTGATGCCGCTTTATTGCGCTATCGCCGGGTGTTCTGGTCCCTGGCGCTGTTCAGTGGCGTGATCAACCTGCTGGTGCTGGTGCCGGCGCTCTACATGATGCAGGTGTACGACCGGGTTCTGACCAGCCGCAACGAAACCACCTTGCTTATGCTCACCCTGATCGTCCTGGGGCTGTTTCTGTTCAGCGCCCTGATCGAGTGGGTACGTGGCGAGGTGATGATTCGCATGAGCGCGGGGCTGGACGAAGCCCTGGGCGAGCGGATTTTCGACGCCGCCTTCGCCCGCAGCCTGCGCGAGCACAACGCCAACCCGGCGCAGGTGCTCAGCGACCTGGCGACGTTGCGGCAGCTGATCACCGGCCAGGGCCTGATCGCCTTGCTCGATGCGCCGTGGTTGCCAATCTTCCTGCTGGTGGCCTTTATCTTTCATCCCTGGTTCGGCGTGCTGACACTGGTTCTCGCCCTGGTGCTGATCGGCCTGGCGCTGTGGGGCGAGCTGGCGACGCGGGCACCGCTGGGGGAGGCCAATCGCCTGGGGGTGCAGTCGGCGGTCTATGTAAACAGCACGCTGCACAATGCCGAGGTAATCCAGGCCCTGGGCATGCTCGGGCCGCTGCGCCAGCGCTGGAGCCTGCTGCAGCAACGCATCATTGCCGCCCAGGCCCATGCCAGCGATCGCAGTGCGCGGATTACTTCGGCGAGCCGTTTTGTGCGCATCTCCGGCCAGTCGCTGGCCCTGGGCCTGGGGGCCTTGCTGGTGCTCGATGGGCAGTTGTCGGCGGGCATGATGATCGCCATGTCGTTGCTGCTGGGGCGTGCCCTGGCCCCCGTGGAAATCGCCATTGGCTCGTGGAAACAATTCAACTCCGGTCGCCAGAGTTACCAGCGCCTGAGCCAACTGCTTGCCCAGCATCCGCGCGAGCAACTGCGTATGCCATTGCCGCCGCCCAGCGGCGCGGTACGCCTGGAGCAGTTGTATGTCGGCCCGCCTGGTGCCTCGCAACCCACTCTGCGCGGCCTCAATTTCAGCCTGGGCAAAGGTGAAGTACTCGCGGTCGTCGGCCCCAGCGCCAGTGGCAAGTCGACCCTCGCCAGGGCGTTGGTGGGGATATGGCCGGCCATGGGCGGGTCGGTGCGCCTGGACGACGCCGAGATCAGCCAATGGTCCCACGATGCCCTGGGCCCCCATCTCGGCTACCTGCCGCAGGACATCGAGTTGTTCGATGGCAGCGTGGCCGACAATATCGCCCGCTTCGGCGAGCAGGACGCCGACAAGATCATCGCTGCCGGCCGTCACGCCGGTATTCACGAGATGATTCTGCGCTTCCCCAAAGGCTACGACACGCCGCTGGGCCCCGGCGGGCTTGGCTTGTCGGGCGGCCAGAAACAGCGGATCGGCCTGGCCCGGGCACTTTATGGGCAGCCGTCGCTGATCGTCCTCGATGAGCCCAACTCCAACCTCGACGAGGCCGGTGAGTTGGCGCTGGTACAGGCCATCAACGTGCTCAAGAGCGCCGGCAGCACCGTGGTACTGATCACCCACCGGCCCAACGTGCTGGCGGTGGTCGACCATATCCTGGTGCTCAAGGACGGCAGCCAACAAGCCTTCGGTCCACGCGGGCGGGTGCTCAAGGCATTGATGCCGGGGCCCAGACCGGCCGAGTTAAGGGAGGCTGGCGAAGATGCGTGATCTGACTCCGGGCACACACACCTACAGCGAGCAGGGCCTGAGCCTGGGCAGCGCCAATACACTGCCCAGGGCCAGCACCGACGCCAGTGGTGCCGCGCGTTATGGTGTGGGTTTTGTGCTCCTGACCCTGGGCGGCTTTTTGCTCTGGGCCTTTCTCGCGCCGCTCGATCAGGGCGTTGTGGGCAGCGGCACCGTGGTGGTGGCGGGGGAGCGCAAGGCCGTGCAGTCATTGGTCGGCGGGGTGGTGGAAAGGCTGCTGGTCAGCGATGGCGATCGCGTCAGCCAGGGACAGTTGCTGGTGCAGTTCAATACCGTGCAGGCGCAGTCGCAACTGGACGTAACCCGGGGCAGGTTGTTCAACGACCTCAGCATCGAGGCGCGCTTGATTGCCGAGCGCCTGGGCAGCGCCGAGATCCAGTGGCCCGCTGAGCTGCTGGAGCGTGCCGAGGAGCCGCGGGTCAAGGCGGCCATGGCCTTGCAGAGCCAGCTGTTTCTGACCCGCCGCGCCGAGCTGGGCAGCCGCTTGCAGATCGTCGAGCACGAAGTGGCGGCCTTGCAGCAGCAATTGCTCGGTTACGAGGGCGTCAAGCATAACTACGACGCGCAGATGCGCTTCCAGCAGCAGGAGCTGGGCGGTCTGCGGGATTTGGCCCGTGAAGGCTACGTGCCGCGCAACAAGCTCTTTGAGGCCGAGCGCAACGCCGCTCAGCTGGCGGGGCAGATTGCCACCGGCGTAGGCGATGTTGGCAGGACCCGCCAGGCGATCAACGAGAGCCGGCTCAAGGCCTTGCAGGCGCAACAGGAGTTTCGCCGCGATGCCGAAACCCAGCTCAGCGAGGTCTCTGCCGAGGCCGCAGGGTTGGCCGATCAGATCCGTGCCTTGCAGTTTGAGGTCGACCACGGTGCTATCCGGGCGCCGGTGGCCGGGCAGGTCATGGACCTGAGCATTCATACCGTCGGGGGCGTGGCGCAGGCCGGGCAAACCCTGATGCAGGTGGTGCCGCTGGATGCGCCGATGGCGATCACCGCGCGTTTCGAGCCGTTGATGGCCAACAAGTTGCGCCCGGGCCTGCCGGTGCATGTGCATTTTACCGCGCTGCAACGGGTGGATACGCCGACCGTCACCGGCACGGTGACTACGGTGTCGGCGGACCAGTTGATCGACGAACAGACACACCAGCCGTACTTCTCCGCCAAGGTCGAGATTGCCGCCGACACCGCCGCCTCATTACAGGTGGCCGAGCTGCTGGTGCGCCCTGGCATGCTCGCCGATGTCACGGTGGTGACAGGGGAGCGCACCTTTATGAATTACCTGATGAAACCTTTTCGCGAACGCTTGCTTGTGGCCTTCAAAGAGGAATAAGCATGACCGATCGCTGTCGCTATGGCACCCGTGTGCTGCTAAGCCTGTGTAGCGGTTGGGCGGTGCTCAATCCCGTCTGGGCCAATGAGGCAGGCCTGAGCCTGACGGCCGCGTACGACGCCTCGCGCCTCAATGACCCGACGGTGCAAGCGGCGGCCCATGCCTTCGATGCGTCGAAGCATGAACAGGCGATTGGCCGCGGCGGCCTCTATCCGCAAGTGTCGCTGACCTCGCGTTACGGCAACGGCGGGCGCACGGATGGCGGCGATGACGGCGGTTACGTCAACAGCAACGATTACCAGGCCAACAATGTCACCCTGGCGGCGCAGCAACCGCTCTACGACAAGGGCCGCTGGGCGGCCTATGAGGAGGGCAAGGCCCGCGGGCAACTGGGCAGCCAGCTGTTCGACGTCGCCGACCAGGCCCTCTACGACCGGGTTGCCAAGGGCTATTTCGACGTCGCCCGGGCCGAGAACGAGATCAAGTTGATCGCCCAGCAGAAAGTCGCCATCAACGGCTTGCTTATCCAGAGCAAAAAACTCTTTGAGGGCGGCCAAGGCACGATCACCGATATCGATGAAGCCCAGGCGCGGCTCGATCTGCTGGAGGCCCAGGAGACCGAAACCCAGGCCCGCCGCGTGGCTGCGTTGCGGGCGTTGTCCGGGCGCGCCAGTGTGCCCATCGATGATATCCGGCCGATGCGCGAGGAACCCGCCGCCGGCAGCCCGATCCCGCCCGAGCAGGATCTGCCTTACTGGACAGCAATTGCCCGTGAGGCCAGCCCCGAACTGGCGGCCCGGCTGGCGGCGGTGCAAGTGGCCGAGGCCCAGGCCGAAAGTCAACGCGCCGGGCACTATCCGACCCTGTCGCTGACCACCCAGCTCACCCGCCGGGAAACCCGCCAGTACCAGGAGCTCGACCCGCGCCAGGACACTTATTACGTGGGGGTGCAGCTGGATATTCCGTTGTATCGCGGTGGTGCGGTACGCGCCTCGGTGGCCAAGGCCGAAGCACAACTGGCGGGCGCTCAGTCCGACTACGATGTGCAGCGTCAGCAACTGGCCGAGGATATCGAAACCGATTACCTGGGCGTGGTGGCCGGGTTTGCCAAGAGCAAGGCGATGCAGCGCGCGGTGGAGTCCAGTCAGCGGGCACAGACATCGACGGAAAAAGGTTTTCAGGGTGGCGTGCGTTCCACCGTGGACATTCTTGATGCGCAGCAGCGGGTATTTCAGGCCCGTCGAGACTTGCTCAATACCAAGCTCGACATGCTGCAAAGCTATGTAAGCCTGCACACCCACACCGGCCAGATGAACCGCGCGGTCCTGGAGCAGGTGCAAAGCCTGTTTTAACGGGAGGGCGTCATGCAGTGCGCATTCTGAATGTGCCGCCGTCATCGCGGGCATGGCCCGCTCCTACATTTGGTCGGTGGTTGCCTTCGATATTTCTGGTGCTGCAAATCCCTTGTAGGAGCGGGCCATGCCCGCGAAAGCGGTGGGTCAGTTGCATCAATGCTGAATGTGCCTACGTCATCGCGAGCAAGCTCGCTCCTACATTTGATCGGTGGTTGTCCTGGATATTTCTGGTGCTGCAAATCCCTTGTAGGAGCGGCGGGGGGGGCCTAACCCTTGCTCGCGAAAGCGCTGGGTCAGTCGGCCTCCATGCCGAATGTACCGCCGCCTTCACGAGCAAGCCCGCTGCCACAGGTCAGACGAAGTCGCTGGCGTGCAGCTCCTTGACGCCCACCAGTTCGATTTCGAATGCGGTACTGGCGTCAGCGTTGACACTGCCGTAGAGGATGCCATCGGCAAAGCGCAACTGGCCGGTGGCGTCGCTGGCAAAGGCATTGCTGCCGATAAATGTGAAGGCGTCGAAATCGGCGGTCAGCGGGTTGGCGTCCAGGCCGGTGAAGTCCAGTTGGTCGAACTCCGTACTCTTGAAGCCCTTGATCACATCGCGCAACGCGCCGACGCCCATGTCCGCCAGCGCACCGAATACGTAGGTGTCCGCGCCAGTGCCGCCGGTCAGGGTGTCGCTGCCTTCGCCGCCGATCAGCCGATCATCGCCCGAGCCGCCCACCAGGGTATCGTTGCCGGCACCGCCATTTAGAACGTTTGCGCCGCTGTTGCCCGTCAGGTTGTCGTCGTAGGCGCTGCCGGTCAGGTTCTCGAAGAACTTCAGGGTATCGAGCCCGGAACCCTGGGTGTTCTGTTGTGCGGAGGTCGAGAGGGTGACGCTGACCCCGGCCATGGCTCGTTCAAAGGAGACCGTATCGTTGCCTTCGCGCCCGTCCAGCACGTTATTGCCGGCTCCGGCGTACAGCGTGTTGTCCAGCGCATTGCCCGTGCCGTTGGCAGCGTCGGGGGTATTGATATACAGGTTCTCGACATTGTTGCTGAGCGTATAGGCCGCCAGGCTGCTGTACACGGTGTCGATCCCGCCCGACACCTTGTCGCTGTTGGTCTCGATCACGCTATCGCCGGCGTTGTCGACGTAATAGCTGTCGTTGCCATCGCCACCGCTCATGCTGTCGGCACCTGCCGCACCATCGATCACGTTGTTGGCGGCATTGCCGGTGATGAAGTTACGCAGTTCATTGCCGGTGCCGTCGATATCCGACACGCCGGTCAGCACCAGATTCTCGAGGTTGGCCCCCAGGGTCCAGCTGACCGAGGCCTTGACCGTATCGATCTGCGCGGTCGAGGTGTTGGTTTCCACCACGCTGTCGAACGCGTTGTCGACCACATAGATGTCGTTGCCATCACCACCGATCAGGGTGTCGGCACCGAGGTCGCCGTCCAGCGTGTCGTTGCCCGAGCTACCCACCAGGGTGTCCGCCTGGTCGGTACCGGAAATCATTCCGCCTTCGTTTTGTGCCTCGTCGAAGATGGCCTGCACACTGTTGTTATCCTCGGGATTGCCCTGGAAACCCAGGTCCTCGGCGATATAGTCCGCCAGGCGCTGGCCGACAATCTCTGCCGATTCCTCATGCAGGTGCCAGACATCGTCTGGGTACACCAGCGGATCGACTTCGTAGCGCAAGGGCAGGTCGGTGTAGTCCACCGCCAGTTTTACATCGGCGCGCTCGGCGGCGATGGCCTCCTGAACGGCGCGGACATAGCCGACACCCTCGACAATGTCGGCAATCTTTTCTTCCGAATAGCCGCGGGCCCGCGCGGCGTCCTGGGCGTAGTGCCCGGTCTCCATCATGTACAGATTGAAGCTGCCGAGCTGAGCGTGCAGGTAATCAAATACCGCCAGCGTCGCGGCCTTGTAGGCCGCCGCTGCCGCGGGCTTGTCGGTGGCGCGGGCGATCTCCTGGGCGGCTTCCTCGCCCTGACCCCAGACGATGCCCATGGTGACGTTATCGATGGCCTGGAGCTCGCCCAGCTGGTCCTGCAACAACGCCACGGCGCGCAGTAGCGCCGGCCCGGGTTGGTTGGTGTCGGTCAGCCACCAGCACAATTTGAGTTCCTCGACACCCAGGGTCGACAGGCCGTTGACCGTGCTGCCGCCCACCGCGATGTCGATGCCATTGCCGTCGGCATCGGTGAACTGGCTGCGCACGTCATAGCTGGTGTAGCGGCTCAAGTCGTTGACCAGCATCGAGGTGCCGGACTGATCGTCGTCCTCGGTCATGCGCAGCAGGCGCGCATTGGATTGGCCGAGGGTCGGCAGGTAGAGAATGTCCTGCTGGGCGCGTTCGCCGAACACGAAGTCATCGGCGCTGAGGGTGTCGAGGTGGTTGCCGATAAGGGCGATTTCGAAGCGATTGCCGTTGGCGTCGGCTTCGCTGGATTTGATATAGGTCTTGTCGCCGGCCGCGTTCAGGGTCATGTACAGCGTCCCGTTGCTGCCATTGCCGAGGCCGAGAAAGCCCAGGCCGGAGACATCGATCTTGTCGACGCCCGCGGTGAAGTCATAGATCGTATCGGTGGCCGTAACGCCACCGGCGCTGTAGTCACGGTAGCTGTCGAGCACGTCGGTGTAGCGGAAGGTGTCGGCACCGTCGCCGCCATACAAGGAGTCGCGTCCCGCGCCACCGTCGAGGATGTCCATGCCGGCACCGGCCCTGATGGTGTCGTTACCGCCCAGGCCGAGGATCAGGTCTGCGTCCGCCGTACCGTTGAGGGTTTCGCCGTTGTGAGTCCCGGTGATGGTGTTGGCGGGCGCATCGGCGACCGCCAGGGCGAAGCTGTCGCTGACCGAAGCACCTGACGGATCGGTGGCCTTGACCAACAGGTTGTAGTTGCCTGAAGCGGTGCTGGGCGGCGTGCCGGTGAAGGTCAGATTAGCGGCATTGAAACTCAGCCAGGCGGGCAGGGCGCTGCCGTCGGCCAGGGTTGCGCTGTAGGTCAGTGCATCCTGGTTGGCGTCGCTGAAGCTGTCGGCGGCAATGGTGTAGCTGAAGGGGGTACTTTCGCTGGCATTCTGGTCGAGGAGGGGAATGACCACCACCGGTGCCACGTTGCTGGGGGTGTTCTGGTCGGCGAATACGAAATGGCTGGCCGTCAGGCTGTTGGCCAGGTTACCCGCCAGCGACAGTTCAAAGCGGTTGCCGTTGGCGTCGACGTTGAGGTCTTTGAGGTAGGTGCGGTTGTTCGAGCTGTTGTAGGACACCAGCAGCGTGCCGTCCTGGCCGTTACCCAGGCCGGTGTAGCCGAGCGCCGACACATCGATCCTGTCGGCGGCCACGTCGAAGTCGAGGATCAGGTCACTGGAGCTGGTGGTACTGGTGCGGTAACTGTCGAGCGCCGAGGTGTAGCGGAATACGTCGGCACCCGTGCCACCGGTAAGTTTGTCCGCACCAGTGCCGCCCACCAGAATGTCATTGCCGGCACCGCCATTAAGGATGTCGTTACCGGCACCACCGTACAGCTGCTCGTTGGCCGCGGTGCCGGTCAGCGTATCGCTGTTCGGCGTGCCATTGATCACGATGGGGGCACCGGGCACATCCTGCACCGCGAGGGTAAAGCTGTCGCTGACGGTCGCGTTGCTGCCGTCAGTCGCGCTGACTTGGATGGCATAGGTGCCCGAGGCCGTGCTGCTGGGTGTACCGCTGAAGGTACGACTGGCGGCATCGAAGAGCAGCCAGTCGGGCAGGGCGCTGCCATTGGCGAGGGTGGCGGTGTAGCTGAGGCTGTCGTTGTCCGGATCGGTGAAGCTGGTGGCCGGCACCACGTAGTTGAATGGGGTGTTTTCGGTGGCGTTCTG
The DNA here is from genome assembly GCA_964578635.1 of uncultured Pseudomonas sp. Lineage (GTDB taxonomy): Bacteria > Pseudomonadota > Gammaproteobacteria > Pseudomonadales > Pseudomonadaceae > Aquipseudomonas. The sequence goes on from CAZOEC010000036.1 coordinate 24,229, forward strand.
ATCCAGTAGCGGCGTGGCCAGCACCGGTGCCTGGTTGGTCGAAGACGAAGTGGCGAAGACAAAGTTGGCGCTGGTCAGCGTGTCGAGGTAATTGCCGTCCAGCGCCACTTCGAAGCGGTTGCCCTCGGCATCGGTGCTCAGTGATTTGATATAGGTCTTGCTGCCGGCACTGTTGAGCAGCACATACACCGTATCGTTCTTGCCATCGCCCAGGCCGGTGAAACCCATGGCGGAAAGGTCGATCTTGTCGGCTGTGACATCGAAGTCGGTGATCACATCGCTGAGGTTGGCACCGTCTGGGTTGTAGTTGCGGTAACTGTCCAGGCGGCTGGAGAACACGAAGGTGTCCGCGCCGCTGCCACCGGTGAGGGTGTCCACGCCGGCACCGCCATCGAGCCTGTCGTCGCCCGCGCCGCCACTGAGGCTGTCGTTGCCTTCGAGGCCGAGCAGGGTGTCGGCCGCTTCACTGCCCAGCAGCGAGTCGCTGCCGCTGGTGCCGGTGATTACCCGGTTGAAGATGAAGTTGTTGGCGGTCAGGGTCTCGGTCAGGTTGCCCAGGAGAATCAGCTCGAAGCGATTGCCGTTGGCGTCGGCCTCGTAGTCCTTGATGTAGGTGCGATCGCTGCTGGCGTTGTAGCTGATCTGCAGCGTGCCGCCCAGGCCGTTGCCCAGACCGGTGAAGCCCAGATCTGCGAGGTCGATCTTGTCCTGGGTAACATCGAAATCGGTGATGGTGTCATCGAAGCTGGTGGTGGCGTTGCGGTAGCTGTCTGACTGGCTGGCGAAGCGAAAGGTATCGGCCCCGCTGCCGCCGGTGAGCCTGTCCAGGCCCGCGCCGCCCACCAGGATGTCGTCGCCTGCGCCGCCATCGATGCTGTCGTTGCCGGCACCGCCGTAGAAAATCTCGTTGGCGCTGCTGCCCAGCAGGGTGTCATTGCCAGCGCTGCCCTGTACGGTGATGGTCGGCACTGTGGCGCTGACATAGCTGCCGTCGCCATAAACCAGCGTGTCACCCTTGCTGGTATGACTGATGGTGTTGGCGATGATGGCGTTGCGATCGGTGCCGTCTTCGTTGCGCTCGGCGACGCCGTAGGTCGACAGATCGCTGCCGCTGATGATGTTGCCCTGGATAAGGTTGTCGCTGCCGTTGAAGTACCGGCCGGACACGCCCTGGGTGTCGTCGTAGGACTGGATGATGATTTCCGGTACCGGGTTGCCCAGGGAATTGTTGTTGAGCGTGTTGTCTGTCACTTCGACGTGGGTGCTGCCGTAGATGCGAATCCCGGCGCTGCCGTTATCGTGAATGTCGACGCCGCTGACGGTCACGTAGCTGGACAGCTTGATCAGCACGCCTTCGCCGCCGTTGCCATAGACCTCGCCACCGGTAATGGTGATGTTGCTGGGGGAGGGGATGTCCTCACTGCCGCGCTGCACCACGATGCCATTGGCACCGTTGTCGTAGGCAATGTTATTGGTCATGGTGAAATCGTGGGTGCTGGTAACGACGTTGAAGCCGTGGCGGTCGTTGTTGTAGGCGATGTTGTTTTCGAAGCTGCTGTTGCTGAGGAAGTCGGCGACGAAACCGTCCAGGCCGTTGCCATGGGCCACGCTGTTCTTGATGACCATGTTGACGGTCTGCTCGTGGGGGTCGAAGCCGTACCCGGAGCAATCCATGATCTCGACGCTGTCGAGGGTGACGTTGGAGTCGTAGCCTTCCCGGCCGGGAATAAAGCCGTTGAACCAGCCGTCGATCTTGCCCGTGGTGCTGTCACGGTTGCCGTCGATGGTGAGATGGCTGATGCCGAAGTCGTGGGTTTCCTCACCGTAGGCCGAGCGGATGATGCCGGTGATCTTGGTGTCGGAGCCGTCGGCCACCTTGACCGTGGTTTCACCCATGCCGTCGCCGTAGAGGTAGACGTTGCTTTTCAGCATCAAACAGCCGTCGGATGGTTCCTCGCCGGCCGAAACGATATAGGTCCCGGTGGGCATATAAACCTGCCCGCCGCCTGCCGCGGCCGCCGCATCAATCGCACTTTGTATCGCTGCCGTGTCATCGTTGATGCCATCTCCTATGGCACCAAAATCTTGTACGTTGAAAATCATGCACTTATCTCCATATCGGGCTTAAACCACGGCATATGCCAATGTTCCATCGGCGGCTACGGTGATAAGACCCAACGGAGCGGAAAAGTTGTGACCGCATATCGGAAAGTGTCAAAAATATAACGATATGCCACGCGACAGAATATAAATGACACTCTATTGACGAGTTATTGGCATCTAGCGATGCCTGTGTAGGAGCGCACTTGCTCGTGAACATCGCGGTAAAGGCAGTATTGATGTGAGTGTTTGCTTGATCCTTAGCGTTGATCGGCGGGTAAACGTGACTGAGTTATGCCGTGTGGCTGGGATAAACCGCAGCAGTTGTACTCGCAGCGCGACAAGCTCAATGCGCAGAAAGTTGAAGGTCATGCCCGCGCGTTATCGACCACACTAAGCGTGCGCAGGAAAGCCATAGACCGCTTCAAGGCGGAGCGAGTGATGAAAGAGCGGCCCGTATAGAGCCAGCAGCGGCGGTGTCTTTAATCATGGGGGACAGCCTTGCGACTTCGAAAATTCGAGACTTTCAAAATTTGAAACTCAGCATTTGAAATGCATCCATCGTCTTTGACGACCTCATTTAAGCATTCCTAAGGGAATCCAGTTATAAATCGAAGTCGATCTATATAAACCCCCTAGACTATCCACTCCTCCAAGAATAAATAATATATTTTATATTCTTATAAAATATAACGATCAGCCATCTGTCACCCATAATTCCTCTCTAATTATGAAACTTTCGAGTGCATGTGCAATTTTGCAACTTCGTAAGCTAATGATTTTACAGGTATTAGTCAAAAAGGCAGGCAATGGACCCACTCTCCCATCCTTCACGACCAGCGGGCGCTCCAGAATTCGTGGTGTTCAGTCATAAGCAAAACGAAAAGGTCAGCTTGTTCTGCCGACCCACGCTGTGGCGATTCGCCGAGGTGGAGTTTGATCCTTGGGTGAGCGATTTGACCGTGAACCAGCGTTTCATCGAATTGGACACAGTTAGAATTCCGGTTGCGCTTGCGTTCGAGAATAGCCACGCGTCAATCATTGTGGTGTCCAAGTCATGCCTGGGAACCAGCACGACCGTTGAAGTCCAGAATTATGCCGACGATAACGGCTTTCTCTGCGAAATTTTAGATACTGACTTCCTGAAATCAGAACGTACCCGCTACGAAAACTACCTACTCATGCTTTCTTATATCAACAAGCAGAGAGATGCACTGACTGAGCGCAATCTTCGCGAAGTAATGAGACTCCTCCCAAGGCATGGACTTACGGTG
>CAZOEC010000036.1:27612-38249 GCA_964578635.1 uncultured Pseudomonas sp.
GAGCAGCGCTATGCAGGCGGTTGAGCAGGATTTTGGCGAAAAGGGCGCAGCTTTGGTGTTCGAGTTAGTCAGAAAGGGCCGATTGAACGTCAAAAATTTGAGTTCGACAAAATTAAGTGGGGCATCCCAATTAGGCCATGGAGATGCCCAAGATGAGTGATCAACGATTTTCTAGGTCCGAACGCGAACGAGAAGGTTACGACTGTGATAAGTGGCGTGCGGTTGACTTAACGGTCCTGCCGGATGGCCTTCAAGGTCCGACGGAGAATCGTATTAAAGCTATCCGGGCGTTCTTGAAGGAAGGCGCATCGCTAGAGGAAATTCAAGAAAAATACGGGATACCCCGCTCAACGCTTTATCGAGTCATCGACAAATGCGAAGCGCTGGACAAATCCGGAAGTCCCGCTGGCTGGGTGGCCGCAATACCTTATAAGCGCAGCGGTGAAAGAAAATATAATCGGACAGCGCAGCCCAGTTCATCCGCAACGCAAGGGTATTCCGGCGTTTTTACGCACTTCGTTGAGCAACATCCAGATGTGGATGATTGGCTGAAAGTGCAAGCCCGTAGATATAAACCCCGAAAATCTGGCGGCGACTACTTTATAGCGGTTCATAAAGCGTTCGTGCGCAAGTGCATTGAGGTTGGAGTTACCAAACATGAATACCCATTAAATCAAAAAACCGAAGGTATAAGCGGGCTTAGGAGGTGGTTGCAGGATAAACACCGAGAATTGAAAGCGGAGCAGGAGTTGAAGTCCTCACAAGCTAACGAGAGCGTCCGAGATATTGATCCATCGGACATCTTGGAGCAAGTTGAAGCAGATGGACACAAATTGGATATTCGCTTGGTTATTCGCGAAAGGGATGCCTATGGGGAGCCTGTTGAGTATGAAATTCTCAGGGTCTGGCTAATTTGTCTGATCGAAAAATTTTCAAGGTGCGTGTTGGGCTATTCATTGGCACTGGGTCACAACTATGATCAAGTCGACTTGCTTACGGCGATTTATCGAGCCCTGAGCCCACACGCTCGTCCACCGCTGAATATTCCTGATACCCGTTATCGCGATGAAGGGGGGTTCCCCTCAGAAAGTTCGGGCGCGTGGCAAACGTGGTCCACACTAAAACTGGATAATGCTTGGGCGCATAAGGCGAAGCATGTGATTGAGGTGCTAAATGATAGGCTTGGCTGTGTGGTGGAGTTCGGCAGACCGCACACGCCCAATGATCGCCCTATTGTGGAGCGTTTTTTTCTCTATTTAGTGCAAAATTTTTCTCACAAAATTATTGGTACCACGGGTAGTGAATCCACAGACGAGATCAAGGCACGTTTATCGCCAAAGTCCAAAAACCCTTTGAAGATGTTGCTGTCTCTAGAAGAGTTGGAAAGTGCCGTAGACATTGTGATCTCTGACTATAACGGTCGGCCGCATGCGTCAATCCAAGGCCACACCCCATTGGACTTGTTCCTCATGCGTATGGAGGCAAGGGCGTTGCCGCCGAACACACTGCCTACTCGTTATCAAAATGAGGCAGCGTTTACGAGAATTCGCGAGCCAAAGATCGTGCAGTCAAATGCCAAATATGGGGGCGCGTTCATTAACTTTGCTTACCAGAAATACCGAAATCCGGACGTATTACGGAGTAATTCAGCCGGGCGGAAAATGATCATTGAGTACTCTCGTAGAGATGTCTCTTCGATCAATTTGCTTGATGAGTCTGGTGCATTTATTGGTGTTCTGACACCGCCGCCACCTTACTCAATCACGCCACACAGCTACAAATTGCAGACCGAGATTTCAAAGGCTGTGAAGGACGGACAATTCCGCTTTACGGAAGGTGAGTCATTCATTGAAGCTGTCCGTAGGTTTCAATTGAAAGGTAACAAAATGACTCGAGAGAGCGCGACGAACCTCTACAAAAACACTGGCATGGTTTCATCAGGCTCGTCTGTCGAGGAAGAAACGACTCCCCCGACATCAGAATCACAAGTCGACAGAGTAAAGCTGTTTAAAGTTTTCACTTTTTGAAATAGAGGGTGCAAATGGATATCCAGGATACGCGACCCGTCGAGGTTGATCTTCATCCTGTCTGCAATCAGCGGTATTTGATTCCGACATTTTCGATCGGTGAGACTTACGCGCTTGTGCTTAAGGTTATTCGTCGCAGAGACTCTGGTTTAGTCATCTGGGGGCATACCCGTTACGGTAAGACCTGGGCAATGCTTTATTGCCAGCAATGCCTTACGCAAGATTTTCCGGATTTTCCTGTTGTTATTTACAACGCGAAGCGAGAAATATCAGCCACGAAAGGTAATTTTTATAACTCACTGCTGGCGGTGGTCGGTCACAAGCAGTGGAATGACAATGTTAGCCTCTCAAAAAAACATCTTCGGTTAGTGAATTTCATGGAGCAGGCGGCGCGCAAGGATTCACGGCAGCTCTTTATTCTGTTCATTGATGAAGCTCAGCGGCTTCAGCAGCAGCATTTTGACTGGGTCAAGGATATCTACAATGACCTGCGGCTAAAGGGCGTGACATTGCTTCCCATCCTGGTAGGGCAGCAGCAACTGCTGGACCAGAAGGAAGCCTTCCTCAAAACCGGGGTGGAGGGAGAGGCTATTGTTAATAGGTTCATGCTTTACGAGCACCCTTTCCGCGGCATACGCGAAAAAGAAGATTTCGCGACCTGCCTTGGCTTTTTTGACAGTACCCCTTATCCGGCCAATTCCACATGGACGTTCACCAAATTCTTTGTCCCACAGGCATATGCCAATGGCTTTAGGCTGGCGCAAGTGAAAGACATACTGTGGGATGCCTTTTGTGATGCTTATAAGGAATTGAAGCTGAAAAGCAAAATGGAAATACCGATGCAGTATTTCAGTAAAACGATAGAGATTATTTTACGCGATAGTGTCGACATGGATCACCCAAGCTACACCATTACCAGGGAGTTCAGTTTGCGATCTATCCGTGAATCTTGGTTTCAAGCCGCAACGCGCAATAGTAAAGCTGCTGATCCGAACGCTTGATGATGATAATCGTCCCGGATACTAAAACGCTGAGCATCAACCCTAGGTACTGTCCGGTGGCCCCACTGTACATGGCTTACGAATCTGCATATTCGATTCTAAGCCGGTTTGCACTTTATAACGTCATCCAAGGGGCTGCGCTGGTTAAAATCTTTGCGCCATCAAAGAGCGAGGGTAACGGCAAACGTAGCCGATTCCCAAACCTCGCCCACATCGCGGCTGTGAACCCCGTAGCGATCCACGAGTGCTTTACCCTCGATAGAGCGCAGCAAGATGCACTTTTTTTAGTGCCGTCAGCTGTACCGAGCAATGATCACATTGCTGCCACTTTAAGAGTGTGTCCAGTATGCATGGTGCGTGGCATGCACTACTCCCTATTTCAATACTTACTCATCAAGCAGTGCCCGATCCATCAGGTCGAGTTGAGCCAAGCGTGTCAGACCTGCGGCGGGGCGATGGACTACTCGTTAAACAGCAGGTTGTTCCGTGAACCATACGGCTGCAACCATTGTGGCCATCTACTGCGACTCAAGGGTAGTCAGAGTGGCCGGTCCTATTTGAATAAATCCGGGCTAAACCGCCTGATTTTGGCCCATCGAATTTTTGAGCGCGGCAGGGACCGTCAGGTGTTTTTTGATATCAATCAGCCGACCAATATTTACTTTGATAATGCCGCTCAGTTTTCCTCGGCCATCACTGATTTTGCGGTGCATCAGCGTGCGCTGTTCAATGAGGTTCAGACTAGGGCGGCATCAGGTCAGGGTGATAAAAATGTGGGTTTTTACAGAGTCAGTAACATCAGTCGTTGCTCGCCAGTTAAAAGATCGGTAATAGAGCTGACAGTCAAAGACCTTGTTCCGATTTTGAAGTGTATTTTCCGGAAAATTAGAAAGCGCTTTCTTCCTGAAATCAAACTGAGTAAGCAAAAGCTTGCCGGAATTTGGCGGAGTATCGAGGAGTGTGAGGTGCCCAGGCAAGGGTATCAACTCGTCGGCTATCTTGACTGGCTATGTTTTTGGTACGGGGTTCAAACGCCATCCGACTTGTGCTCGAAAGCAAGGTCATGTGTCAACAGAAAACTGGGAGCCTGGCTTGAATCGAAACGGACGCACGAAGTATTTGCTTCACTCAAAGGGGAACGCGAAAGAAATTGGCTGATGACGAAAATACTAGCTCATGAAATTATTTTTTTCATGACCAGGCAGATACGCCGGCTATCCGAATCGGATCTAACCTGCTCTAGGGCGAACCCCAGTCAAGTGGTCTATCGCCGGTGGGTAGGACCCGCTGCATGGGCGCTGATTATCCTTCCCCAGCAGGCCGCTTGTGAATTCCATTTTACAGCCCGCTCCGTTTTCGCTGAGCTCGGTCGGTGGAAGGTGAGCAAACCGGCGCAGCGAGAGACGTATACGTCGCTGTCACAGTGATAAGCGATTAGTCTACGCCCCAATTGGCCCAGGCCGTTTCATCGATGCTTTCGCCGGCAATCAGCACGCGCTTCTGTCGCAGGTTGGCATTCTGCGTTTCGGCAGGTGTTTCATTGACGTGTAAATCCCCCGGTTCTGCCAATGCCAGTCTGGAGTTGCGAATCGCAGCGTCCCAATCTTCGTAAAAGTATTGGTCTTCTGAGGCTGCGGAGGTAGGGCGCTCAAGTGCTTTATCAAAGTCGGTCGTAAATTGGAGGTTGACGACCTTGTGTTTTTTTCCAGGGTGTGAAATGAGCACCGCACGCTCACTGACAAATCCTTCAGGAAAGGGCGTGGCACCAGGATCGTAAAGATTGACAACCGATGGGCAGTTCACGCTGTTCAGCATTAGCGCAAAGCGGTAGCGGCGTTCCAATACGACTTCTACCGCGTGGGCACTCATCTCGAATTCGACTCCAGCGTCTCCCATGCTGAACAGCTGTTGGTGATCAACGCGATATTTCTCCAAATGATGATGTCGGCCCAGTAACATCTGCAGGAGGGTGGCGCTCCCTTCGGTGAGGCATATCTTCTTATCCTTGCCGAATTGGAAATACCACTCATCATTGTATCCGAGAAGAAGATCGGCGCATTTTGCTTTGGCCAGATCCGATGTGGTGCATCCTGTTTCTTGTAACAAACGAAGCATCGCGAGATCCCTCACCCAGTGCTCCACACCTCTGCAGCTTCCACTTATCAGTTCCAGGCTTTCGCCTGAGTACAGTTTTGTGTGTGCTGTGAGTTCAGTGGCATAGACAAAGCGAGTGGCTTGACGGTAGAGCTTCTTCATCTGGGAACGCAGGGGGTCCAGATTTTTGCCGAAGCGATGTTCCTGCCAGTTCATAGCGGCGGCGATTCTGGAGACGGCCTGGCGATTGCTCAGCCGCCCCAAGCCCTTCAGTTCACGCCGGATGAGCAAGTCATCAATGTACACTGGAAGGTAGTAATTCCTGGGCTCTTTGGGCTCTGCCGGTCCGGGGTATACAGTGATATGTGAGAGATAAAAATACACATAGGCCTCTAGCGGCAGCAGGCTCTCACTGAGCGATTTGTACTGTGTGTGGCGCAACCATAGGTCGACATGCTGAAGGTTGCGCGCCACTTTACGCCGTCTACGCAGGGGCACGGTGTGCAACAGAAAATCGGTGATTTCCTGACCGAGACCGGGGATGAAGTAGAGAGTTTGCATTAGTGCCATGGGCTGCTCCGACAGGCAATCATCACTGATGAATCGCGCATGGGGGGCTTTCAGTTGCACAGATTCGCACTTCGCGGATCAAGCGAAGCGTCTTGTGCTGGAGGGTTTCCTGGAGCCAAGGACTTATGAACGGTCATGCCCACAGGGCTGTGGTTGCGGTCCAGAAGTCCCCCTAGCATCCTAGGATCTGCTGCCATAGATACCCCGGGGCAGCGGCGCACGATGCGCTAAGCGGTGATCATTGAGTGCGTTGGCGCTCATGCTAGATCCCTGCGTTTCGCCTGACTGAGATCTGTTTCCAGCCTAGCAAACGGAAGAAATAGCGCAACGTGCAAGCAGCCCGCTGTCACGTCATCTTCAAGCGATAAGCAACGATGCACTGGTGCATTCGCCAACTATGTCGGCGTTCCCCCTCGCTAGTATCCATCCACGGAGAAAACAGGGATAGTGCCCTCAGACTCCCCTCACTTTGGGGGGGCTGAGTCCAGTTGCGGCTGCGTCGATCCAGCAGAAGCGCGAGAGCCCAAGAATCAAGCTGCCGAGATCTGGTTTGACAATCAACTAGAAGTGTCTAGATAAAGAGGGAAGGCGTTTTGCCATCTTGGTGACAAGGAGGTTCTCAATGTCCCGTCTTATCGCAAGCTTGACCCTCGGCCCACTGACCACGCTCTCAATGCTGTCGGCCCAAGCAATGGTCTGCGTCGACCAACGCTTTAACCAGGCTTTTCAGATCAACGAGCAGACCGGGCATTCCTTCCAGATTGGGTTCCCTCAGAACCAGGGAATGTCATTCCGTGATCCAACAGGGCAGTTCTATATGCGGCTGCCGGCGGCGAATCCGTTCGTAGAGGCGTATTTCGCAGCCTGGGATAACCGCTTGATCTTACTCAGTGTCCACGCGCCATCTCCGCAGGTAATCGGCTATTGCCAGCATCAGACATCGATGCCACCGCAGCCGCAGATATTCATGCCCAATCTTCAGCCGAGTGCCTATCAGGTTGTAGGCGCACCTCAAGGTGCGGCCCCCATCCCTGCCCCATTTGCACCTCAGCAACCTGGTTACACCAAACCAGCATACGCAACCGAGCAGGAGATGCTCCGGTGTGCGCAGCAGGCTGGCGGACAGCGAGACCGTTTCATGGAGTGTGCTGCCAGCAAGATGTTCACGCCTCAGCAAGTTCAAGTGTACGAGTGTGTAGCCCGCTCACCAGATGACGGTGCTCGAGCGCAGTGCTTGGCTAGTACTCTTCTAGGCCCTAATGAGCGTCAGGTGTTGAACCAGGTACAAACCTGCTATTCCCAGAATGGAGGGGATTGGACAAAGCTCCCACTGTGTTTCGCCAATCAGCAGTTTGATCCCACGACCCAGAGGACGATTGGCTGCCTGCAGAATCAGGGAGCCTCTGGCCAGGCATCTGCATGGGGGACAGTAGCGTGTATAGGGAGCAATCAGCTGAGCATGAACCCTGAAATGACCATTGCAGTGCAATGCGCGGCGACTACAGGTGGAGACCCGATGTCATGGGCTGGATGTACCGGTGGCCAGCTCACTCAACGAGAATTGACCAAATGTCTAACTCATGGGGTCGGCGGCAATGATGGTTGTTTCGGCCCTAACAATACGATTGTCCAGGGGTTAAACCAGCTAGGCCAGTTTGTTCAGCAGCAGCTTGGGCCGAACAATGATGCGGTTCGACATTTCAACAATGCCATCAGTGACGTCACTCGTGGGCCGGGTCCAAACAATGACCTGGTGAGAGCAGCAAACACCGTCGCGAATGACCTAACCAAAGGGCCGGGCAGGAACAACGATATCCGGAGGGCTGTGAACAGAATTTTCCCGGGAATGTGGTAGGGAGTACCGTCTTAGGAACGCAGCCAAGCACCACAAGCAGATCCATTGCACACCCTATGGCGTAGTCCAGACTCGGCTGATTATTTGAAGACCGCGAGCCTACGCCAGATGCCCCCGGCTTTGCCGGGGGATATTTACTACAATCGGTTGTAGCGCGTATGTCCTAATTTTCCTTTATCTCGGCATGCCCCCTATCCTGGCGGCAGCGTCCGTCGGCTCCATCCACGATACGGTGTAAGAACGATTTTTGTGTAGGTCATGCGGCTTGCCGGGCGACCACTACCTGTGGTCAACCTTGCTTACCTGCAGTGGCAAACAACAGATGCGCGCTTCGTGCCGAAAGAGCAGCGCCGTGTTATTTTACGTGTTGAAAAGTAAGCGATTACCCAGTGACAGCGCTGGCGTCTCGCGGGAAAGATCATGGTGTTGCAATGGATTCGCAAGTGGTTCTCCATGGCTGAAGCTGGTGCAGCTTCGGAAGAAGGCGTCAGTCGCGCTGGCCGCTTTGACCTGTATGTCAACGGCGCTGCACCACTTCCGATCGGCCGGTTTACGTCGTTGAAGCAGGCCGAGGTCTTGGCTCAACGCAGCTTCAAGGACCAGCACTACCGGATCGTGGATACTTACACCGGGGACGCCGCAGTCTTCAACTACAAGAAAACTGCACTGCTTCCGGAGCCGTTCCTCCAGGGAATTGACATTACAGGTCAGGTGACGCCTTCGCCGACGTTCATCCGGGAACTGCACGCTAGGAAGCCGATGCTCACTCAGCCCACTTTCTGTTGGCAAAACTGTTTGCTCACCATCCTGAGTCTTCAGGTCTCACATCCGCAGCTTCGTTATGCACTGTCACTCATTCATCACCCGGAGGCGGGGGTCGAGGGGCATGCACTGATCGAGCACGCAGGGCAGTTTCACGATCCCACCCTGGAGCATCAGTCTTTACTCCGTCCGCTGGTCACCTACCGGCTCCTGGAAGTACTGGAGCCCGATCAGCTAATTGCGCAGATTCTCGCGCGATTTGGTGAGGACGGTCTCAAGGAAATGCGCCAAGGACGGCGGGAGTGGTCAAATTTCCGCGTGGATGCTGGCGGTTCGCGGATCTTCGACCTTTGAGTCCCGCGTAATTTTTGGAAGCCACTGCGTTGGTGCCGCAGGATGAACCGCTGCGGGTGTTTAACTGCCAGCGCGGCGGCGTCTTGTCGAGATGGTGCGTCATACCGACAATCGATGAGGCTTGGCCGGCGGCAGTCATCAGCTTTGCGGCTTACCTTTAAAGGGAGAAGGCATGAGTCACTACTTTGATCATGCGAGTCAGGAACTGTACAGCAAGATCGCCCAGGCCAAGGTGTACATCACCCGGCACAACCCGACCACTGGCGCACTGGCCGAAGCGGTGCTTCGCCAGTTCCTCAAAGACCACCTGCCGGGGGCGGTCAGTGTGGAGCAGGGCTTCATCATCGACAGCGCGGGCGGTTTATCCAAGCAGTGCGACATTCTGATTTACGACTCGCACCGGTATGCCCCGTTCTATCGAGTAGAGGGGGTGGTTGTGGTACCGGCGGAGGCGGTGATTGCCATTATCGAAGTAAAAACCTCGATCAACCGGGCCGGATTTCATGAGGTGATTCGCTATTTCCAGAGTTTCCAAAACCTGCGACTGGCGGCGAGGACATACTTGTTCATGTTCAACGCTCCGACGTTGGGGACTGTCAGCAGGCACTTTCACTCATTTCGCCACCCAGGCAGCTATCAGGAGTTCGATCATGATACTTTCCAGTTCCTACCGGACGAAATCACCGGCCTAGACCATTCCTACCATTTGCATAGAGACATGGTTATCCACGACCGCGATGCCATGGGCTATCTCTCGTATTTCTACGAGGATCACGAAGGTACCGCGATCAACGCGCTGGAGCGCTTCTTCCTCTCTGTGTATGCCTGCGTCGAACGCCACCTGAGCAGTAGCCTGCCCGCGGGCGTGTTGGTGCCGCGAGTGTCCTATCACAACAGCACTCCCAGCAAAACCATTTTCGCCATCGACTTGTTCCCCATGTAACCTCAGGTATGCGCTGCACTTGCCTACATCGATCAGTAGCGCAACCGCTTTAGTATTCCGCGCTCGTCATGGTTGAGGCGCAGAAGGCGCTCGCCCCTTTGACCCGTCTGCTTATTCTGGTGCGGGTTCGCTCGCACCCGGTGTCGGTCCGAGGAGTTTACTGGCCTGACTGTCAAGCAGGGCACCCGCCTGGAAGTAGCCCATCACCGTGCTCACACTGCGGTGCTCGGTCATTGCCATCACCTCACCGAGCGGCACGCCCTGGCGTCCTGCCTCGGTGACGAAGCCTGAGCGCAGACTGTGCGCTGCCCAGTCCCCGTCAAGACCTGCCATCGCTGCGCGGCGTTTGACTATCCGTGCGACCTGGTCGCCGGACAGGCCGTGCGGTGCAACCCGGCCACCTCTGTACAGGCGGCGAAACAGCGGGCCGCGGCTCGCCGGTGCTGCTTCCAGCCAGGCGCTTAGTGCCTGCGCCGCCGGCCCCTGCAGCGGTTTTTCCCGGCGTACGCCGCCAGTGTCGGTCTTGGTCGCCCCGAGTGTGTAGAACCAGGTGTTGGCATCCAGCCGGCGCAGGTCTTCGATCTGCAGGCCGATCACTTCCGAGCGCCGCCGGCCACCGCCACTCCATGCCAGGAGGAGGAGGGCGCGGTCACGCAGGCCGCGGACGCCATCGGTACAGGTGGCGAGTAGCGCTTGAAGCGGCTCGAGGATGATGGCGGTCTTCTTGCGTACCGACACGCCTTGACGCGACTGGGCTTTACGGGGGTTATGCCGAGATAAGGCAAAAATTAGGACATTCGTTCTGTAAATATATGATTTAAAAGGTTATTCGAGAGGCCGTGGCTTGCTGGTCATCCACCGTCTGGCTAGCCGTCTATGCTGATGCTTTTGCCTCGCTTGGGGGATGTGTTCAATGGCATCGGTGGAAAGAACAGCCTACCCTATCTTGCCCAGTCAGCTACCGGCCAAGGAGCTTCATCGAAGCTATTCCCTGTCTGATTCAGAGATCGAATGGGTCAACAACACCGCTA
>CAZOEC010000037.1:0-38084 GCA_964578635.1 uncultured Pseudomonas sp.
CGCGGGTGCGCTTGCGGGTCATCTGCACCAGGCCCAGCTCGGTGATGCCGATGATATTGGTCTTGGCGTGATCGCGCTCCAGCTGCTTTTCCAGGGTGCGCAGCACCTGGCGCTGGTGCTCCTCGTCTTCCATGTCGATAAAGTCGATGATGATGATCCCGCCCAGATTGCGCAGGCGCAGCTGGCGGGCGATGGCGGTGGCCGCCTCCAGGTTGGTCTTGAAGATGGTCTCTTCCAGCGTGCGGTGACCGACGAAGGCACCGGTGTTGACGTCGATGGTGCTCATCGCCTCAGCCGGGTCGATGATCAGGTAACCGCCGGACTTGAGCGGCACCTTGCGCTCCAGGGCGCGCTGGATCTCGTCCTCGACGCCATACAGGTCGAAGATCGGCCGCTCGCCGGGGTAGTGCTCGAGGCGGTCGGCGATTTCCGGCATCAGCTCAGCGACGAACTGGGTGATTTTCTGGAAGGTCTCCCGGGAGTCGACGCGGATCTTCTCGATCTTCGGGTTGACCAGGTCGCGCAGGGTGCGCAGCGCCAGGGACAGGTCCTCGTAGATCACCAGCGGCGTGGGGCCGACCTTCATCTGCGTGGCGATCTGCTCCCACAGCCGGCGCAGGTAGCGGATATCGGCGAGGATTTCCTCGGCCCGGGCCCCATCGGCGGCAGTACGCAGGATAAAACCACCGGCTTCCTCGATGCCTTCGGCGGCCACACAGTCGGCCACCACCTGCTTGAGGCGCTCGCGCTCGGCTTCGTCCTCGATCTTCAGCGAGATGCCGACGTGAGCGGTGCGCGGCATATACACCAGGTAACGCGAGGGAATCGACAGCTGGGTGGTCAGACGCGCGCCCTTGGTGCCGATCGGGTCCTTGGTCACCTGCACCACCAGGCTCTGGCCTTCGTGGACCAGGGCGCTGATGCTTTCCACCGCGCTGCCTTCGCGGCTGGAGATTTCCGCGGCATGGATAAAGGCCGCGCGCTCCAGGCCGATATCGACGAAGGCCGCCTGCATCCCCGGCAGCACGCGCACCACCTTGCCCTTGTAGATATTGCCGACGATGCCGCGCTTCTGCGTACGCTCGACGTGCACTTCCTGCAGCACGCCGTTTTCCACCAGCGCCACACGCGATTCCATCGGCGTGATATTGATCAGAATTTCTTCGCTCATGGCTCTATCTCTTGTCCGGCGAAGCGCCAAGCCGGGGAGCGCATACTTTCAGCACTCACCCGCGACCCGCAACCTCTTGACTGTGAACCGGCAACGACTGCCAGCACGAAATGGCAAATTCTTCGAGCAGCTCGGCGGTTTCGCACAGGGGCAAGCCCACTACCGCCGAATAACTGCCCTGCAACTGGCTGACGAACACCGCCGCCAACCCCTGAATCGCGTAACTGCCAGCCTTGTCCTGGGGCTCGCCGCTGGCCCAGTAGGCGGCGATTTCCTCGGCGCGCAACGGCCGAAAGCTCACCTGGCTGCTGACCACCCGCACGGCCACCCGCGTCGGGCTGGCCAGTGCCACGGCCGTCAGCACCTGATGGCTACGCCCGGACAACGCCGTCAGGGTCGCCTGGGCCTCGGCCGCATCGGCGGGCTTGCCCAGAATACGCCCATCCAGCACCACGGCCGTATCGGCACCGAGTACCACGGCATCCAGTGGCTGGCTCAACGCGGCCAGGCCGGCCTGCGCTTTCGCCCGGGCCAGACGCTCTACATAGGCGACTGGCAGCTCATCTGGCAATGGATTTTCATCAATGGGGACGATTTGGCTGAGAAAGGGCACGCCAATCTGCGTCAACAACTCACGTCGACGCGGCGAACCGGATGCCAGATAGAGCGTGGCCATGCAGACTTCTCCCTGTCGGATAAGCGCAAGGCCCGCAGGCCCTGCTCAATTGACGCCAATGCGTTGCTGCAACCCACGCAGGATTGCGCAGACCCAGGGCCAGAGCAACGCACTGACCAGTGCGGGGAATACGAATTCGAGGGTCGGCTGACGGTTGCCGGTCAGGGCATGCAGCCACAGCTGCACCAGCTGCGCCAGGCCGAATACCACCAGCAGCACCATGCTTTGCTGCCACATGGGGAACATGCGCAGGCGCTGATGCAGGGTCAGTACCAGAAAGGTGATCAGGGTCAGCACCAGGGCATTCTGCCCGAGCAACGAACCATTCAGCACATCGGCCAGCAGCCCCAGACACCAGGCCGTGGTCATCCCCACGCGATGGGGCAAGGCCAGCACCCAGAAGGTCAGAAACAGCGCCAGCCACAGCGGCCGGCCCATTTCCATAAAGCGCGGCATAGTCGAAACGCTGAGCAGCAGGGCAAAGCCCAGAGTCAGCCAAACCACCCACAGATTGCTTGCGCGCGCCGACCTCATTGCTCAGCCTCCACTTCAGGGGCCGGCTCAGAAACCGGGGCCGCGGCCGGCGGCGTACCCGCCTGCTGGAGAATTTCCCGGTCCAGGGCTTCCTGGGCCTGCGCCGACTCGGTGGCGCGCTGCTCCGGCGAACGCGGGTCGGTAAACACCAGCAGCATATAGCGGCTGCGGTTGAGGCTGGCGGTGGGCATGGCGCGCACAATGGCGAAAGGCTGACCGGAATCGTGGATCACCTCGGTCACGGTGGCCACCGGATACCCCGCCGGAAAGCGCTGGCCCAGGCCCGAGCTGACCAGCAGGTCACCTTCCTTGATATCCGCGGTATCGGCCACATGACGCAGTTCCAGGCGTTCCGGGTTGCCGGTGCCGCTGGCAATGGCACGCAAGCCGTTGCGGTTGACCTGCACCGGAATGCTGTGGGTGGTGTCGGTGAGCAGCAGCACCCGCGAACTGTAGGGCAGCACTTCCACCACCTGGCCCATCAGACCGCGGGCATCCAGCACCGGCTGGCCGAGCAGCACGCCGTCCTGCGCGCCCTTGTCGATCAGGATGCGGTGGGTGAAGGGATTGGGATCGATACCGATCAACTCGGTGGCCAACACTTCGTCGTCGACCAGGGCTGAGGAGTTGAGCAGCTCGCGCAGGCGCACGTTCTGCTCGGTCAGCGCGGCAAGCTTCTGCAGGCGACGCTGCATCATCAGCTGCTCGGCCTTGAGTCGCTCGTTCTCAGCGGTCAGCTCGCTACGCGAACTCAGGCCCTGGGTGGCACTTTCCCACAGGGTTACCGGCAGACGGCCGAGCCAGTACACCGGCTCGACGATCAGGCCGAGCTGGGTACGCAGGGGTTTGAGCACGGCAAAACGGGCATCCACCACCATCAGCGCAACCGCTAACACGGTGAACACCAGCAGGCGAACGCCGAGCGAAGGACCTTTGGTGAATAGCGGTTTGATGGCGAGTTCCTCGTAGCCACAAGCTTCAAGTTGCTGGCGACAAACCAAAGCCGAGCCGGGGTGTATTCAGCTTGCAGCTTGTCGCCTGGGGCTTACTCGCTGGACAGCAGGTCCATGGTGTGGCGATCCATCATTTCCAGAGCCTTGCCGCCGCCACGGGCCACACAGGTCAGCGGATCTTCGGCGACGATCACCGGCAGACCGGTTTCCTGGGCCAGCAGCTTGTCCAGATCACGCAGCAATGCGCCACCACCGGTCAGTACCAGGCCACGCTCGGCAATGTCGGACGCCAACTCTGGCGGCGATTGCTCCAGGGCGCTCTTGACCGCCTGGACGATGGTCGCCAGGGATTCCTGCAGGGCTTCGAGCACTTCGTTGGAGTTGAGGGTAAAGCTGCGCGGTACGCCTTCAGCCAGGTTACGGCCACGGACGTCGACTTCACGCAGTTCGCCACCGGCATAAGCGGTGCCGATTTCCTGCTTGATCCGCTCGGCGGTGGACTCACCGATCAGCGAGCCGTAGTTGCGGCGTACGTAGGTGATGATGGCTTCGTCGAAACGGTCGCCGCCAACCCGTACGGATTCGGCGTAAACCACGCCATTCAGGGAGATCAGCGCAATTTCCGTGGTACCACCACCGATATCGACGACCATCGAACCGCGGGCTTCTTCAACCGGCAGGCCGGCACCGATCGCAGCAGCCATTGGCTCTTCGATCAGGAACACTTCACGGGCACCGGCACCGAGGGCCGATTCACGGATGGCACGACGCTCAACCTGGGTGGATTTGCACGGAACGCAGATCAGCACACGCGGGCTTGGCTGCAGGAAGCTGTTTTCGTGAACCTTGTTGATAAAGTATTGCAGCATCTTTTCGCAGACGCTGAAGTCGGCAATCACGCCGTCCTTCATCGGACGAATGGCAGCAATGTTGCCCGGCGTACGGCCGAGCATGCGCTTGGCCTCGGTGCCGACAGCAACGACACTTTTCTGGTTACCGTGTGTCCGAATGGCCACAACCGATGGCTCATTCAGGACGATACCGCGCTCGCGCACGTAAATAAGGGTGTTGGCAGTGCCCAGGTCAATGGAAAGATCGCTGGAAAACATGCCACGCAGTTTCTTGAACATGGGAAAGGGACCCTAGGCAACGCGTGGGTAAAAAAGTGCGGCAAACTCTAACAACGACAGGGATTTTGAGCAAGGCACCAATATGTTAGATTGGCTGTTTTTCCGGGCTTTAAGGCCCATCATCGCGGCCTTTGACCGCCAGCTTCCACTATCCGTTCCCTGCACCTGCATGCAGGTCAACTCGTGCAAATTTCCATAGGCGGCCAAGCCATTGCGCTGCCTTTAGAGGGAGAAACCTGATGGCGCTTGAACGCTCCGAAGTGGAAAAGATCGCCCATCTGGCCCGACTGGGTCTGAATGAGGCCGATATTCCGGGTACCACCGAGACGCTCAACACTATTCTCGGCCTGATCGACCAGATGCAAGCGGTCAATACCGACGGCATCGAACCCCTGGCCCACCCGCTGGAAGCCACCCAGCGCCTGCGCGCCGACCAGGTCACCGAAGTCAATCAGCGCGAGGCTTACCAGGCCATCGCCCCGGCCGTCGAGAACGGCCTGTATCTGGTTCCGAAAGTCATCGAGTAAGGGAAACCGCCTAGCCATGTATCAATTGACCCTGGCCGAGATCGCCCGCGGACTCGCCGACAAGCAATTTTCCGCCGAAGAACTGACCCGCAGCCTGCTGGCCCGTATCCAGCAGCTCGACCCGCAGCTCAACAGCTTTATCACCATCACCGAGGAGCTTGCGCTGGAGCAAGCCAAGGCCGCCGACGCCCGCCGCGCCAGTGGTGAGAGCGGTGCCCTGCTCGGCGCACCTATCGGCCACAAGGACCTGTTCTGCACCCAGAACGTGCTGACCAGCTGCGCCTCAAAAATCCTTACCGGCTTCAAGGCTCCCTATAACGCCACCGTGGTGGAGAAACTCGCCAGCGCCGGCACCGTAACCCTGGGCAAGCTGAATATGGACGAATTCGCCATGGGCTCGGCCAACGAATCCAGCCACTACGGCGCGGTGAAGAACCCCTGGGATCTGACCCGCGTACCGGGCGGCTCCTCCGGCGGCTCGGCCGCAGCCGTAGCGGCGCGTCTGCTGCCAGCCGCCACCGGCACCGATACCGGCGGCTCGATTCGCCAGCCGGCGGCGCTGACCAACCTCACCGGGATCAAGCCGACCTACGGCCGGGTCTCCCGTTGGGGCATGATCGCCTACGCCTCCAGCCTCGATCAGGGCGGCCCACTGGCCCGTACCGCAGAAGACTGCGCACTGATGCTGCAGGCCATGGCCGGTTTCGATGCCAAGGATTCCACCAGCGTCGATCAGCCCGTCGACGACTACCTGGCCGCCCTTAGCCAGCCGTTGAATGGCCTGCGTATCGGCCTGCCGAAGGAATACTTCGGCGCGGGCCTGGATGCACGCATCGGCGAGAAGGTGATGACTGTTGTCGAAGAGCTGAAAAAGCTCGGCGCGACCGTCAAGGAAATCTCCCTGCCAAATATGCAGCACGCGATTCCCGCCTACTACGTGATCGCCCCGGCTGAAGCCAGCAGCAACCTGTCGCGCTTCGACGGCGTGCGCTTTGGCTACCGCTGCGAGAACCCAGTGAATCTGGAAGACCTGTACAAGCGCTCCCGCGGCGAAGGCTTCGGTGCGGAAGTGAAGCGCCGCATTATGGTCGGCACCTACGCGCTGTCCGCCGGTTACTACGACGCTTACTACCTCAAGGCGCAGAAGATCCGCCGGCTGATCAAGAACGACTTCGTCGCTGCCTTCAATGAGGTCGACCTGATTCTCGGCCCAACCACGCCGAACCTGGCCTGGAAGCTCGGCGAGAAGAACAACGATCCAGTCGCCGCCTACCTGGAAGACATCTACACCATCACCGCGAACCTGGCCGGCATCCCCGGCCTGTCGATGCCTGCCGGCTTCGTCGATGGCCTGCCGGTGGGTGTGCAACTGCTCGCCCCTTACTTCCAGGAAGGCCGCCTGCTCAACGTCGCCCACCAGTACCAACAGGTCACTGACTGGCACACACAAGCTCCGGCTGGATTCTGAGGACGACTGACATGCAATGGGAAACCGTAATCGGGCTGGAAATTCACGCCCAGCTCAGCACCCAATCGAAGATCTTCTCCGCCAGCGCCATCGCCTTCGGTGCCGAGCCCAACACCCAGGCCAGCCTGGTTGACCTCGGCATGCCCGGCACTCTGCCGGTGCTGAATGCCGAAGCGGTGCGCATGGCCTGCAAGTTCGGCCTGGCCATCGACGCCGAAATCGCGCCAAGCAACGTCTTCGCGCGGAAGAACTACTTCTACCCGGACCTGCCCAAGGGCTACCAGACCAGCCAGATGGATCACCCCATCGTCGGCAAGGGCTTCCTCGATATCACCCTGGAAGACGGCACCCAGAAGCGCATCGGCATCACCCGCGCGCACCTGGAAGAAGACGCCGGCAAGAGCCTGCACGAAGACTTCCACGGCATGAGCGGCATCGACCTTAACCGTGCCGGCACGCCGCTGCTGGAGATTGTTTCCGAGCCGGACATCCGTTCGGCCAAGGAGGCGGTGGCTTATGTCAAAGCCATCCACGCCCTGGTGCGCTATCTGGGCATCTGCGACGGCAATATGGCCGAAGGCTCGCTGCGCTGCGACTGCAACGTCTCGGTACGGCCCAAGGGCCAGGCCGAGTTCGGCACCCGCGCCGAGATCAAGAACGTCAACTCGTTCCGCTTTATCGAAAAAGCCATCAACCATGAAGTGCAGCGGCAGATCGAACTGATCGAAGACGGCGGCAAGGTGGTACAGGAAACCCGCCTGTACGACCCGAACAAGGACCAGACGCGCTCCATGCGCAGCAAGGAAGAAGCCAACGACTACCGTTACTTCCCCTGCCCGGACCTGCTGCCGGTGGTGATCGAGCAGAGCTTCCTCGATGAAATCCGCGCCAGCCTGCCGGAGCTGCCGGTCGAGAAGCGCGCGCGCTTCGAGCGCGAGTTCGGCCTGTCCGCCTACGACGCCGACGTACTGGCGGCCAGCCGCGAGATGGCCAACTACTTCGAGGCGGTCAATGCCGTGTGCGGCGACGCCAAGCTGGCCGCCAACTGGGTGATGGGCGAGCTGTCCAGCCTGCTCAACAAGGACAACCTGGAGATCGACCAGTCGCCGGTTTCCGCCGAGCAGTTGGGCGGGATGATCCTGCGCATCAAGGACAACACCATCAGCGGCAAGATCGCCAAGATGGTCTTCGAGGCCCTGGCGGCCGGAGAAGGCGCAAGCGCCGATGAAGTGATCGAGAACAAGGGCCTGAAGCAGGTCACCGACTCCGGTGCCATCGAGGCCATGCTCGACGAAGTGCTGGCGGCCAATGCCGAGCAGGTCGAACAGTACCGCGCAGCGGATGAAGCCAAGCGCGGCAAGATGTTCGGCTTCTTTGTCGGTCAGGCCATGAAGGCCTCGAAAGGCAAGGCCAACCCCGGTCAGGTGAACCAACTGCTGAAGAAAAAGCTCGAAGCCTGAGCCTTGCCGTAACACACAACGCCGGGTAAGCCCGGCGTTGTTTTGTCCGCTGCAACCTGCCCAGGAGCCGCCATGCGCCTGTTATTGATTGTCCTGACCAGCCTGTTGCTCAGCGCCTGCGCCAGCCAGAGCCTCTCCCCCGGCGGCTACAGCGCCGAGGGCAAGGCCTCCTATTACGGCGCGCGCCACCATGGCAACAAGACCGCCAGCGGTGAACGCTTCGACCAGTACGCCCTGACCGCCGCCCATCGCAACCTGCCCTTCGGCACCCGGGTGCGGGTGACCAACCTGCGCAACGACAAACAGGTGGTGGTGCGCATCAACGACCGCGGCCCCTATGCCAGGGGGCGAATTATCGACCTGTCGTACAAGGCCGCCGAGCAGCTCGACATGCTGCGCGCCGGCGTGGCGCCGGTACGCGTGGAACAACTGGCCAAGTGAACACGTTGATTTTCAATGAAGCCGTAAACAGTTGGTTCCGCCTCTGGCGCTGCGCACGCCGATGATTAAACTAGCGCCACTTTTATGGAGCCCCCTGCAATGACCCTGATGACCTTTGTTTATCTGATCGCCGGCCTGGTGCTGCTGGTCGCCGGTGCCGAGGTGCTGGTACGCGGTGCCGCCAAACTGGCCGCCCAGTTTGGCATCCCGCCACTGGTGATCGGCCTGACCGTGGTGGCCTTCGGCACCAGCGCGCCGGAAACCGCCGTCAGCGTACAGGCCGCCTTCAACAACAGCGGCGATCTGGCCATCGGCAACGTGATCGGCAGCAATATCGCCAACGTGCTGCTAATTCTCGGCCTGACCGCTGTGGTTGCGCCACTGATCGTCTCGCGCCAGCTGATCCGCCTGGATGTGCCGATCATGATCGGTGCCAGCCTGGTGGTCTACGCCCTGGCCTGGGACGGCAGCCTCAGCCGCCTCGACGGTGCCCTGCTGTTTGCCGGCGTGCTTGCCTACACCAGCTTCCTGATCATCAGCTCGCGTCGCGACAAGACCGCCAGCGAAGACGACGAGTTTGCCAAGGAGTTCGGCCTCAATGAGCCGGCCAAACCCTACGCCTGGGTGATCAATCTGGGGCTGATCATTGCCGGCCTGGTGCTGCTGGTCAGCGGCTCCAACTTCCTCGTCGAAGGTGCCGTCACCATGGCCCGCGCGCTGGGCATCTCGGAACTGGTGATCGGCCTGACCGTAGTCGCCATCGGCACCTCGCTGCCGGAACTGGCCACTTCGATCATGGCCGCCATCAAGGGCGAGCGCGATATCGCCGTGGGCAATATCGTCGGCAGCAACATCTTCAACCTGCTCTGCGTACTGGGCCTGGCTTCGCTGGTGTCGCCACAGGCCATCAATGTGGCGGCCAACGCCCTGGCCTTCGACTTCCCGGTGATGATCGCGGTGGCCGTGGCCTGCCTGCCGATCTTCTTCGCCGGCTACCGCATCAACCGCTGGGAAGGCCTGCTGTTCCTCGCCTACTACGTGGCCTATACGGTCTACCTGGTGCTGTCCTCGACCGGCCGCCCGTTCGCCGAAGTCTTCGGTGATGCCATGCTCGGCTACGCCCTGCCGCTGACCGCCGTGACCCTGGTTATCATCGCCGGCCGCGCCTGGCACAAGCAGCGTGGCCAGGAGGTTTAGCCATGAATGACAGCCACGAGCAGGGCCTGAAAGTCCGCCGCGAGGTGATGGGCGACGCCTTTGTCGACCGCGCCCTGGGTAATGCCACCGACTTTACCCAGCCACTGCAGGACTTCGTCAACCAGCACGCCTGGGGCGGCGTATGGACCCGCGAAGGGCTGGATCGCAAGACCCGCAGCCTGATCACCCTCTCGGCCCTGACCGCTCTGAAATGCCCGCAGGAACTCAAGGGCCACGTGCGCGGCGCACTGAACAATGGCTGCACCGTGGTGGAAATCCGCGAAACCCTGCTGCACTGCGCGGTGTATGCCGGCGTGCCGGCGGCCATCGACGCCTTTCGCGCGGCGCAGGAAGTGATCGACGACTACCAGCAGGCCTGATCGCAGCAAAACAAAAGCCGGGCACTGCCCGGCTTTCTTATGCGCGCACGCTGGCTAAATCCAGCCGCCCCACTGCAACAGCAGCAAACCGAGGTTGGTGGTAATCACCGCCACCAGGGTAGTAATCACGATAATCGCCGCCGCCAGTTCATGATTGGCCCCCACAGCACGGGCCATGACGAAGCTGGCCGCTGCCGTGGGGCTGGCGAAATACAGAAAGAGGATCGCCAGATCCGCCTCGCGAAATCCGTACAGCCAGGCTCCGAAGGTGGCCAGTAGCGGCAACCAGACCATCTTCATCAGGCTCGCGCTAAGCGCCGTGCCGCTGCTCTGGCGCAGCGAGGCCAGGCTGAGGGTGCCGCCGATGCAGATCAGCGCCAGCGGCAGGGTCATCTGCGCGAAGTACTCGGCCGAGGTCATCAGCCAGCCCGGCAACGGAATCCGCCAGTAGGCGAAGGGAATCGCCAGCAGCACGCCGATAATCAGTGGATTGACCAGGATGCTCTTGCCGATGGCCAACGGCCCGGTCTTGGCTCCCGGGCTGTAGATGGCCAGAACGATGGCCGAGAGCACGTTGTAACAGAGGATCACCACCCCGCCGAGCACTGCCCCCAGGGACAGGCCGTAATCACCGTACAGGCTGGTGGCCAACGCCAGGCCGATGATGCCGTTGTTACCGCGAAACGCGCCCTGGGTGTAGATGCCGCGATCTTCATGGGGGATGCGCCAGATCGCCCAGCCCCAGGCCAGGGCAAAGCAGACCAGGGTGGCAACGACAAAGAACAGCAGCAGCGCCGGCTGCAACGCCGCGCTCAGGTCGGCCTTGACTATGCCGAGAAACAGCAGGGTCGGCATGGTGCCGCGAAACACCAGGCTCGAGGCCGTGTTGATAAAAGCGGTGTCGATCCAGTGCAGGCGCTTGAGCACCACGCCGAGAAACAGCATGGCGAATACCGGCGCAGTGATGGCGAGGGTTTGCTGGACGACGGCAAGCATGGAAGCACCAGAGGGGTTGTCTGACAACCTATGTTAGCTGGCTAACCATTGCCTTGCTACCGTCGCCTGCGCAAGCACGCAGCCCTTTTCAGCGGCGTACCGGGCGTTTCTGCAGTTTGCGCTGCAGGGTGCGCCGGTGCATGCCCAGGGCGCGGGCCGTGGCGGAGATATTGCCTTCATGCTCGGCCAGCACGCGCTGGATATGCTCCCATTGCAGGCGGTCCACCGACATCGGGTTTTCCGGCACCAGGGTATCCAGGTCAGCATGCTGGGTCAGCAGCGCGGCCAGCACATCGTCAGCATCGGCCGGCTTGCACAGGTAGTTGCAGGCCCCGCGCTTGATCGCCTCCACCGCGGTGGCGATGCTCGAGTAGCCGGTGAGGATCACCACGCGCATCTCGGCATCCAGCTCCAGCAGCTTGGGCAGCAGCACCAGGCCGGAGTCGCCTTCCATCTTCAGGTCCAGTACGGCGTAGTCCGGCATATCCTGCTCGGCCAGGGCCAGGCCTTCTTCGGCGGAGCTGGCAGTGGACACCCGCAGGCCACGGCGGCTCATGGCGCGGGCCATGACGCGGGTAAAGGTCGGATCATCATCGACCAGCAGCAAATGCGGTTGTTCTTCGCCTTCGAACAGCACTTCATCGCTCATTCGGGTATTTCCTTAGGCTCGGCCATAGGCACGCGGCAACTTCAGCTCGGTGAGCGTGCCGCCTTCTTCGTGGTTATACAGTTTAACCGTGCCGCCGGCACGGGTGACGCTGGCCTGGCTGAGAAACAGGCCCAGGCCGAAACCCTTGCCCTTGGTGGTGAAAAACGGCCGCCCCAGCTGCTCGGCGATCGCCAGCGGCACGCCGGCACCAAAGTCGCGAATGCTCAGGCGCAGCCACTGGTGATCCCAGTCCAGGCGGATATCCAGCTTGTCCGGGCAGGCATCGGCCGCATTGTTGAGCAGGTTGAGCAGCGCCTGGCTCAGATCGGCCGGCGGCATCATCCGTGGCGGCGTGCCGCGGCCCAGGCATTGATAACGATAGCTGGCTTCGGGGCGCATCAGGTGCCAGCGGTTGAGGGTGGTTTCCAGCCACTCGACACAGGACTGCTCGACCACCGCCTGGCGACGGTCCGCCTCGGCGGCGCGCACCAGATGCTGCAGGGTTTCCTTGCACAGCTTGACCTGCTCCTGCAGCACCGCCAGGTCCTCCTGCAGGGTCGGTTCCTGATGCTCGCGGCGCAGCTCCTTGATCAGCACGCTCATGGTCGCCAGCGGCGTGCCCAGTTCATGGGCGGCACCGGCGGCCTGGGTCGCCACGGCGAGCAACTGCTGGTCACGCAAACCTTCTTCACGGCGCTCGGCGCGCAGCTCTTCCTGATGGCGCAACTCCTCGGCCATCTTCGCCACAAAGAAGGTAATCAGCCCGGCTGCCAGGGCGAAGCTCAGCCACATGCCGTAAATAAGCAGACTTTCCCGCGGCCCCGGCGGCAAATCCAGGGGGTGCGACCAGACCAGCAGAAAGGTATAGCCGGCCAGTGCCAGACCAGACAGGGTGATGGTGTAGAGCCAGGGCAGAGTCGCCGCGGCGATGGTCAGCGGCACCAGATAATAGGAGACGAAGGGGTTGGTCGA
This sequence comes from uncultured Pseudomonas sp., assembly GCA_964578635.1. Classification (GTDB taxonomy): domain Bacteria; phylum Pseudomonadota; class Gammaproteobacteria; order Pseudomonadales; family Pseudomonadaceae; genus Aquipseudomonas. Next base: position 12,555 of record CAZOEC010000037.1, read on the forward strand.
ACCGCCCGAGTAATACAGCAGCACGCTGTGGATCACCAGGTCGCAGCCCAGCTGCACCGCGTACTCCTGCTCGGTTACCGGCCAGGGCCCGCGCAGGCGCAGGGCGGTCAGCAGACACAGCACCAGCGACACCGCCAGGGTGACGCTCAGCTCCAGCCAGGGCAATGGCAGCGCCCCGGACTTGTAGGCCAGGCCCACGGAGCCTGCCTGGGCGGCCAGCACCAGAATACGGATCAGGGTCAGACGCCAGAGATTTTGCCGACTGGCCGACAGCAACTGCACGGGTGCGAGCATGGGCTCTCCAAAAAATGCTCAGTCAACAAGCGGCAGGAGTATAACCAAGCCACCGTGCGCCCAACTGCGGCAACACGCCGCAGCCGGGTACGAGCTGGGCAAAAAATTGCATGGAGCAATTTTTAACGTCGCGCAGCGACGGCCCGAAGGGTGGCCGCCATGGATGCAGTGCCATAAAAAATCGCCGGGAGCGATTTTTAACGTCGCGCAGCGACGGCCCGGAGGGTGGCCGCCATGGATGGCAGGCCATAAAAAAATGGAACCGGCTTTAACCCGTTTAATCAGATAGCACCGTCTACCCTCTGGAAAGCCGCGCACACCCCGTGCGCCCAACATTAAAGGAATCGTCATGCTGCCATTGTCCCGCCTCGCCACCGCCCTGCTGCTCAGCGCCACCAGCCTGTTGAGCGCCACGGCCATGGCCGACGAAGCCCGCTACAACCAGGTTTCCCTGCGCGCCGAGGTCAATCAGGAAATCGCCCACGACCTGATGCACGTCACCCTCTACAGCGAAGCCCAGGACAGCGACCCGGCCGCCCTTGCCGCGCAGATCAGCAAGACCCTCAACGCCGGCATCGCCCAGGCGCGCAAGGTCGAGGGCGTCAGCGTTACCTCCGGCAGCCGCCACAGTTACCCGGTCTACGACGACAAGGGCCAGAAAATCAGCGCCTGGCGCGAGCGCGCCGAACTGCGCCTGGAAAGCGCCGACTTCAGCGCCCTGTCCAAGCTCACCGGGGAAATGCTGCAGACCCTGAAAATGGGCGGAATGAACTTCAGCATCGCCACCCCGACCCGCAAGACCCACGAAGACGCCCTGCTCAAGGACGCCGTGGCGGCCTTCAAGGCTCGCGCCCAGCTTGCGACTGAAGCGCTGGGCGGCAGCGGCTACAAGCTGGTCAGCCTGAGCCTGAACAGCGGCGGTTTCCAGCCGCCGATGCCGATGCGCATGGAAGCCATGAAAGGCGCGGCGATGATGGATGCAGCGGTGACCCCGGAGATCGAAGCCGGCACCAGTCAGGTGAGCATCAACGCCGATGGTGTAATCGAAGTGCAGATGCCTTAAAACCTGCTACAAACAGAAGCAGCGCCGTTATCCGACGATAGCGGCGCTTTGCCATGTTTTCCCCGCATATTTATAGAAATGCGACAACAACATACGACTGCATCACCATTCCCGCCCCCACTGCGACATGCCCCTTGCCTCCGGCATACGCCCTGCATAGTTTCTCCCAAGGTCTCCACAAGAGACCCCTCAGGATCAAAACCACAATAACCATGAGGTCACTATGCGTAAGAACGCCGTCATCCAGGCTTTACTCGCCGCTGGGCTGATCGCCAGCACCCCGTTTGCCAGCGCCGCCGGCAACCTGGTGTTCTGCTCCGAAGGCAGCCCCGCCGGGTTCGACCCGGGCCTGTACACCACTGGCACCGATTTCGATGCCGCAGCGGAAACCGTATTCAACCGCCTGAGCCAGTTCGAGCGTGGCGGCACCGCAGTGATCCCTGGCCTGGCCGAGAAGTGGGACATCAGTGAAGACGGCCTGAGCTACACCTTCCACCTGCGCCCCAAGGTTAAATTCCACACCACCGAATACTTCAAGCCGAGCCGCGACTTCAACGCCGATGACGTGCTGTTCACCTTCCAGCGCATGCTCGACAAGGATCACCCCTTCCGCAAAGCCTACCCCTCGGAATTCCCCTATTTCACCGACATGGGTATGGACGCGAATATCGCCAAGATCGAAAAACTCGACGACATGACCGTCAAGTTCAGCCTCAACGAAGTGGACGCTGCCTTTATCCAGAACCTGGCGATGAGCTTTGCCTCGATCCAGTCCGCCGAATACGCTGATAGCCTGCTCAAGGCCGGCAAGGCCGCCGATATCAACCAGAAGCCCATCGGCACCGGCCCATTCGTGTTCAGCCGCTACCAGAAGGACGCGGTAATCCGCTTCAAGGGCAACAAGGAATACTGGCAACCCGATGAGGTGAAGATCGACAACCTGATCTTCGCCATCAACACCGACGCCTCGGTGCGCATGCAGAAACTCAAAGCCGGCGAATGCCAGGTCACCCTGTTCCCGCGCCCGGCGGATCTGGACTCGCTGAAAAAAGACCCGAACCTGGACATGCCCGAACAGGCCGGTTTCAACGTCGGCTATATCGCCTACAACGTCACCCACCCGCCGTTCGATAAGCTCGAAGTGCGCCAGGCGCTGGACATGGCGGTGAACAAGCAAGGGATCATCGACGCGGTGTACCAGAGCGCCGGTCAGCTGGCGGTCAACGGCATGCCGCCGACCCAGTGGTCCTACGATGAAAGCATCAAGGACCCAGCCTACAACCCGGAAAAAGCCAAGGAGCTGCTCAAGGCCGCCGGTATCAAGGAAGGCACCGAGATCACCCTGTGGGCCATGCCGGTGCAACGCCCGTACAACCCCAACGCCAAGCTGATGGCCGAGATGCTGCAAAGCGACTGGGCCAAGGTCGGCATCAAGGCCAAGATCGTCAGCTACGAATGGGGCGAATACCTCAAGCGCGCCAAGGCCGGCGAACACGACGCCATGCTGATCGGCTGGAGCGGCGACAACGGTGACCCGGACAACTGGCTGGGCACCCTCTACGGCTGCGACGCAGTGGACGGCAACAACTTCTCCAAGTGGTGTGATGCCGACTACGACAAGCTGGTGAAAGCCGCCAAGCGCGTGACCGACACCACTGAGCGCACCGAGCTGTACAAGCAGGCTCAGGTGATTCTCAAGCGCGAAGTGCCGATCACCCCGATCGCCCACTCCACGGTCTATCAGCCGATGAGCAAGAAGGTTGAAGACTTCCGCATCAGCCCGTTCGCGCTGAACTCCTTCTACGGCGTCGGCGTCAAGTAACAGCGCGCCGCACTCCGCTTGGCGGCCGCTGTCCTGGCCCGCCAAGCGGACACCACCCGCATAACAGCGCCCGGCCATTGCAACCGAGTGCACACGGGAGCACCCATTCCTATGCTGTCCTTTATCGCCCGCCGTTTGGGGCTGCTGATCCCCACCTTTTTCGGTGTCACTCTGCTGACCTTTGCGCTGATCCGCATGATCCCCGGCGACCCGGTGGAAGTGATGATGGGTGAGCGCCGCGTCGACCCGGTGATGCACGCCGAGGCCATGGAGCGCCTGGGCCTGAACAAGCCGCTCTACGCCCAGTATTTCGACTATATCGGCCAACTCGCCCAGGGTGACCTGGGCCAATCGCTGCGTACCCGCGAAAGCGTATGGAGCGAGTTCACCACCCTGTTCCCCGCCACCCTGGAATTGTCCCTCGCCGCCCTGCTGTTCGCCGGCAGCCTGGGGCTGATCGCCGGGGTGATTGCTGCACTGAAACGGGGCTCGCTGTTCGACCATGGGGTGATGGGCATCTCGCTGGCCGGCTACTCCATGCCGATTTTCTGGTGGGGCCTGCTGCTGATCATGTTCTTCTCGGTATGGCTGGGCTGGACGCCAGTGTCCGGACGTATCGACCTGCTTTACGACATCCCGCCGGTCACCGGTTTTATGCTGATCGACACCCTGCTGGCGGACGAGCCCGGGGCCTTTGTCGATGCCCTGCGCCATCTGATCCTGCCGGCCATCGTGCTCGGCACTATCCCGCTGGCGGTCATCGCGCGGATGACCCGCTCGGCAATGCTCGAAGTGCTGCGCGAGGACTATGTGCGCACTGCCCGCGCCAAGGGCCTGTCGCCGGCCCGCGTGGTGTTTGTGCATGGCCTGCGCAATGCACTGATCCCGGTGCTCACGGTGTTCGGCCTGCAGGTCGGCGCGCTGCTGGCGGGCGCGGTACTGACCGAAACCATCTTCTCCTGGCCGGGTATCGGCAAATGGCTGATCGAGTCGATCGGCGCGCGTGACTACCCGGTGGTGCAGAACGGCATTCTGCTGATCGCCTGCCTGGTGATCCTGGTCAACTTCGTGGTGGACATCCTCTACGGACTGGCCAACCCACGCATTCGCCATCAGCGCTAAGGAGAGCCCAATGACCACGCAAGCCACACTCGACCAGTCGCTGTTCTACCCCTCACCGCTCAAGGAGTTCTGGCAGGCCTTCGCCCACAACAAGGGCGCAGTCGCCGGGCTGGCGTTTATGATCCTGCTGGTGATCTGCGCGCTGTTTGCGCCGTGGATCGCGCCGCATGACCCCAGCGAGCAATACCGCGAGTTTCTACTCACCCCACCGGCCTGGCTGGAAGGTGGCCAGCTGCAGTTTCTCCTGGGCACCGATGAAGTGGGTCGCGACCTGCTGTCGCGGTTGATCCATGGCGCGCGACTGTCGCTGCTGATCGGTCTGGCCTCGGTGCTGATGTCGCTGATCCCCGGCATCCTTCTCGGGCTGGTCGCCGGCTTCTTTCCGCGCCTGCTCGGCCCGTCGATCATGCGCCTGATGGACATCATGCTGGCCCTGCCCTCGCTGCTGCTGGCGGTGGCCATCGTCGCCATCCTCGGCCCAGGGCTGATCAACACCATCTTCGCCATCGCCATCGTCTCGCTGCCGTCCTATGTGCGCCTGACCCGCGCCGCCGTGATGGGCGAGCTGAACCGCGACTATGTCACCGCCGCACGCCTGGCCGGTGCCAGCCTGCCACGGTTGATGTTTATCACCGTGCTGCCCAACTGCATGGCACCGCTGATTGTGCAGGCCACCCTGAGCTTTTCCTCGGCGATTCTCGATGCTGCGGCTCTGGGCTTTCTCGGCCTCGGCGTACAACCGCCGACGCCTGAGTGGGGCACCATGCTGGCCTCGGCGCGCGACTATATCGAGCGCGCCTGGTGGGTGGTCAGCCTGCCGGGCCTGACCATCCTGCTCAGCGTACTGGCGATCAATCTGATGGGCGACGGGCTGCGCGATGCACTCGACCCGAAACTCAAGAATGCGCAGTGAGGAACCCCGCATGAGCCTATTGGATATCAAAAACCTCAGCGTGCGCTTCGGCGACGCCACGGCCATCCCGGTGGTCGACGGCCTCGATCTGAGCGTGGAAAAAGGCGAAGTGCTGGCCATCGTCGGCGAGTCCGGCTCCGGCAAGTCGGTGACCATGATGGCGCTGATGGGCCTGATCGACGCACCCGGCATCGTCACGGCTGACAGCCTGCAGTTCGACGGCACCGACATGCTGCGCCTCAAGGGCCGTCAGCGACGGCATATCGTCGGCAAGGATTTGTCGATGATCTTTCAGGACCCGATGACCGCGCTCAACCCCAGCTTTACCGTGGGTTACCAGATCGAGGAAGTGCTGCACCAGCACATGAATCTCCGAGGCCAGGCCGCCCGCCAGCGCGCCTTGCAACTGCTCGACCGGGTGGAAATCCCCGCCGCCGCCAGCCGCCTGAATGCCTACCCGCACCAGCTGTCCGGTGGCATGAGCCAACGGGTGGCGATTGCCATGGCGATTGCCGCAGAACCGAAACTGCTGATCGCCGACGAGCCGACCACGGCGCTGGATGTAACCATTCAGGCGCAGATCATGGACCTGCTGGTCAACCTGCAACGCGAACAGGACATGGGCCTGGTGCTGATCACCCACGACCTGGCCGTGGTCGCCGAAACCGCGCAGCGGGTCTGCGTAATGTATGCCGGGCAAGCGGTGGAGATCGGCAACGTGCCGCAGCTGTTCACCGCGCCCAGCCACCCCTACACCGAGGCGCTGCTCAAGGCGATTCCCGAACACAGCCAGGGCCAGCGCCGCCTGACCACCCTGCCCGGCATCGTCCCGGGCCGCTATGACCGGCCGCTGGGCTGCCTGCTGTCACCACGCTGCCCCTACGCCCAGGCGCACTGCCGTGAACAACGGCCGAGCCTGGATGCCCATGAACGTGGCGCGGCGCGCTGCTTCTACCCGCTCAACCTGACTGCGGAGGTGGCCTGATGAGCGCCGTCCTGACTGCTCGCGACCTCACCCGTCACTACGAAATCTCCCGCGGCCTGTTTCAGCCCAACGCCCAGGTGCAGGCGCTGAATGGCGTGTCCTTTGAACTGCAAGCCGGCAAGACCCTGGCGGTGGTCGGCGAGTCCGGCTGCGGCAAATCCACCCTGGCCCGCGCCCTGACGCTGATCGAGGAGCCCAGCTCAGGTTCGCTGCAGATCGCCGGGCAGGAAGTGACTGGTGCCAACAAGGCCCAGCGCAAACAGCTGCGCCGTGATGTGCAGATGGTCTTTCAGAACCCCTACGCCTCGCTCAACCCACGGCAGAAGGTCGGCGATCAACTGGGCGAGCCGCTGCTGATCAACACCGGCCTGTCGCGCCTGGAACGGCGCGAACGGGTGCAGGCGATGATGCAGCAGGTTGGCCTGCGCCCCGAGCATTACCAGCGCTACCCACATATGTTCTCCGGCGGCCAGCGCCAGCGCATCGCCCTGGCCCGCGCCATGATGCTGCAACCCAAGGTGCTGGTGGCGGACGAGCCGACTTCGGCGCTGGACGTGTCGATCCAGGCCCAGGTGCTCAACCTGTTTATGGACCTGCAGGAGCAGTTCAACACCGGCTACGTGTTTATCTCGCACAACCTCTCGGTGGTACGCCATGTGGCCGACGATGTACTGGTGATGTACCTCGGCCGCCCAGTGGAAATGGGCCCCAGCGAGCTGATCTACAACCGCCCGCTGCACCCGTATACCCAGGCGCTGCTGTCGGCAACGCCGACCATCCACCCTGATCCGAGCAAACCGAAGATCAAGATCAGTGGCGAGCTGCCCAACCCGCTGTCGCCACCCAGCGGTTGCGCCTTCCACCAACGCTGCCCGCATGCCAGCGAACGCTGCCGGGTGGAACAGCCGGCACTGCGATTGCTGGATGCACGGCAGGTGGCTTGCCACCATGCGGAGATGATCAATGGCTAAACAGTTGTAGGTTGGCGCTGAGCTCCGCGAAGCCCAACGCGCTACGAACTGATCAACGCAGAAAATCGCGGCCAAGGCCGCTCCTACAAAAGCGCCCCCTGTCGGAGCGGCCTTGGCCGCGATCTGCACAGGGCCCGCGCTAACGGCCAAAAAACCGATAAAACTCACGCAGCTCAGCCTGGGCATCGCTGACGCTGACCGGGGTAAAGCGCACCTCCTGGTGCGCCGGGCATTGCGCCAGGCGGCTCTGGTCCAGCGGGTGCAGCCAGCCCAGCAGCGGGTAGCCGCCCATGGTCTGGTGATCGGCCTGGAGAATGATCGGCTGACCGTCCGGCGGCACCTGGATGGCCCCGCGGCCGACGCCCAGGGACCACTCGCGCGCCGGCACCTGCAGCGGCTCGCCCAGCAGCCGCGCGCCCATCCGATCGGAATGCGGGCTGAGCTGCCAGGCCTGGGCGAAAAAGCCCTGCAACTGATCCTCATCGAAGCTCGCCGCATCGCCGCCGGTAATCACCCGCAGCAGGGGCTTGCCACGATAGTCCGGGCGGTAGGGCCAGGGCACGCTGGCCGGATGGCTGAATACGCCGCCGCTACCACAGGGCAGCCGATCCCCCGTCTGCAGCGGCGAACCCTGGCCGTCCAGGCCGCCGAGGCCCTCGCGTTGCTGGGCACTGACGCTGCCCAGTACCGGCGCGGCGCGAAAGCCTCCGGCCACCGCCAGGTAGGCGCGCTGGCCGCTGCGGGCAAAGCCCAGTGTCAGGCACGCCCCGGCGCGCACCGGGAAACGCGACCAGAGCGGTAACACCTGGCCATCCAGGCTTAGCGGCATATCCGCGCCACAAACCGCCAGCCAGGTGTCACGCTCGGCCTGCAGTTCGACATCGCCCAAGGCGATTTCCAGCAGCGGCGTGCCCCAGGGGTTGTGCAGCAGGCGGTTGGCCCAGGCCGCCGCATGCAAGTCCTGCGGCCCGGCCGGCGATACGCCGAGGTGCTGCCAGCCCTGGCGACCGCCATCCTGCAGCAGGCTCAGCGGCCCGGGCTTCAATACCCGCAGGCCCTTCACGGCTGACCACCCTCGCTGATAAAGCTGCGCTCGTCGATCGCGCGGAAACGCACCCGGTCGCCCAGGGCCAGGGGGCATGGCGGCTCGCGGGTGGCGTCGAACAGGGTCCAGGGGCAACGCCCAAGCAGGTGCCAACCGCCGGGTGAGCGCTGCGGATAGATGGCCGTCAGCCGCTCGGCGATGGCCAGGCTACCGGCCGGCACCGCCAGCCGCGGGGTGGCGCGGCGCGGCAAGAGTAGACGCGGATGCAGCTCGCCCAGGTAGGCGAAGCCGGGAGCAAAACCGATGGCCCCGACCCGGTACTCGGGCGCGCCATGCAGCGCGATCACCTGCTGGATATCCAGGCGACACAGGCGCGCCACCTCGGCCAGGTCTTCGCCGTTGTAGCAGATGGGGATTTCATGCAGACGCCCCGCCCGCTCGCTCAAGGGCTGGTCGATCCAGCGCTCCAGCAGCGGCTTGAGCTTCTCGGCCAGTTGCAGGTGATCGGTGCGGGTCAGGTCGTAGTGCAGCAACAGGCTGGTCCAGCCGGGCACCAGATCGGTGAGCAGGGGGCCGAGTTCGCCGCGGATACGTTCGGCCAGCAGGGCCAGGCGCTGCGCCAGGTGTGCATCCGGCTGCTCGGCCAGCACCAGCAGCAGCGCTTCGGCACCGGCCGGCTCGATGCGGATCACGAGGCGTCCAGCATGGCCCGCAAACGCCGCAGCACGGCCAGTGAATCGGCGTTGTCGCCATGCACGCAGAGGCTGTCGGCGCGCAGCTGCAAGGGCTTGCCATCGATATCGGCGAAGGGCTCGCCGCGGGCAATCGCCAGGCCCTGTTCGAGAATCCGCTGCGGATCGCGATGCACCGCCCCGGACAGCCGCCGCGGGGCCAGCTGCCCATCGGCCAGGTAGGCACGGTCGGCGAAGGCCTCGAACAACAGTGGCACATCGGCTTCATCAGCCAGGCGCAGCTCGCGGGCGTTGTCGGTCAGGGCCAAAGTCATCAGCGGCAGACCCTGACGATAACTGGCGCAGGCGTCCAGCACCGCCGAGAACAGGGCATCGTCGCGCACCAGGTCGTTGTACAACGCGCCATGGGGTTTGACGTAGGCCAGGCGGGTGCCGGCGGCGCGGCAGAAGGCATCCAGCGCGCCGACCTGGTAAAGCACCAGGGCGGTCACCTCGTAGGGTGAGCAAGCCATATGCCGGCGACCGAAACCGACCATATCGGGATAGGCCGGATGCGCGCCGATGCTCACCCCATGCTGCACCGCCAGCTCGACGGTGCGCAGCATGGTCATGGGGTCGGAGGCATGAAAGCCGCAAGCCAGGTTGGCCTGATCGATCAGCGGCATGGCATGGGCATCGTCGCCCATGTTCCAGACGCCGAAGCTTTCGCCCATATCGCAGTTCAGCAGGATTCTTTTCATGGCCCCAAGCTTAGAGCCACAGGCGCAACGGCACCAGTCGCAACCGCGCACTTTGCGATCTTGGCCCCGGCCACGGGGTGGCCGGGGCAGGGCTCAATACACGTCGCGGCGATAGCGGCCCTCTTCGCGCAGCGCATTGACTGCGGCTTCGCCCAGCAATTCGCGCAGCACCTGATCCACCCCGGCCGCCATACCCTCGAGGCTGCCGCAGACATAGATCGCCGCGCCCTCGGCCAGCCATTCGCGCAGCGGCTCGGCAGCTTCACGCAGACGGTCCTGCACATAGACCTTGGCGGCCTGATCGCGGGAAAAGGCCACATCCAGACGCGCCAGATCACCAGTGGCCAGCCAGCTCTGCAGCTGCGTCTGGCAATAGAAGTCATGCGCGGCGTTGCGCTCGCCGAACAGCAGCCAGTTAGCCGTATGGCCGGCGACGATCCGCGCCTTGAGCAGGCTGCGCAGCCCGGCCAGGCCGGTGCCATTGCCGATCAGGATCAGCGGCCGCGCATCCTCCGGCGCATGGAAGGCGCTGTTACGCCGCACCCGCGCCAGCAACTGGCCGTGCAGCGCCGCGCCTTCGCTCAGCCAGCCGGAGCCAAGCCCCAGTGAGCCATCGGCATGCCGCTCCTGGCGCACGATCAGCTCCAGCTCACCGTCGCTGGGCAAGGAGGCGATGGAGTATTCCCGCGCAGCCAACGGCACCAGCGCATCCAGCAAGGCCTGGGCGTGCAGACCAACCAGATGGCTGAACTGCTCGGGCAACTGCTTGCCGCGCAATGCCTGCTGCAACGACTGACTCAGGCCATCGAGATTGACTGCCTGACTGCCATCCAGCGCATGGGCCTGCAACCAGGCCTGTACGGTGGCGTCGCTGTGGCGTGGCGGCACTTCGAGAATATCGCCGGCACTCCAGTTAGTCGGCTGTGCGGCACGCAATGCCAGCAGGTAGGTCGGCGCACCCTGGCTGCCGGGGTTGAGCAGCTCGCGGCGCGTCAGGGTCCACAGGCCATAGGCTGTTTCGCCCTGATGCAGCGGCTGAGCACCGGTCAGTTCGCCGAGCTGACGCTGCCAGCTGGCCAGCGCCTTGGTATCGGCGGCGTCGACCTGCACTGCATCGAACAGGCTGCGCGCGCCCTGCCGCGCCAGCCAGTCCTGTACGCGCAGGGCAAAGCCGCAGAAATGCTGATACTGACGGTCGCCCAAGGCGAGCATGGCGTAACGCAGCTGCGGCAGGTCCAGGGCCTGACCGAGCAGCCTGCGCTCGAAGCCGCGGGCACTGTCAGGGGCCTCGCCGTCGCCAAAGGTGCTCAGCACAAATAGCGCGTTGTGCGCCTGGCGCAGCATCTGCTCGTTGAGTTTGGCCAAGGGTTGCACGCTGACGGCGAGGCCGGCGGCCTGCAGTTGCCCGGCGGTTTGCCAGGCCAGCTGTTCGGCAAAACCGCTCTGGCTGGCAAAGCCGATCAGCCAGCCATTGCCCGGTTGCGTATTCGGCTGCAACGCGCCACGGGCCTTGAGCATCGCGCGCTTCTTGCGCCGACGGTCGAGGTAGAGCAACCAGCCGGTGATGGCGAACAGCGGCATGCTCAGGCTGGCGAGAAACATCAGGATGCGCCCGGGCAGGCCGAAGTAGCTGCCCACGTGCAGGGCATAGATGCTGGTCAGCAGCTGATCGCCAAAGGCCTGCTGGTCATAGCGTTTGTGCTGTTTCACCGCGCCGCTTTGCCCATCCAGGCTGAGCTGATTGAAGGCGCGCTCATGGGGCGCGTCGTCACGCATATAGAACACCGTCGCCGGCTGCTCGGCGCTGGCCGGCAGGCGCAGGCTGTAGGCCGTCATCTGCGGCCCGGCGGCCTGCTGCAGGCCGGCCCAGAGCGCCGGGTAATTCACCTCTGGCACGGCTCCGGCAGCTGGCCGGCCGCCACGCTTGCGCTGCTCGCCAGCAGGCTCGCTGCTGAGCAGCGCGGTCAGCCCTTCGCGGTACCAGTCGTAGGACCAGTACAGCCCGGTCAATGCCGCACAGAGATAGAACGCCAGGCACCAGGTGCCGGCCACCGCATGCAGATCCCAGTTGAACGCGCGACCGCGTTTGGCCCAGTCCAGGGTCAGCCAGGCGCGCCAGTTCAAGGCCTGGCGCGGCCAGCGCAGGTAGAGGCCGGAGAGGCAGAAGAAGATCAGCGCCAGGGTGCTGGCGGCGGTGACCTGCTTGCCGTACTCCCCCATGGCAAGAAAGCGATGCAGCTCCAGCATCAGGTCGAAAAAGCCCTGGCCGCTGGGCTCGCCCAACAGCTCGGCGCTGTAGGGGTCGAAATAGCGCGCCTCGCCACGGCGCTCGCCCGCCGGCGGCGCAAACATGACCCGCCCGGCGCGGTCGGCAGCCGCCTCAAGGTTCAGGCGCACCACGCGCTGTTGAGTGGCCGCCTCGATACGCGGCACCAGCACGTCAGGTGTCAGCACCCCGCCGACCTGCACTTCAACCTGCAACACCTCGGGATTAAGCGCGCGCAGCAATTCGTCCTGAAACGAATAGGCCGCGCCGGTCAGGCCCATCAGCGCCAGCACCAGCCCCGCGCTGATGCCGAGCAGCCAGTGCAGTTGGAAGAGAATTTTCTTGAACACGAGAAGCTACCTGACAGTCGTGACGGCCACCGCGGTTATCACTGCGGCGCGATTCTATTTGAGAAGAAGTTGCATTTGCTTTCGGCAACCAGGGCTTTACCGCAAATTTACATAGCCCGCGCTCACCCCTTGAGCGCTTGCAGCGCGTCCGGGCCGATGCAGGACAGCTCGCGGCAGCCGCTCAGGGCCATGCTCACTTCCAGCTCCTCGCGCAGCAGCTTGAGCAGATGCGCCACGCCCAGCGCACCGGCCGTGGCCAGGGCATGGATATAGGGCCGGCCAATCAGCACCGCGTCGGCTCCCAGCGCCAGGGCCTTGAACACATCGGTGCCACGGCGGATGCCGCCATCCAGCAGAATCAGCGCATCCGCGCCCAGCTCGCCGCGGATCCCGGGCAAGGCCCTGAGCGCCGGCCATTGCGAGTCCAGCACCCGGCCGCCGTGGTTGGAGACGATGATCCCCGCCGCCCCCGCGTCCACGCCCAGGCGCGCATCGCCTGGATGCAGGATGCCCTTAAGCAGCACCGGCAAACGGGTCTGCCGACAGAGCCAGCGCACATCGTCCCAGGTCGGCGCGAGGGCCAGCATGGCGTCGAATACCGCGCTGCCGCCGGGCGGCACCTGAGGCACAACCGGCGGTTTGCCGATATTCACCGCGGCGATGCCATCCGGCAGGGTAAAACCCGCGCGCTGTTCGCGATTGCGCAGCCCCGACACCGGCGCATCCACCGTCAAGACCAGAGCGCGATAACCTGCGGCCTCGGCGCGCTGCGCCAACGCCAGGGTCGCAGGACCGTCGCCCTGCCAATAGAGCTGGAACCACAGCGGGCCGGGTGCTGCCTCGGCAACCTCTTCCAGCGGTGTGGAGGCGAACGAGCTGAGCAGCGCGGCACCGCCCATCACGCCGGCCGCCAGGGCGCTGGCCGACTCGCCCTCAGGGTGAAACAACTGCTGATAGGCCACCGGGGCGAGCAATATGGGGTGCTGCAGCTCATCGCCGAGCAAGGTGCAGCGGGTGTGACCACCACGCAGGTCACGCAGCAGGCGCGGCACTATGGCCCAGTCGCGCCAGGCATCCAGATTGGCCTGGCAGGTCAGCTCATCCGCCGCACCGCCTTGCAGGTAGGCCAGGGCGTTGGCATCCAGGCGCTGCAGGGCATAGCGCTGATAATCGCAGGCCGCGACCAGATCGGCCGGGATAACGCTCAGGGGTTCGCTCAAGGCCATCTCAGTCCGCCCACTGCCGTAGCAGGTTGTGATAGGTGCCGGTCAGGCTCACCACCTCGGCGCTGTCGCCCAGATCGTGGCGCAGCTTGAGGATGGTCATATCCAGATCGAAGAGCATCTTGCGCTGCCAGGCATCGCGCACCCGGCTTTGCGTCCAGAGAAAGGAGGCGATGCGCGCGCCGCGGGTCACCGGCTCGACCCGGTGCAGGCTGGTGGCGGGATAGATAATGGCATCGCCCGCTTCCAGCTTGATCTCGTGCTCGCCGTAGGTGTCCTCGACTATCAGCTCGCCGCCGTCGTACTCGTCCGGTTCGCTGAGAAACACCGTGGTGGAAACATCGGTACGCACCTGATCATTGCTGAAGCGATCACGCTGCAGGGCGTTGTCCACATGGTTGCCGTAGCGACCGCCGCCGCTGTAACAGTTGAACATCGGCGGCAGCATATGCCGCGGTAGCACGGCGGAGACGAACAGCGGATGGCGCGCCAGGGCATCGGCCACGCGCTGCGCCAGCCCGGCGAAGGCCGGCGAATCCGCCGGGAACTGCAGATTCTGCTTGAGGCTTGCCGCCTGCGCGCCGGAGGTCTGCACGCCATCGACCCAGGCATGGGCCGCCAGTTCGGCGCGCAGGGCGGCGACTTCCGTTTTACTCAGCACCTGGGGGATATGCAGCAGCATCGGGAAACCCTCATCGGTACAACGCAAGAAGCCCGCGCAGTGCGCGGGCCTGATTGATGCGAATGAACTTTAAAAACTGAACTCGGAGCTCAGCATCGCCGAACGCGGCGTGCCCAACACCATGCGCGAACCGTTGTTGTTCAGGGTCGCGATGTAGTCCTCATCGAACAGGTTGTAGACGTTCAGGCGCAGGTTGAGGTTCTTGTTAACCCGATAGGCAGCCATCATGTCCGCCACCCAGTAAGAGGGAATGCTTGGCATATTGCTGGTGTCGCGGTCGGCATCCTTGGCGATTACGCGATCCTGTTCGGAGACATAACGCGCGCCGCCGCCCAGGGTGAAATCGCCCAGGGTGTAGGAAGTCCAGAAGGTCGCAGTGAGATCGGGCGACCAGCGCACCCCGGTATTTTCGGTGACCACGCCCGAGTTATTCCGACTGACCTGATCGATCTGCTTGGAATCCATGCTGGCAACACCTGCCGACACCTGCCAGAAGTTGGTGATCTGACCGACCAGCGCCAGCTCGACGCCCTTGACCTGAATCGTGCCGTCCTGGGTATAGGTGCCGCTCAGGGCATCGTAGGAAACCTGGTTGGAGTTCTCGGTGCGATATACCGCCGCGGAGAGGTTCAGGCGCTCATCCAGCAGGTCCCACTTGGTGCCCAGTTCGACATGCTTGGTTTCCTGCGGGTCCAGGTTCGGCTGGTTATCGTTGGACGCCGAGGAGGACAGGGCAAAGTTGGAGCTGCCCGGCGGTGTCAGCGAGTTGGCCACTGACAGGTAGATGCTGCCGTTCTCCAGCGGTTTGAACACCAGGCCGGTATTCCAGCTCCACAGGTCATCGGAGTTCTTCATACGGCTGGGCACCAGCACCTCGGAAGTCACGGCCGCGGACTTGGTCTCGGTGTCGTAGTGCTCGTAGCGCAGGCCGGCGTTAACCAGCCACTGCTCGTTCAGGTGCAGGGTATCGAAGGCATAGATGGCCGCGGTGGTGGTTTCGCCGTCGACAAAGGCACCGGTCTTGTATGGCTTGCCCATGCTGTCGTGCACGCTGGGGTTGTAGAGGTTGGCCGCCGGCAGCAATACCGCTGGGTAGAGCACGCCGTCGATGGTCTGCGCAGTGGTGGCACCGGCTTCGGTGCGCTGGCTTTCACGCATAAACTCGATGCCCGAGGCCAGGCTATTGCGCAGACCGAAGGTGCTGAACTCGGTGTTCAGGCTGGTCTGGTTGGCGAGAATCTCGTTCTCCTGGTCGGTCAGCTGGCGCGAGCGGCTTACCGTCCAGCTGGACGGGTCGGCAGTCACCGCGGTTAGCGTATTGACCCCGGTGAGGATGCGGTCGGTCGTAGTCTTGCCGTAACGCGAGATATTGCGCAGGGTGGTGACGTCATTGAGGTCATGTTCGAGCTTGATGGTCAGCATATCGCCGTCGACTTCCTCGTAGTCGCCCTTGCTGCCGTAGTAGTTCTCGCGATCAACCTTGCGCCCGCCATTCAATGCGGCATCGGCGTTATAGAAGCCCTTCATGCCGATGGTCGAGATACCGCCATCGGGCTGGTTGTCCTGGCGTACATGCTGCGAGTAGAGGTACAGGCGGGTGTCGGTATCCAGGCCGAAGGCAATCGAAGGCGCTACGCCGTAGCTGCTGTTTTCCACATAGTCGCGGCCGTCTACACCGCCGTCGCGGCGCATCAGGTTGAGGCGAAAGGCCGAGTTGTCGCCCAGGGTCTGATTGATATCGGCAGTCATATTGCTGTTGTCGGCGGTGCCGTAACCGAGCGTGCCGCTGATGGCATCTTCGAGGGTCGGCAGCTTGGAGATCAGGTTGATATAACCCGAGGCCGCGCCGCGACCGATATCGGAACCGGCAGCGCCCTTGACCACTTCAACCTGCTCGAGGTTGAACACATCGCGGCTCACCGCGCCGAGGTCGCGCACGCCGTCGACGAAGGTCGATTGCTGGGTGGAGAAGCCGCGCATCATAAAGGTGTCACCGGCCGAGGTGTTGCCGTTCTCGCCCAGCTGCATAGTGATACCGGGGGTGTTGCGCAGCGCTTCCATCAGGCTGTTGGCACCCTGCTCGCGGAGCATTTCCTTCTTGATCACCTGCACGGTCTTCGGCGTGTCGAGCAGCGGCTGGGTCAGCTTGCTGTTGGCGCTTTTGTCAGCCTTGTACGGTACCTCGGTTTTCGAGGTCACGACCATCTCCGGCAGGTTCAATTCGCCCCCCGCCTCTTCTGTCTGGGCAAATGCCATGCCCGGGATAGCGGCTGCGATCAGCGCTGCCAGATGACTGACTTTTTGGTGCTTGCGACTACGAATGGTCATGCTTATCCCCAACAGAAGAAAGGCCTCCCGTGCAGCGCCATTAGCGACCGGCAGGAGGAGCGCGGCAGGTGGTTGAATCGGCGCGCATGATAACCATTGCTAAATACGAATACAATTGATTGCCAGTAAATATTATGGCGCTTTGCCATGCCTCACAGTTTCACCCCCCAGGGCCTCGCAAACCCTGCCCCGGGAAGCCGCAAGCGCAATGCAAAACGCCGTGACTATTCACGGCGTTTTTTACTCCCAGCTCGGCCAGCCAGGCGCTCTAGCGCAGGGCTAGAAGCTGACCCTATAGCCCAGAGTCACGGTGCGCCCGCGGCCCATAAACATCTGATCGTCACGCTTGCTGGCAGCCTGGGCGTAATAGCTCAGATACTCCTTGTTCAGCAGGTTCTCGATACCCAGGCTGGCTTCGCCCACCGGCAGGCGATAGCCGAGCGAGGCGTCGACCAGGCTGTAGCCGTCGAAATCCAGGGCCGGATCGTCGAAGCCGCGGCTGGCGTAGTGGTTGGCCTGCAGGCGGGTATTCAGCTTGTCGGTCCAGTTGGCCTGCCAGCTGACGCCGTAACGGTCCGGAGAGATATTGGCACCGTCCAGATCGGTATCGACCTTGCCATCGCCATCGGTGTCGGACTGACCATTGACCTGGGCATAGGTGGCCTGCACGCGGTGCACGGGGTTGATCTGCCAGCCGGCCGTGGCCTCGATACCGTCGATTTCGCTGCGTTCGCGACGAATCTGGAACGCCCCGCCGACATTCTCCAGGCGCGCGCCCAGGTCGGCATTGGATTCGAAGTAGCCGATTTCCGCATCGAATGGACCATGGTTGAAGCGCAGGCCGACCTCGCGGTTGTCGGTGACGATCGGCTGCAGGTCGAGGAAGCTGTCGACGCTCATGCCCGGCTGGCTGATGCCGCGCAGCACGCGGCCGACATCCGGCATGCCAAAGCCTTCGGAGTAGTTGGCGTAGAGCTGCGCCCAGTCCGTGAGCTGAAACACCAGGCCGGTGTTGAACAGGGTTTCCTCAAACGTCGGGCTACCGCCCTCGACGCTGACACCGCCGGCCGGCTTGGTGGTCGAGGCGATGGTGTGGAAGCTGCCCACCTCCAGCTCGGCATACTCGTGGCGCACCCCGGCGTGCAGGGTGAGGCGCTCATGGGCGCGGATTTCCGCCTGGATAAAGGGCGCGAAGTTGCGAAACTGGGTTTCCGGCACCCACTCGCGGTCGGTGGCGATGAGCATCTGGCTGGTAGTGTCCTGCAGCACATCGAGGCCGCCGGTGAGCATCAGATGGTTATCGAACAGGCCGTCGCGGCTCAGGGTGAACTTGCCGCCGTATTTGTCCGACTCGTTCTGCGACTGGTCGAACAGGGTGCCAACCGGCGCAATCGAGGCATCCTGGAAGGACGCCAGGCTGTTGCCGCCAAACCGCGCGCGGAAACGCTGGCTGTAGAGCTGCGCGCTCAGGCGATTGCCGCTCAGGTCGTCATGTTTGTAGCTCAGACTGGTGGCCAGCACCTCGTTCTGCGGCGCTTCGCCCGGCGGGCTGCCCTTGCGCGAAGTGGCCGGAGTACCGGCAGCGCGGTTGCCCGGCACATTGACGTACTCGTGCTCGCCCTCGATCTGGAAGCGATTGACCATCAGTTCCAGGTTCTGCTCGCTGTCGAACCAGTAACCGAGCTTGAGCAGCAGGTCGCTGCTGTCCGAGTTCATGATGTCGCCCTGGGTGTCGTCGACGCCGATCAGGGTGCCATTGGCATCGTAGGACATGCCGCGGGTCTGCCAGCTGGCGGCGGCCAGGTAGTCCCAGCTGCCCTCGTTGCCTTCAACCCGATAATCCAGCTTGTAGCCCAGGCCGGCAGACTCATAGTCGCTCGGTGCTTCAAAGCTGACCCCGGCGTGCTGCTTGAGCGTACCGCCCTGGGGCCTGCGGGTGACGTAGTTGATGATCCCGCCAGTAGCGCCCAGGCCGTGCTCGGCGCTGGCCCCGTGGATCACTTCGATACGCTCAACCATCGCCATATCGATGGTGTAGCCATCGCGGGCGCTGTCGCGCAGCGGCGTGGACTGCGGCACGCCATCGATCAGCACCAGCGCCGAGCGGCCACGGAAAGTCTCGCCAGCGCTGCTCATCTTCTGCCGGCTCGGTGAATAGGACGGAATCAGGTTGCTGAGGATCTGCCCGTGATCGGAAGTGATCGCCAGCTGCTGCTCGATCTGCTCGCGAGTAATCACCGTGATCTTCTGCGGCGTCTTGCCCGCCTCACTCTTGGCGCGGGTGGCACTGATGGTGACGGCTTCCAGTTCGACCGCCTCTTCGGCGTAAACGGGGACACCCGCAAGGGCCGTACAGGCCAGGGAAATGCTTAGACAAAGACGGGAACGGCAGAACACAGGGGCGGCCTCCAGGGGAATTACGCAGTGAAAGCGTCAGGGCCGCGCACAATACACGTGTTACGAATCACTTGCATTAGCATCCGCACCAAAGTATCAGCGCGTCCGCGCGCGACTGCCGGCCACCAGCCCCCTGTTTTTCCTCCGCATCACCGCGTCGAGCCCCAGGAAAAGCACCCCGCTTACATAATTTACATCTTGCCGAAAGCCCCAGCGGCTCTGGCTTTCGGCGCACCTGAGCGGCGCGGAAAGCTGCGCCAGCGACATTAGGATTGAACCCTATTTGCAATTCATTATCATCCGCATCACTTTTCTCCGCCCCTTCCCCTGGAGTTATCGATGCCTTTCGCCCGCAACCGCACCGTTCTGGCCAGCGCCATTACCCTCGCCAGCGCCGTTATGGCCAGCGCACATGCCAACGAGCCTATTGCCCTGAAAGATGTGGTGGTCAGCGCCTCCGGTTTCGAGCAGAAAATCACCGACGCCCCGGCCAGCATCAGCGTGATTTCCGCTGAAGAGTTGCAGCAGAAGCGCTACAGCAACCTGGCCCAGGCTCTGGAAGATGTCGAAGGCATCGATGTGCGCCAGGGCACCGGCAAGACCGGCGGCCTGAATATCAGCATTCGCGGCCTGCCCAGCGAGTACACCCTGATCCTGATCGATGGCCGCCGGCAGAACAGCGCGGGCAACGTCACCCCCAACGGCTTCAACGAAACCTCCACCAGCTTTATGCCGCCCATGTCGGCCATCGAGCGTATCGAGGTGATCCGCGGGCCGATGTCGACCCTCTACGGTTCCGACGCCATGGGCGGCGTGGTCAATATCATCACCAAGAAAGTGGCCAAGGAGTGGGGCGCGGCGATCAGCCTGGATCACAGCTTCCAGGAAAATCGCGACTACGGCGAAACCAGCAGCACCAGTCTGTACGCCAGCGGCCCGCTGATCGACAACCTGCTCGGCCTGGCCGTGCGCGGCAGCCTGTTCGATCGAGGCGCATCCGACCTGAGCTTCGACGACGACTCGACCGTGAGCAAGCGCGGCGCTTCCCCGGTGGAAGGCCGCAACTACAATGCCGGGGCGCGGCTGACCCTGACCCCCCATGAAAATCACGACTTCTCCCTGGACCTCGAGCAAGGCCGCCAGGTCTACAACAACGATGACTGCCAGCTCGGCACCCTGGATGGCAAAAGCGGTGGCAATGCGATAAATGGCTGCACCGTCAATGCACCCAATACCATCAGCGGCTATGACGACGAGCTGGTGTTTGAACGTGATCAGCTCGCCCTCAGCCACACCGCGCGCCTCAGCTTCGGCACGCTGGACAGCAGCCTGACCCACAACACCACCGAGACCATCGGCCGCACCATCCCCGGCACCCGTGGCGTGGCCTATAGCGGCTACCCAAACATCGTTGCCGGCGATGACCGCGAGCTGAAATCCACCGACCTGATCTTCGACAGCAAGCTGGTCAGCCCGCTGGGTGACTCGCATATCGCCACCATCGGTGGTCAGTACTGGGACGCCGAAGTCAGCGACGGCATCGCTTCGGAAGACTTCCAGCAAACCTCCTGGGCCCTGTTTGTCGAAGACGAATGGCGTCTGCGCCACGACCTGGCCCTGACCCTGGGCGCGCGTTATGAAGACCACGAAGCCTTTGGTGGCCATGTCAGCCCGCGCGCTTATCTGGTGTGGAACACCACTGACAACTGGACCCTGAAAGGCGGCGTCAGCCGCGGCTACAAGACCCCGACGCTGAACCAGCTGCATGACGGCATCAGCGGCGTGACCGGCCAGGGTCGCACCATCACCATCGGCAGCCCGGACCTGGAACCGGAAATCACCACCAACACCGAGTTCGGGGTGTACTTCGACAACCTGGCCGGCTTCGATGCCAACGCCACGCTGTTTCACAACAAGTTCAAGGACAAGATCGACGACGGCACGCCGTTGGCCAACTGCAACTTCACCGCCAATCCAAACCAGCCAGGTTGCATCAGCCTAGGTAGCGGCTTCACCCAGGAGAACTTCGCCCAGAGCGTCAATATCGGCGAAGCCGAAACCCAGGGCCTGGAACTGGCAGGCGGCTGGCAGTTCGCGCCAGCCTGGAAGCTGGCGATGAATTACACCTACACCGATAGCGAACAGAAGAGCGGCATCAATGAAGGCGCGCCGCTGACCAACACCCCGGAGCATATGGCCCACGCCCGCCTGAGCTGGACCACCACTGACCGCCTGACCCTGTGGTTTAAAGGTGAATACCGCGGCGAACGTGCGCGCTTCACCGATAAATACGAAAACCTCACGGCGGCCAACCAGGCGCTGCAGGACCAGGTCGGCGACCTGAAGGCCTACGAGGTATTCCATCTCGGCGGATCGTACAGAGCGTCTGAGAACCTGACCCTCAACGCCACCCTGTACAACGCCTTCGACAAGGACTTCACCAAGGGCAAGACCTACACCACCAATACCGGCAGCACCGGCTGGGCTTCCAGCTATATCCAGGCCGCGCAGTCCACCACCGGCACCCTGGAAGAAGGTCGCCGCCTGTGGCTGTCGGCCAACCTGACGTTCTAACGCGGCATATGGCCCGCCCAATGGCGGGCCTTACCGAGAAGCCCTCTCCTCCCTGACCTCGCGAACTCCATGAACGCTCTCCCCTGGCTCGGCACCCTGCGCCAATGGCACTGGATCAGCTCGGCGCTGTGCCTGGCCGGCATGCTGCTGTTTGCCGTCACCGGCATCACCCTCAACCATGCCGCGCAGATCGAGGCCAAACCGCAGGTGCATAACCACCATGCGCAATTGCCCGAGGCGCTGCAGGCCGCGCTGCAAGACCAACAGCCAAGCCAGGGGCTGCCGCTGGAGCTGCGTCAGTGGCTGGAAGCCGAACTGACGATTCGCCTGGATGGCCGCGACGCCGAATGGTCGGATGGCGAGTTGTATATCGGCCTGCCGCGCCCCGGTGGCGATGCCTGGCTAAGCCTGGATATCGAATCCGGCGCGCTGGAGTTCGAGTCCACCGACCGCGGCTGGATCGCCTACCTGAATGACCTGCACAAGGGCCGCAATACCGGCAGCGCCTGGTTCTGGTTTATCGATGCATTCGCCGTCCTGAGCCTGGTGTTCTGCCTTAGCGGTCTGTTGCTGCTGCAACGCTACGCCGGTAACCGCCCCAGCACCTGGCCGATGCTCGGCCTGGGCCTGGTGCTCCCCGTTCTGCTGGCTCTGCTGTTTATTCACTAAGGACATCCTTATGCCGAAACGCTTGCTGTTGCCCCTGTGCGCCCTGTTGAGCACACCCGTTCTGGCTGCCGAGTTGCAGCTTGAGGTGGAAATCCCGCGTATGCAGGTAGCCGAATATCACCGCCCCTATGTCGCCATCTGGCTGGAGCAACCGGACCAGAAACACGTCGCCAACCTGGCGGTGTGGTACGACCAGAAGCTCAAGGACAAGGAAGGCGAGAAATGGCTCAAAGACATGCGCCAATGGTGGCGGCGCAGCGGCCGTAGCCTGGAGATGCCAGTCGATGGCGTCAGCGGTGCAACCCGTGCCGTGGGCAAGCACAGCCTGAGTTTCAGCAGCGTCGATGCGCCGCTCAAGCAGCTCGCGCCTGGCAAATACCGCCTGGTGGTGGAAGCCGCCCGTGAAGTCGGCGGCCGCGAACTGCTGCGCCTGCCCTTCACCTGGCCACCGCAGCAAGCCGCCAGCCACAGCGCCCAGGGCAGCAGCGAACTGGGCCAGATCAATCTGCAACTGACGCCATGAACCTCACCTCAAGGAAAACCGCCATGCACCCACTGGTAAAATGGACCGCCCTGACCCTGGCCATCTGCCTGCCGCTTTCCGCCCAGGCCCACCGCGCCTGGATGTTGCCGTCGGCCACCGTGCTGTCCGGTGAAGACCCGTGGATCACCGTGGATGCGGCCGTGTCCAACGACCTGTTCTACTTCGAACACGTCCCGCTGCGCATTCAGGGCATCGGCAACGTCGATGCCACTCCAGCCGGCGGTCCACCAGGCATGCGCCCACGCCCGGCCGCCATTCTGCAACTGTTCGCCCCGGATGGCAGCGCCGCCAAAGCCGAGAACGGCAGCATCGGCCGTTACCGCAGCACCTTCGACCTGCACCTGACCCAGAAAGGCACCTACAAGCTGGCCATCGCCAACAGCGGCCTGTTTGCCAGCTGGAAAGAAGGCCAGGAAAACAAGCGCTGGATGGGCACGGCCGAGGACTTCGCCAAACAGGTGCCAGCCAATGCCTCCGAGCTGAAAGTGGCGCAGAACAGCAGCCGCATGGAAGTCTTCGTCACCTCCGGCAACCCGACGACTACTGTGCTGAAACCCACTGGCCTGGGCCTTGAGCTGGCACCGCTCACCCACCCCAACGACCTGTTCGCCGGTGAAGCAGCCGAGTTCAGCCTACTGCTCGATGGCAAGCCGGCCGCAGGTGTGGAAGTCAGCGTGATCCCCGGCGGCAACCGCTACCGCGACGAGCTGGGCGAGATCAAAACCACCAGCGATGCCAACGGCAAGATCAGCATCACCTGGCCGAACGCCGGCATGTACTGGCTGGAAGCCGAGCTGAGCAGCAAAGAAGACGTCAGCGCCCCAGCCACCGAACGCCGCGCATCCTACAGCGCCACGTTGGAAGTGCTGGCCCCTTAAGCCTTGCACCTGTAACCCGGATGCAATCCGGGCCACGGCCCTGCACAGCGCCCCACGTAGGGTGCGCCGTACGCACCGCGGTCAAGCAACTATTGGCTCCAACCGCCGCATCAGGACATCGTCATTTGCATACCCCACACCCCTGGCTACGCGCATGGCCCCTGTGTGCCTGCCTGTTTCTGGCAAGCGTGCTGCTATGGCTGCAACCAGCGCGCGAACTCAGCGCAGGGCTGATCGGCTTCACCTATCTCGCGCTGTGCCTGCACTACTGCTGGCCACAGCGCCGCACGGCGCAGGCCGGCGAACTGCTGGTCGCCTACGCCAGCCAGGGCGGCCAGGCCCAGCGATTGGCCGAACGCAGCTGCGCGCAATTGCTCGCCAGCGGCATGCCGGCGCGCTGCATCGCCCTCAACCAACTCGACAGCGCCCAGCTGGCAAGCCTCGAACGCCTGCTGCTGGTGGTCAGCACCTACGGCGACGGCGAAGCGCCGGACAACGCCGCACGCTTCGAGCGCGCGCTGCAAAGCCTGCCAGCGCTGCCGCAACTGCGCTTCGCCATCCTCGCCCTGGGCGACAGCGGCTACCCGCAGTTCTGCGCCTTCGGCCAGCGCTTGCAACAGCGCTTGCAGACACTCAAGGCGCAGCCACTGTTCGACCTGCTCAGCGTCGATTGCCTGGATGCCGGCACCCTGCGCCACTGGCAGCAGCAGCTCGGCCACCTCAGCTGCAACAGCGATTTTGTCGACTGGCAGCCGGCGCACTACCACCCCTGGCGATTGGAGCAGCGCAGCTGCCTGAACCCCGACAGCGCCGCTGCGCCGATCTACCACCTAAGCCTGAGCAGCACAGAAGCAGTCGACTGGCGCGCCGGCGATATTGCCGAAATCGGCCCACGACATGCCCCGCAACGGGTTATCGATTGCCTGCAGCAACTGGGCCTCGAACCGCACAGCCGCCTGGCTGACGGCCAGTTGCTAAGCGATGCCCTGAGCACACTCCACCTGCCCATAACCCGGCCTGAGAAAAACACCATAGAACAGTGGCTAGCCGAACTGACGCCCCTGCCGCACCGTGAGTACTCGATTGCCTCCAGTCATGGCAGCGGCCAACTGGATCTGCTGGTGCGCCTGCAATATCAGGCCGACGGCAGCACCGGCCTGGGCTCGGGCTGGTTGTGCCAGCATGCCGAAGTGGGTGGCACGCTTGATCTACGCATCCGCCGCAACCCCGGCTTCCACGGCCCGGACGCTGCCACGCCAATGATTCTGATCGGCAGCGGCAGCGGCCTCGCCGGTCTGCGTGCGCACCTGCAGGAGCGCGCCGCATATCCACAGTCGCGCAACTGGCTGCTATTTGGCGAACGCCACGCCGCCCAGGATGCCCTGCTGATCGAGGAGCTGCGCGCCTGGCAACACAGCGGCCATTTGGAACGCCTCGACCTCAGCTATTCCCGCGACGGCCAGCCGCAGCGCTATGTGCAGGACGCCCTGCGCGATGCCGCAACCACTCTTCACACCTGGCTGACCGATGGCGCAGCCATCTACCTGTGCGGCAGCCTCGACGGCATGGGCCGCGATGTCGACGCCTGCCTGCGCCAATTGCTCGGTGACCAGCAGCTGGAGCTGCTCAGCCAGAGCGGCCGTTATCGCCGTGATCTGTACTAGCAGGCGCTAAAAAACACAAAACCCCGCCGAAGCGGGGTTTATGGGGCAGCAGCGTGCGACCTAGAGGAAGAACGACTTCAGCGGCGGAAAACCGTTGAACTCAACCGCGCTGTAGCTGGTGGTGTAGGCACCGGTGGACAGCCAGTAGAGGCGGTCGCCGATCGACAGGTTGAGCGGCAGGCCGTACTTGTAGTTCTCGTACATGATGTCGGCGCTGTCGCAGGTCGGGCCGGCGATGACGACTTCTTCCATCTCGCCTTTCTTCTCGGTCCAGATCGGGAACTTGATGGCTTCGTCCATGGTTTCGA
>CAZOEC010000038.1:0-37337 GCA_964578635.1 uncultured Pseudomonas sp.
ACTACCTGCCAGCCTTGCAGAAGGAACTGGTGGAGGTGATCCGCAAGTACGTCAACATCGGCTCCGATGATGTGCAGGTCGCTCTGGAAAACCAGGGCAGCTGCTCGATCCTGGAACTCAACATCACCCTGCCGGATCGTTAATCCCTATCCGCAGGCGAAACCAGACCAGATGGCGGCCTTAAGGGCCGCCATTTTATTTCAGCCCTGCACAGAACCTGTAGGAGCGGACGTGTCCGCGAAGCCATCGCGAGCAAGCCCGCGCCTACACCAGCTGACCGACGCGCACCCAAGAAGCCCATGCCGCTAAGCCAAGTAGAAATTCTCCATCAGGACGCCGCCCTGCTGGTGATCAACAAGCCCACCCTGCTGCTCTCGGTGCCCGGCCGCGCCGAGGACAACCGCGACTGCTTGGTGACCCGCCTGCAGGAAAACGGCTACCCGGAAGCGCGCATCGTTCATCGCCTGGACTGGGAAACCTCGGGGATCATCGTCCTGGCCCGCGACGCCGACAGCCACCGCGAGCTGTCGCGGCAGTTCCACGACCGCGAAACCGAGAAGGCCTACACCGCCCTGTGCTGGGGCCAGCCCGAACTGGACAGCGGCAGCATCGACCTGCCACTGCGCTACGACCCACCGACCAAGCCGCGCCATGTGGTCGACCATGAGCTGGGCAAACACGCCCTGACCTACTGGAAGGTGCTGGAACGCTGTGGCGATTACTGCCGCATCGAACTGACGCCGATCACCGGCCGTTCGCACCAGTTGCGCGTGCATATGCTGTCCATCGGCCACCCGCTGCTGGGTGACGGTCTGTATGCCCACGAACAGGCCCTGGCCGCCTATCCGCGCCTGTGCCTGCACGCCAGCATGCTCAGCCTGACCCACCCGCAGACCGGCGAGCGTATGCGCTTCGAGTGCCCGGCACCGTTCTAGCCTCGTAGGGTGGATGACGCTTCACCCATCCACCACTGCGATGGTGGATGAAAAATGCGTCATCCACCCTACACACCCGCTGTAGCCCGACGGCCATCCAGGGCAGCGCTGGCCGCCATGCGCTCGGCAGGGCGTGCCTAGGAGCGGCCCATGGTCGCAATTGGCTGCGCCGACAAAATGCATCGCTGGCAGGGCCCGTTCCTAAGCCCGCTGAGGCTTGCACATAGATATTGAATCTACGCGCAACGCCCTATTTCCTGCCGACATAAGCTATTCGACAACGTTCTAAACCCACCCTTGAAGCCGCTTCCGGCTGCCAACATATTTTTCCCAACGGGGCGCGAAGCCTCAGCCTCGAACCCCGCAAACACGTCTCTGGTCAACTCACCACAGGAGGTCTGCGATGTACGAGTCCCTACTTAACGTCCCTGGCGGCCTGCTCGCCGAGTTCGAACGGCTGCAGCGCGAGCTGCAGGACGACTTCGCCAATCTCGGCCGGCCCGGCAGCATCCGTGCCCTGGCCAGCGGTGCCTTCCCGGCCATCAATGTCGGCAGTACGCCGACCAGCATCGAGGTCTATGCCTTCGCCCCCGGCCTGGATCCGGCAAAGCTGGATATCCAGCTCGTCCAGGGCCTGCTGTCGATCAGCGGTGAACGCGCGAGCGCCAAACCGGGCGACAACGGCACCCTCTCGGTCTATGCCAACGAGCGCTTCGCCGGCCGTTTCAAGCGCACCGTGAACCTGTCCAAGGACGCCGATCCGGACAAGGTCGAAGCCAGCTACCGCAACGGCGTGCTGCATATCAAGGTGGCGCGGCACGAGGCGGCGCAACCCAAACGCATCAGCATCCAGTAGCCCTTGCAGACAAAGGAGGAATCGCCATGAACGACAAACAGGCAGTCAGCCGTAGCGAACGCCCCGAGGAGACCCGGACGCTGCTACCGCTGGTGGATGTATTCGAAGACAGGGATGGCATTCTGCTGATCGCCGATCTGCCCGGCGTTCCCAAGGACAAGCTCGAACTGCGGATCGACAACGACACCCTGCTGATCGAGGGCGAGATCGCCCAGGATGCCCCGGAGCACCTGGAAGCGGCCTATGCCGAGGTGCGTCTGTCGCGCTACCGCCGAGCCTTCAGCCTGAGCAGCGAACTGGACAGTGAGCGGATCGACGCGCAGCTGCGCGATGGCGTGCTCAACCTGCGCATTCCCAGACACGCCCATGCGCAACCGCGCAAGATCGAAGTCAAGGTTGTCTGAACCACCAGAGCGGCCGCGTCTATTTTGCCGGCCGCGGCCGCTCGCAACCTGGAGGTCATCGATATGGAAAGACTCAGTGAACTGAAACAAGGCCTGGAAGACACCTGGCACTCGCTCAGCGACGGCTGGCGTCACCTGCGCGAACGCACCAGCGGCACTCTGACCCGCTTCACTCCATAGTCCAAGGACAAGATGCCGGCAGAGCGTGCGCAAACCGCCGACTTCCCCTCGGCGGACTGGGCGCTGCTGGCAGGCGATGTGTTCGAGGACAACGACAAGTTCGTCGTGCGCCTGGAAGTCCCCGGCCTGGACAAGCACCACTTGGACATAGAAGTACGCAACGACCTGCTGATCGTTCGCGGCGAGAAGCACTCCGAGCAGGAGTCCAGCAGCGGCCAGTACCGCGTGCGCCAGTGCGCCTTCGGCAGCTTCCACCGCAGCATCCCGCTGACAGTGCCAGTGCTGGCCGACAAAGCCTCGGCCAGCTACCGCAATGGCGTGCTGCGTATCGAACTGCCCAAGGCCGAGCGCAGTGGTGGCCGGCGTATCGAGGTGCGCGGCGAATAAGAGCGGTTGCGCCGATCGAATGCAATCCGGGCGGCGGTAGCTGCCATAAGATCGCTCCCGGATTGCATCCAGGCTACGGAACTGTATGCAGCCGCCCCTTCGGCTCGCACAGCATAACAATTGATAAGCATTAGCATTATGAATTAAGGTTCGCGTTTTCCTGCCCGCCGCCGCAGGAACGTTTTTGGAGCCTTGTATGTTCGACCTGCAGAGCGTCAGCTTCAGCTTGTCTGATCGAACCTTGCTGCACCCGCTCAGTCTGAGCATCGCCCACGGGCAGATGGTCGGCCTGATCGGGCATAACGGTTCCGGCAAATCCACCCTGCTGAAACTGCTGGCCCGCCAACAGGCACCGAGCCATGGCAGCCTGAGCCTGGACGGCAAACCCCTCGTCGACTGGCAGGAGCGCGCCTTTGCCCGGGAAGTGGCCTACCTGCCGCAGCAATTGCCGGCGGCTTCCAGCCTGACGGTACGCGAGCTGGTGGGTTTCGGTCGTTACCCCTGGCACGGCCTGCTCGGCCGCTTCAGCCAAAAGGATCATGAAAAAGTGGCTCAGGCCCTGAGCCTGACCGATACCGAGCGCTTCGCCGAGCGCCTGGTCGACAGCCTGTCCGGCGGCGAACGGCAGCGCGTCTGGCTGGCCATGTTGCTGGCCCAGGACAGCCGCTACCTGCTGCTCGACGAACCGACCTCGGCCCTCGATATCGCCCACCAGGTGGAAGTCCTGGCCCTGGTACGCGACCTTAGCCAGCGCCTGGACCTGGGCGTGGTGGTCGTGCTGCACGACATCAATATGGCCAGCCGTTATTGCGACCGCCTGATCGCCCTGCACAGCGGCCGCCTGCTGACCCAGGGCACCCCGCAGGAACTGATGACCGACAACACCCTGGAAGCCATCTACGGCATCCCCATGAATGTGTTGCAGCATGCCGGCCAACCCATCGCCGTGGTGAACTGATGCGCGCCTGGCTTGCGCTCTGCCTGCTGCTGATCGGCCTCACTGCCCAGGCGGCACCGCCGCAACGTATCGCGGTGATCGACTGGGGCATCGCCGAAACCCTGCTGGGGCTGGGCGTCACCCCCATCGCCGTGGCGCAGACCGAAGGCTATCGACGCTGGGTCGGCACGCCCGCGTTGCCGGAGGATGTCGTCGACCTCGGCCTGCGAATCGAGCCCAATCTGGAATTGCTCAGCCAGCTCAAGCCCGACCTGATCCTGATTACTCCCCAATTCGCGGCCAGCCGCGCGCAGCTCGAACGCATCGCCCCGGTGCAGTCCCTGGCCATCTACACCCGCGAAGCGGAAGGCTATGTCGGCGCGCAACAAGTCACCCGCGAGCTGGCCGCCCTGCTCGAGCGCGAGACCGAAGGCGAAGCCCTGATCGAGCGAGTCGAGGCCAGGCTGCTAAAGGTGCGCCAGCGCCTGAGCCAGTACCCAGTGCCAGCGCTGTATATCGCCACCTTTCTCGACGCCCGGCATGTGCGCCTGTTCGGCAAGCAGAGCCTGTACCAGGGCGTGCTGGATCGCGTCGGCCTGCGCAACGCCTGGCAGGGGCCGACCAACTACTGGGGCTTTACCCAGGCGGGGATCGAGCGCCTGAGCGAACAACCGGCCGCCGCGCTGATCTATCTCGAACCGCTACCGCCCGGCACCGAACAAGGTCTGGCCGACAGCGCCCTGTGGCAGCGCCTGCCCATGGTGCGCGAGCAGCGCGTGTATGGCCTGCCGCCGGTGTGGAGTTTCAACGGGTTGCTGGCCGCCGAGCGCTTCGCCGGCCTGCTCGAACAACGCTTGAGCGAGGAATATGGTCATGACTGAATCCGTGGCCCGTCTGCCGCTCGGCCCACGCTGGGGCTTCAATGCCAGCCCCTTCTGGCTGTGCGCCCTGCTCCTGCTCGGCGTAGCGGCGCTGGTCATCAACGACCTGACCCTGCGTCTGCCCGGCACCCTCTGGCTGCAGGCGCTCTGGCAACCGGACGACGGCGATATCCGCCAACTGGTGCTGCATTACAGCTGGCTGCCGCGCCTATGCATGGCTGCATTGTGTGGCGCGACCCTGGCCCTGGCCGGTACGGTGATGCAGCAGGTGCTGCGCAACCCCCTGGCCTCACCCACCACCCTGGGTGTGGCCAGCGGCGCGCAACTGGCCCTGGTGGTCGCCACCCTGTGGGCCCCCGGCCTGCTGCTGATCGGCCGCGAGTGGGTAGCCATGGCCGGCGGCGGAGCCGCCGCGTTGCTGGTGTTCAGCCTGGCCTGGAAGCGCGGCCTGGCACCCTTGACCCTGATCCTCGCCGGCCTGGTGGTGAGCCTGTACCTGAGCGCGCTGAACACCAGCCTGATGCTGATCCAGCAGCAGGACATGAATGCGGTATTTATCTGGGGCTCGGGCTCACTGAGCCAGAACAGCTGGAACGGCGTGGACTTCCTCCTGCCGCGCCTGGGCCTCGGCCTGCTGCTACTGCTGCCCTTGCTGCGCCCCCTGGGCCTGCTCGAACTCGACGACAATGGCGCAAAAAGCCTCGGCGTGCCGATTCAGTTTCTGCGTTTTTCCAGCCTGACCCTCGCGGTATTCCTCAGTGCTTGCGTGGTCAGCGTGGTCGGGGTGATCGGTTTTATCGGCCTGGCCGCCCCGGCTCTGGTAAGGCTGCTCGGCGCGCGCACGCTGCGCGCCCGGCTGATCTGGGCTCCGGCCCTGGGGGCGCTGCTGCTGTGCGTCACCGACCTGGGCATCCAGTACCTGGCCGGCAGCCTGGCCGAGCTGATTCCCACCGGTGCCGCCACCGCCCTGCTCGGCGCACCGCTGCTGCTCTGGCTGCTGCCGCGGTTGAAACTGAGCGGCGGCCAACCCCAGGGCGAAAGCGCCGCGGCAACCCTGCGTTATCCGCGCCCGACGCTGCGCTTGCTGCAACTGGGCGCGGTGCTGGTCGCCAGCCTGTTGCTGGCACTGGCCATCGGCAAGGGGCTCGAAGGCTGGCAATGGCAGCTCAGCGATCTGCAATTGCTCGACTGGCGCTTGCCGCGGGTGACGGCAGCCGCGGCGGCCGGTTTGATGCTGGCGATTGCCGGCACGCTGATCCAACGCCTGACTGGCAACCCCATGGCCAGCCCGGAAGTACTGGGGATCAGCGCCGGTGCCGCGCTGGGGCTGATCGCCGTGCTGTTTCTACTGCCCTACTCCGGGCTGCCGGCGCAGCTCGCCCTCGGCGGCCTTGGCGCGCTGCTGACCTTGCTGTTGCTGCTGGGCATGAGCCGCCGCAGTGGCTTCGCCCCGGAGCGGGTGCTGCTGATCGGCATCGCCATCAGCGCGTTTTTCGATGCTTTGCAGGTGATCATCCTCGCCGGCGGCGACCCGCGTGGGCAGAACCTGCTGAGCTGGCTATCCGGCTCGACCTACTTTGTCACGGCACAGACAGCCTTTAGCGTGCTGCTATGCGCCGCGCTGTTGCTATTGGCGGCCCTGCCCTGCGCACGCTGGCTGGAACTGCTGCCACTGGGCGACAGCAGCGCCAAGGCGTTGGGTGTGCACCTGGGCAAGAGCCGTTTCTATCTGCTGCTGCTTGCGGCGCTGCTGACCGCCGGCGCAACGATGATCGTTGGCCCACTGAGCTTTATCGGCCTGCTCGCCCCGCACCTGGCGCGCCTGCTTGGGCTGACCCGCGCGATGCCGCAACTGCTGGGTGCGGCGCTGCTGGGAGCAACGGTGATGGTGCTGGCCGACTGGCTGGGACGCAATCTGCTGTTCCCGATCCAGCTCCCCGCCGGCCTGCTCGCCTCGCTGGTCGGCGGTGCCTACTTTATGTTGTGCCTGCGTAGGCGTTAAGCGCGCGTTGGTAGGGTGGACATGGCGAAGCCTTGTCCACCGCTGGCGACCGAACGGCGGACAAGCCTTCGGCATGTCCGCCCTACGCCGATGCAGCTCCGTAGCCCGGATGCAATCCGGGGAAAGGTTGTGCGGGCAAAATCGCTCCCCGGATTGCATCCGGGCTACCAGAGCGGGGCTGCAGTCATCCACTGGTGGGCGGCACCTACTTTATGTTGTGCCTGCGTAAGCGTTAAGCGCGCGTTGGTAGGGTGGACATGGCGAAGCCTTGTCCACCGCTGGCGACCGGACGGCGGACAAGCCTTCGGCATGTCCGCCCTACGCCGATGCAGCTTCGTAGCCCGGATGCAATCCGGGAAAGGTTGTGCGGATAAAAACGCTCCCCGGATTGCATCCGGGCTACCAGAGCGGGCCTGCGGTCGTAACGCCGATCCCAGCTGACCTCAATCCAGAGCAGCGCCTTGCGCCGGTGGGCAGTCGAGGTGGGGGCAGTTGTCGCACATTGCCATGGCCAGCTGGTTGCGGATGCAGCAGGTACGGCGCTGCCTCCATGGCGTCTGGCCTTCGCCCTGTTCGATATAGCGCACCGGCTCGAACAGTGGGTTGCGCGAGCCGTCCGGGCGCAGCCGGGTTTCCAGCAACGCATGACCATGGGCCAGGGTCGCGGCGGGAAACGGCAAGCGGCCCAGGGTGCTCATAAACCATTCGACATAGTTGCCGGCGTTGCTCCACAGCACCCGCGGTGCCACCTTGCGGTAGCGGTTGAGGGCGGCGATAAAGGGCGCGAGGTTGTCGTCCAGCAGGCCGGAAAAACGCTCGAAACCATCGCTCGGCGGATTGCTCCAGCGCTCGCCCTCGCCAGGCAGCTTGAAGGCTTCGGGCAAGCCATCGGCGCCCACCACCACCTCGATCACATCGAAATCCAGCGGCAGCCGCCAGTTGAGAATCAGCCCCGCCGCCAACACCGGCGGTATCAGGCGCAGAAAGTAGTACTTCGACCAGAGCGACAGCAGCGCGCGGCGGTCGCCATCGGCATGCTCGGGGCCGAAACGCAGCAGCCATTCCTCCAGCCGCTGCGGCTCGACGAAGTCCCGCGCCGGCACGGCCGGGCGGGGATCGTCGCTCAGGGTCAGGACGTCACGATAGTGGGCGAACTGGCCCTGAAACAGCGGAGCAATGGCTGGGATCAACTTCAGTCTCTCGTCATGCGCAGGCGCTGGCAGGGGTACGCGGTCGGCGGCCCTGCTCCAGCAACGCGTCGACCACCTCCTGGGAGCGTACCGAGAGCACCGACAACAGGGTATCGCTCAGGCCATGGCTGGCCTCGCAGCAGCCTTGCAGGTAGATATTGGGGAAAAACCCGGCCTGGGTCGGCAAGCGGTAGCTGCGCTCCACTTCGCCGGCGGCCAGGTAGTGGCTGAGGCCTTCAAGCAGGCGCTGGTGGCCGTCGCGGCGGTAACCGGTGGCGAGCACCACGCCGTCGAACTCACGCACCTCGTTGTGCCCGTTGTGGCTATCACTGAGGCTCAGACGAATACCTTCGGCGACGGCCTCGACTCCATGAATCTGCCGGTTGGCGAGCAGCCGCTGAGTGCTGCGCCCGGTGATGGACTGCTGGTACAAGCCCTGGTAGATGCGCTCGATCAGGTCCAGATTGACCACCGAATAGTTGGTATGGGCGTGGGCGCGGATCAGCTCCTGGCGCACGGCATGGGGTTGCTGGTAGATCAGGTCGGTGTACGAGGGGTCGAAAATCTCGTTGACGAAGGGGCTGTCGTCCGCCGGGCGCAAGGCCTGGCTACGCATGATCAGGGAAACCTCGGCCTGCGGGAAGCGCCCGGTAAGGTCGCTGAAGATCTCCGCCGCACTCTGCCCGGAACCGATCACCGCCAGGCGCTGGGGCTGCTCGTGCTCGCCACCCAGGGCATCGATGCG
The DNA here is from genome assembly GCA_964578635.1 of uncultured Pseudomonas sp. Taxonomy (GTDB): domain Bacteria; phylum Pseudomonadota; class Gammaproteobacteria; order Pseudomonadales; family Pseudomonadaceae; genus Aquipseudomonas. Next base: position 8,518 of record CAZOEC010000038.1, read on the forward strand.
TTCCCGATACTGCGAGGAATGGATCACCCGCGGCTCGTCGCGCAATGGGCGAAACGCCTCGGGGATCGACGGCAGGCCACCGATGCCGACCACCAGGTTACGGGTCACCCGCGCTCGGGTGCGGCCGTCGGCATAGCGCGAGATCACCCGCAGGCGCTGCACCTCGCCCTGCTCCTCGATGGCCTCGACGGCGATCACTTCCTCGCCGTAATGCACGCGCTCGGAGAAGTGGCCGGCGGCCCAACCGAGGTAGTCGTTGTACTCGACGCGCGAGGGGTTGAAGCTGCCGATATTGATAAAGGGCTCCAGGCGGCGCTTCTGGTGCAGGTAGTTGATAAAGGTAAAGCGGCTCGCCGGGTTGCGCAGGGTCGCCAGGTCCTTGAGGAAGGATATCTGCATGCGGCTGTCCTCCAGCAGCATGCCGCCATGCCATTCGAAGGCCGGTTTCTTTTCCAGGAAGCAGTAGCGCAGGCCGCCTTCGCGAACCCGTCGGTCCTCTTCCAGGGCCACGGCAATGGCCAGGTTGGCCGGGCCGAAGCCCAGGCCGATTACGTCGTATTCCAGTGTTTCAATACTCATGTCTGGCACCGATTCTGTGGTCTGTGGCTGGTAATGGGACGCCGTGCGTCCCGCCTAACCTCATCAGTGGCCGCGTTAAGCGCGGCTCGTGTTATTGCGGCGCGCCTCGGCTCAGCAGAGCGGGCAGCGCGCAAAAAAAGCTTCGCGCTCCAGCACCATCAGTGCGGCGCGTTTGTGCGGAAAGTCGAACTCCTTGTGCCTGGCGAAACCCAGCGCCTGCAGGTGCTGGATCATCCGCGCGTTGTCGGCGCGCGGCTCACAGACGATGCGCTGAGTGCGCGGCTCGTCGAGAAACAGGTAGTGCACCAGAGCACCTAGCCAGGCGGCGACCTTGTGCGGGCCGCGGTGGGCATCCTCGCCAACCAGCATATGGATGCCGCGGTCATAATCCTCGACTGGATAGAAGGGCGCGATGCGGTCCTCCTTGGCCCAGTAGGCTTCGTAATAGGCGAAGGGCTGCTCGTCGAAGGCACCGACCAGGGTCAACACGCGCGGGTCCGCCGCCAAACCGGACAGGTAAGCGCGGTGCTGCTCAAGGTCGCCTTCTTCCTGCCAGAACGCCGCCACCCGCGGGTGGTTCTGCCAGCGGTTGAAGCGCGGCAGATCACCCTCGATATCCAGGCTGCGCAGGGCAATCCATGCACCGAGGCGGGCATCGAAGCGCCGATAGACTTCGCCGACCGGCTTCGGCGCGCGCCGTGGATGACGCCGCCCGCTCGGGTGCATGACCAGGCTCTGCGGGTATCCGGCGCTGGCCAGCGCACGCAAAAAACGCCCCGGCAGTTGCCAGAACATGCTGCGCTCGATCAGCCACAGACCGTCTGTATCGCCCGCCAGCAACAAGCCGCGCGCCAGCAGCGCCGGGTCGACTTCGTCGAGCATCAGCGCCACGACCTGACAGTCGGCATCGTCGGCAAAGCAGGCGTACGCCAATAGCTCCAGGGCTTCGGCCTGGGCCTGCAGGGGCAGCTCCACAGATTGCAGCACTTGCCTGCTGCCGTGCTGCAGACGGCGGGCGCGCAGCAGCGGCTGCTCATCCAGGCGCAGGGCCAGGCAATCGCCATCGTCGGCCAGGCTCAGGCGCTGCCCATCGGGCAACGGCAGGCTGCGGGGCGGCTTACCAGGCATAGCTGGCACTGGCGATAACATTGCGACGGTTGCCGTACCAGCAGTAGTAGTCGCAGGCGGTGATGTATTCCTTGTCGGTCAGGTTATTGGCATTGAGCTGAACCCGGAAGTTGTCCCAGTCGTAACTGACCATGCCATCGAGAATGGTGTAGGACGGCACTTCCAGGGTTTCGGTGTTATCCCCGTAGCTGGAGCTGGTATGCCGGGCCCCTGCGCCGAAGGCCAGGCCATCAAGCACACCGCCACGAACCCGGTAACGCGCCCAGATCGAGGCCATCTCGTCGGCGACGTTGGCCGGGGTCTTGCCTTTCTCCGCCGCGCGGGTGGTTTTGGTGGTCTGCGGGTCGAGCTTGGTATAGCTGGCCACCAGGCTCAGGCTCTCGGTGACGTTGGCCTGGGCCTCCAGTTCGATGCCGCGGCTGCGCACTTCGCCCAGCTGGGTCTGAATCCCTCCGGTCAGGGTTTTGCGGACGTTTTCCTGGGTCAGCTCAAACAGTGCAACGTTGAACGAGCCATCGAACCCTGGCGGCTGATACTTCAAGCCCAGCTCTTTCTGCTCGCCCTGCTCCGGCTCGAACGGCTTGCCGATGCTGGTATTCAGATCGGTAACCGGCAGGAAGAATTCGGAATAGCTGGCATAGGGCGTCAGGCCGTTGTCGAAGATGTAGGCAACACCGGTGCTCCAGGTGAAATCCTCGTCGCGGACATTGAAGCCGACACCGGTGCTGTCATTGTCGAAATCGGTGCGCGACTTGTCGTAACGCCCACCCAGCAGAAAGACCCAACGGTCATCGAGCTTGAGCTGCTCCTGGAAGTAGAAACCGATCTGATCGGCGTGGGTCTGTTTACGCTGCAAGGCACCGGGATCGATCGACTGACCGTAGGTCGGGGTGATGGTGCCGACGATGGGCAGGGTCACAGCGCCGGCATGCTTGGGGTTGTAGATATCCAGCAGCGGCACGCTGGGGAAGCTGGCGTCGCGCGCCGGGCTGCGGTCGTCGATCTTCAGCTGCTGGTAGTCGACGCCGAGCAGCAGGCTGTTCTCCCAGCCATTGCCGATCCAGTTGCCGAGCAGGCGGTTGTCCACCGAAACGTTGTCCGCCTGGCCGTCGCGGTAGGTCAGGCCACGGGCGATCAGGCTCTGGCTCGGGTCGAGGCCGGGGAAGGAGTCGTTGACGTAGCCGAGGCTGTAGAGCTGACGCAGTTCCAGATCCATATGGCCGTAGCGCAGGTTCTGCTGGAAGTCCCAGGCATCGCTGAGGCGATGGTTGAATTCGTAGCCCAGGGTGTACTGGGTGCGGTTGAACTTCTCGTAGCCGGGGTCGCCGACGGCGGTATCGGTGTCGATCTTGCCGTTCGGGTTGGGGGCGATGGTGCCGCTGGCCGGGAGAAACTGCAGCTGCGGGTCCGAGTTGTCCTTCTGGAAACTGGCCAGCAGGGTCAGGGAAGTATCGGCATCGAAGTTCATGGTCAGCGACGGGGCCAGCAGCAGGCGCTCGGCGTCCACATCGTCGACCTGGGTGCCGGTGTCGCGGCTCAGGGCCACCACGCGATAGAGCAGGTCGCCCTGCTCGTCGAGTTTACCGCCCACATCCAGGCTCAGCTGCTTGCGGTCATAGCTGCCGTATTGAACGCCAACTTCATTCTTGTGCTCGGCGCTCGGGCGCTTGCTCTGCAGATTGATCAGGCCGCCCGGCGGGGTCTGACCGTAGAGCACCGAGGACGCGCCCTTGAGCACCTCGATACGCTCGAGCATAAAGGGGTCGATCTGCCAGCTGTAGAAGGCGCTGGAGTAGATACGCGAACCGTCCATAAACAGGCCGTTGTTGGCCTGCTTGAAGCCGCGAATGATAAACCAGTCCTGCTTGTTGTCCTCACCGAAGTAACCGGCCTGGACGCCCGGCACATAACGCAGCGCATCGCTGATGCTCTGCACGTTGCGGTCGTCCATCTGCTCCTGGGTGACCACCGAAACCGAGCGCGGGGTTTCGTTCAGGGGCGTGTTGATCTTGGTCGCGCTGCGGCTGTTCTTCGCCACGTAGCCCTGGTCTTCGCCGACCGGGCTGTCCAGCTCGCCGGTGATGCGCATGCTCTCCAGTTCGACGGGCTCGTCCGCCGCCTGCAGCGGGCTGGCCAGCAATGCCAGGGCATAGCCCATGGCCAGCGGCAGGTGCGCCTTGTTGAATGGGCACTTTGACAACCGGTACTTCGCTAAGCGCTGCATCAAACACTCCCCAGATAAAATACTAATCAGAATTATTCTCATTAACTCGGACTTCCACCACTAAGACGAATGCCGGCGCAGAAAATTTAGCGATTTGTCGATTTATTTTTCCCAGGCCCTCAGCCCAGCGCCACCAAGTAGCGGCTTACCTGTTCCAGGGTTTGCGGCGCACGCACGATGCCCAGGTGGTCGGCGTCGATCAGGCTATGGCTGGCGGCGCGGCCGAGGGCCTGTTCCAGGCCCTGCTCGAGCAGCGCGGCGCGTCCTTCGGGCCGGGTCGCCCACCAGCAGTGCGGGCGCACCTTGACCCTCGGCAATTGGTAGCCAGCGCATAGGCGGCGCATCTGCTGCTCGACCGACCAGGCGAACAGCAGCTCCTGCAGGCTCTGGCTGGCCACGGCGTCGAGCCCCTGCCCCAGCAGCCACTGTTTACAGGCCTGGGGCCAATCCAGCGGTGGCAGCGGTTCGAGCCGCGCGAGCAGATCGTCCAGCGCCCCTGCCGACAGTTCCGGCACCAGCAAGCGCAGATGCTCGCCGAGGCGCGCGCGGGCCTGGGGATGGCGGCTGTCGTCCTCGGGGATTTCCGTGCCGGGCACATAGCAATCCACCAGCCCGAGAAAAGCCACGGTCTGGCCGCGGGCCTCCAGACGCGCGGCCAGTTCCAGCGCCAGGCTGCCACCCAGGGACCAGCCCAGCAGGTGATAAGGCCCCTCGGGCTGCTGGAGCAGCAAGGCAGCCAGGTAGGCATCGGCCATCTCGGCCAGGCTCGCGTCGCGCCATTCGGGGTCGACAAAGCTGCGGCACTGCAAGCCGAATACCGCGCGCTGGCCTTCCAGCCTGGCCGTCAGTGGCTGGTAACCGGTCACCCGGCCGGTCACCGGATGCGGGCAGAACAAGGGCGCGGCTGGCGGAGTCTGCCGCGACAGTTGCAGCAGCGGCACCGGGCCTGCTCCGGCGGTTGTCCCGGCCAGATCGAGCAGCGCCAGCAGCTCGGCGCGATAGGCCTCGGCCAACGCCTGCACCGTGCTTTCGTGCAACTGGCTGGGGGCATATTCCCAGGCCAGGCTCAGTTCGCCGTCGAACACCTGGCCATTGACCGTGAGCAATGTGCCCAGGGGGTTGCCGGCGGCCTGTTGCGCGCCTCCACCCGCCAGCGGGCGGAACCAGCCGGTGGCTTCGCCGCTGGCATATTGGCCGAGGTAGTTAAAGGTCACCTGGGCCTGCGGCAAGGCCGCCAACGCCGCTTGTGCGGCCGGCTCGCCGAGCCAGCGCAGTGCGCCGTAGCCGACACCGCCGTTGGCGACCTGCTGCAACTGCGTCTGCACGCTATGCAACTGCTCACGCAGATCACCGACATGGGGCAGGCGCAGCGGATACAGGCTGGTAAACCAGCCCAGGGTGCGGCTCGGGTCGATTGCGCCAGCCAGCGGCTCACGGCCGTGCCCTTCCAGATTGACCCGCAGCGCGCTCTGCCCGCTCCAGGCGCAGAGTGCGCGGGTCAGGGCGGTCAGCAACAGGTCGTTGATGCGCACGCCCAGGGCGCTCGGCACCTGGGTCAGTAAACGCTTGCTGCTGGCGCGATCCAGGCCGATACGCACCTCGCGCTTTTCGCCAAAGGTCGCCGTGGTGGCCGGCAGATCCTGGGGCAGCGGCTGGTCGTGGCCGGATAATCGCGTGCACCAGTTATCCAGTTCGGCGGCGGCCTGCTCGCTGCGCGCCCAAGTCTGCAGATGCTCGGCCCAGTCCTTGTAGGAACAGGTTTTGGCCGGCAATGCCGGGGGCTGACCAGCGGCAAGGCGCTCATAGGTACGCGGCAGATCCTCCAGCAGCACGCGCCAGGACACACCGTCCACGGCCAGGTGATGAATCACCAGCAACAACCGATCCGCCTGGCCAGCCTGGCGCAGATAGAGCGCACGCAGCAGCGGGCCGTCGGCCAGATTCAGGCTGTGCTGCACTTCGTTGCACAACATCTCGACCTCAGCGTCGCAGCCAACCTCACAGCTGAGCAATAACGGCGTGGTCAAGGCATCGTGGGCGGCATACCACTGGCGGCCCTCTGCGAAGCGCAGGCGCAAGGCGTCGTGATGCAGCACCAGCGCCTGCAATGTCTGCTCCAGCAGCGCTGGGTCGAGTGGGCGCTGCAGCTCGAGGTACAGCGACTGGTTCCAGTGCGCCGGCTCGGCCTGGCCCATTGCGAAGAAATGCGCCTGGATCGGCGTCAGCGGCAGCTCGCCGCTGACCGGCCCCTGGGTCTGCGTCGGCTCGGTCGCCGGCCGAGCCACGGCCGCCAGCTCGGCCAGGGTCTGTTGCTGAAACAGATCTCGCGGTGCCAACGCCAGGCCCTGCTGGCGAGCCCGGCTGACCACCTGCAGCGCCACGATGGAATCGCCGCCCAGTTCGAAGAAGTGATCCGTGCGCCCTACCCGCTCGACGCCGAGCACCTGCTGCCAGATCGCTGCGAGGATTTGTTCGTTGTCAGTTTGCGGTGCCTGGTAATCCGCGCTCTGCCACTGCGGCTCGGGCAATGCGGCGCGGTCCAGTTTGCGCGCTGGGGTCAGCGGCAGGCTGGCCAGCTGCATCAGCTGGGCCGGCAGCATATAGTCGGGCAGCTGCGCCGCCAGCTGCTGTTTGATTTCGCTCAGGTCCAGCTCGCCGCGGCCAACGAGATAGCCGACCAGCTGCTTGCCACTTGGCGTATCGCGGGCCACCACCGCCGCTTCGGCGATTTGCGGCAGGGCCAGCAGCTGGCTTTCGATTTCCCCCAGTTCGATACGGAAACCGCGGATCTTGACCTGATGGTCGACCCGGCCCAGGTAGTCCAAAGCGCCATCTTCACGCCAGCGCACCAGGTCGCCCGTGCGGTACATGCGCTCGCCCGGCTCGCCGAAGGGATCAGGCAAAAAGCGCTCGGCGGTGAGATCCGGGCGCTGGTGATAACCGCGGGCCAGGCCCACTTCGCCGCCGATATACAGCTCGCCCGCAACACCAATCGGCAGCAGGTTAAGTTCGCTGTCGAGCACATAGCATGTGCGTGGGCCAACCGGGGTGCCGATGGGGGCGTAGGCCGCCTCCAGCTGGTCGCCGGCAAAGGCCTCCCAGATCAGCGGGGTGACCACAGTTTCGGTGGGGCCGTAGCCGTTGACGATGCGCGTGGGCTTTAGCACCCGCTGCATACGCTCGTAGGTTTCGCGGGTAAAGGCTTCGCCACCCAAAGTCCAGCTGCGTACGTTTAATGTCAGGTTCTGGCTTTCAATCCAGTCCAGCAGTTGCACCGCATAACTGGGCGGGAAGATGGCGATAGTCACGCCTTCGTCCTGCAATACCTGGCAGGTCTGCTCGGCGCTCCAGAGTTGCTGATCGCGAATCACCAGTCGGCTGCCAAAGGCCAGCGGCACCGTCCAGCGCTCCACCGCGCCGTCGAAGCTGATCGAGGCGAAATGCAGCTCCACATCGTCCGGGGTCATGCCGTAGCGCTGGCCGATGGTTTGTACGTGCATGCTCAGGCCGGCGTGGTTGACCGCCACGCCCTTGGGCTGGCCGGTGGAGCCGGAGGTGTAGATCAGATAGGCGAGATTTAACGGATGCAGCGCGACAGCGGGCGCAGATGCTGGGTAAGCCGATAGTTCGAGCCGATCCAAGCACAGGGTGTCCACGGCCGGCAAACGCCCGGCCAGATCGCTGCTGGTAATCAGCCATTGCAGGCCCGAGTCCTCGACCATAAAGGCCAGGCGTTCACGTGGATAACCGGGGTCCAGCGGCACAAAGGCACCGCCCGCTTTAAGGATGGCCAGCAGGCCGACGATCATCGAATTGCCACGTTCGAGCGACAGGCCGACCCGTGCTTCCGGGCCGACGCCGCGCTCGCGCAATAGGTGGGCCAGACGATTGGCCTGGGCTTCCAGCGCGGCATAACTCAGGCGCTCGCTGCCATGCACCAGGGCAATGGCATGGGGGCGCAAGCGTGCCTGTTCGGCGATCAGCTCGGGCAGCAGGCGGCTCGGATCATGGGCCTGTAGGCACTGATTCCAGTCAGCAAGACGTTGCTGGTCCTCGTTATCGAGCAGCGGCAGGCGCGCCAGGGGCAGATCCGCGGTCTGACACAGCTGCTCAAGCAGGCCAATAAAGTGGCTGGCCATACGCGCCACCAGGGCGTCGTCCAGGCGCTCGCGGGCATGGGTAAAGACCAGGCGCAGCTCGCCATCGGCACCTTCCTCGCTGTCCAGGGCCAGGTCGAAGATGGCGTGCGGCACATCCTGGGCCAGGGGCGTCAGGCGCAGGCCGGGCAGCCGAGCCAGAGCGCCGAGGTCGCGCTTTTGGTGGTTGAACAACACCTGAAACAGCGGCGTCTGGCCGAGGCTGCGTTCGGGGGCCAGGGCCTCGACCAGTTGATCGAACGGCAGGTCCTGATGGTCCTGGGCTTCCAGGGCGCGCTGGCGTACCTGGGCAAGCAGTGCGCGAAACGACTGCTGCGGGCTTAGCTCGGCGCGCAGCACCTGGGTGTTGACGAAAAAGCCGATCAGCGGCGCGATCTCGCCGCGCTGGCGGTTGGCCACCGGCACCCCGACGCGGATATCGCGCTGGCCGCTATAGCGCGCCAGCAACAGCTGAAAGGCCGCCAGCAATAGCTGGAACAGCGTGGCACCTTCGCCCTGGGCCAGGCCGCGCAGCCGCGCCGACAAGCCAGCCGGCAAGGCTTGCGCCAGGCGCACTGCATGGCGCGTCTGCCCGGCGCTCTGGCGATAGGGCAAAGCCAGCACCGGCTGTTCACCGCCCAGGCGCTCACGCCAGTAGTGCAACTGCCGCGCGCCCTCGCCCGCCTCCAGCCAGGCGCGCTGCCAGATGGCGAAATCGGCGTACTGCACCGGCAGCTCGGCCAGGCTCGCCGGCTGGCCCTGACACAACGCGGCGTAGGCCTGGGCCAGCTCGGCGCTGAATACGCCAATCGACCAGCCATCGGAGACGATATGGTGGGTAACCACCTGCAAGCGCCATTGCTGGTCGTCCAGGCGCAGCAACTGCACCCGTAGCAGCGGCCCGCGGGCCAGGTCGAAGGCGCGCGCGGCCTGTTCGCGGGCTACCGCCTCAAGCTGCTGCGGCTCGCCACGCAGGTCGCGCTCCTCCAGCGCCAATACGCCGGGCGGGTCGATAATCTGCCAGGGCTGACCGTCGCTTTCGACAAAGCGCGTACGCAGCGCCTCGTGCCGCGCCAGGATCAGCTCCAAGGCAGCGACCAGCGCCGCGCGATCCAGCTCGCCCTCCAGGCTAAACGCGCCAACCATGTGATAGGCGCTGCTGTCCGGCTCCAGCTGGCCGATCAGCCACATGCGCTGCTGGGCGAAGGACAGTGGCAGGCGCTCGCCCCGCGGTGCCGGCACCAGCGGCAGCAGCTCGAAGCGGATGCCCTTGGCCTGCAGCAGTTCGAGGAAGCGCTTCTGTTCGGCCGCGCCGAGGGCCAGAAAGCGCCGCGCCAGGGCGGCCTTGTCGATCAGGGGATTGCTCACAGCGACTCCAATTCATCCAGTAGTGCGGCCATTTCGCGCAGCGCGGCGTCGTCCTGCCCGGCGCTTTGCGGGGCCTGTTGCTGCAGCGATTCCGCCAGGGCGGCGAGGTTGTCCAGTTCGAAGAAGGCCCGCAGCGGCACTTCCAGGCCGAGCTGCTGACGGATCTGCGCCACCGCCTGGGTGGCCAGCAACGAGTGCCCACCCAGCTCGAAGAAGTTGTCGTCGAGGCCGACCCGGGGCACTTCCAGCAGGGTTTGCCAGATAGTCGCCAGCGCCACTTGCAGCTCGCCGAGCGGTGCCCGGTACTCGCGCACCTGCCACTGCGGCTCGGGTAGCGCGCGGCGCTCCAGCTTGCCGTTGGGCGACAGCGGCATATGCGCCAGGCGCACCAGGGCGGCCGGCAGCATATGCTCGGGCAACTGGGTTTTCAGCGCGGCCTTGAGTTCGGTCAGCCAGACGGTTTCATCGGCGTCGGCCGGCACCGCATCCGCCACCAGATAGGCCACCAGCTGCTTGCCAATCTGGGTATCACGCGCCACCACCACCGCTTCGGCGACGCCGGGTTGGGCCAGCAGCAGCGCCTCGATTTCACCCAGTTCGACGCGGAAGCCGCGGATCTTCACCTGATGGTCGATGCGCCCCAGGTAGTCGATGGCACCGTCTTCGCGCCAGCGCACCAGGTCGCCGCTGCGGTACATGCGCGCCCCCGGCGGGCCGAAGGGATCGGGCACGAAACGTTCGGCGGTCAGCTCGGGGCGGCCGTGATAACCGCGGGCCAGGCCGATACCGGCCAGGTACAGCTCACCCGGCACGCCGAGCGGCACCCGGTTCAGTTGCGGGTCGAGCACATGCAGACGCAGGTTGGCGATGGGCCGGCCGATGGGCACCGCGTGGCGACCTTCGTCAACGCAGGTCCAGTGGCTGACGTCGATGGCCGCCTCGGTCGGCCCATAGAGGTTGTACAGCTGAACCTGCGGCAAGCGCTGGAACACCCGCGCCTGCAACTCGGCCGGCAGCGCCTCGCCGCTGCAGACGATCTGCCGCAGACTACTGCAGGCCTCGATCTGCGGATGGCCGACAAAGGCCTGCAACATCGAGGGGACAAAATGCAGGGTGGTCACCTTATGGCGCTGGATCAGTTCGAGCAGACGCTGCGGGTCACGGTGGTCACCCGGCGCGGCAACGGCCAGACGCGCGCCAGTCATCAGCGGCCAGAAGAACTCCCACACCGAAACGTCGAAGCTGAACGGGGTTTTCTGCAACACCGTATCGCCGCCATCCAGCCGGTAGGCCTCCTGCATCCACAGCAAGCGGTTGGCCAGGGCTGCGTGGCTGTTGCCCGCGCCCTTGGGTTTGCCAGTGGAGCCGGAGGTGTAGATCACATAGGCCAGATCGTCGGGGTGCAGGTCGAGCACAGGGGCCAGGGCCGATTCGGCGCTGCAATCCTCACGATCCAGACACAGCGTGCGCACCTGCGCCGGCAGCGGCAGCTCGGCCAACAGCAGGCTGTGGCTAAGCAGCAGCTCGACGCCAGCGTCCTCCAGCAGATAGGCCAGACGCTCGACCGGGTACTCGGGATCCAGCGGCACATAGGCGGCACCGGCGCGGACGATGGCATGCAGACCGACTACCAGTTCGACCGAGCGCTCCAGGCTAATGCCGACCAGGCTGCCCTTGACCACCCCGAGCCGACGCAGACGGTTGGCCAGGCGATTGATTCGCGCTTCCAGCTCGGCGTAGCTCAGGCGCTGTTCGGCCATAACCAGCGCGGTGGCATCCGGGGTGCGCGCCGCCTGCTGGCTGATCAGCTCGGTGACCGGGACGAAGGCACCGTAATCGCGCTCGCTGTGGTTCCAGGCGGCGATGCGCGCCTCTTCTTCCTGCTCCAGCAGCGGCAGCAGGCCGATGGCCTGATCCGGCGCGGCGCACAGGCCTTCGAGCAGGCGCTGAAAGTGCCGCGCCATGCGCGCAATGCTGCGCGATTCGAACAGTTCGCAGGCGTAGCTGATATAGCCGCTAAGGCTGCCGTCGACGGCCTCCTCGGTGTCCAGCGCCAGATCGAACTGCGCACCGGCCGCGCCCGGATCGAAAGGCTCGACGCGCAGGCCTGGCCAGTTGCCGAGGGCACTGAAGTCGATCTGCTGGTGGTTGAAAGACACCTGGAACAACGGGTGATGGCTAAGGCTGCGTTGCGGCTGCAGGGCCTCGACCAGTTGCTCGAACGGCAGCTCCTGATGGCTCAGGGCATCGCGGCTGGCCTGCTGCAGTTCGCCGAGCAACTGGCGAAACGGCTTGTTGCCAGCCGGCGCGCCGCGCAGCACCAGGGTGTTGACGAAGCAACCGAGCACGCCTTCGGTTTCCAGCAGGCTGCGCCCAGCCACCGGCACGCCGACGCGGATATCGTCCTGGCCGCTGTAGCGGTGCAGCAGGCTTTGCCAGGCCGCCAGCAACAGGGCGAACAGCGTGGCGTTTTCCCGCTGGGCCAGGGCGCGCAGCTGGCGAGTCAGGCCCTCCGGCAGGCTAAAGCGCAGACGCGCACCGCGCAGTCCGGTGCGTGCAGGGCGCGGGTGATCGGTGGGCAGTTCAAGCAAGGGCTGGTGCTCGCCCAAGGCTTCGCGCCAATACGCCAACTGCCGCTCGCGCTCGCCGCTGGCCAGCCACTGGCGTTGCCAATGGGCGTAGTCGGCGTATTGCACCGGCAGGGGCGCGAACGCCGGTTGCGTGCCTTCGGCAAAGGCCGCGTAGGCCGCGCTGAATTCGGCGATAAAACGCTGCATCGACCAGCCATCGGAGACGATATGGTGCTGCACCAGCAGCAGCCGGTGCTCCTGATCGCCGAGGCGTAGCAGGGCTACGCGCAGCAGCGCATCGCGGGCCAGATCGAAGGGCTGGGCCAGCAGTTGCTGGCTGATGGCCTTGGCCGCCGCCTCGCGCTGGTGGGCCGGCAGTTCGCGCAGATCATGCTGCGCAATCGCCTGGGTTTGCGCCGGCAGAATGCGCTGCAACGCCTCGCCCTGGACCTCGACAAAACGCGTGCGCAACGCTTCGTGACGGGCCACCAGTGCATCGAAACTGGCCTGCAGCGCGCCGCGGTTCAGGCGACCGTAGAGCGCCAGCCCGGCCGGCATATGGTAGGCAGTGTTGTCCGGTTGCAGGCGATTGAGGAACCACAAGCGGCGCTGGGCGTAGGACAGCGGCAGATCCGCGCCCCGCGGCAACGCGCGAATGCTCGGCAGCTGCGGATTTGGCTGGCCAAGCTGAGCGGCGCAGGCCGCCAGCAGCGGCGCTTCGAACAGCGCCTTGAGCGGCAACGCCAGGCCGTGCTCGGCACGCAGGCGCGAGACCACCTGGGTGGCCAGCAGCGAATGACCGCCCAGCTCGAAGAAGTGATCGCTGCGCCCTACCCGCTCGACACCCAGCACCTGCTGCCAGATGGCGGCGAGCAGACGTTCGTTGTCGCCCTGGGGTGCCTGGTAATCCGCGCTCTGCCACTGTGGTTCCGGCAGCGCCGCACGATCCAGTTTGCGCGCCGGAGTCAGCGGCAGACTGTCCAGCTGCAGCAGTTGCGCCGGCAGCATATAGTCCGGCAGCTGCGCCGCCAGCTGCTGTTTGACCTGGGCAAGATCCAGCTCGCCGCGACCAACGAGATAGCCGACCAACTGCTTGCCGCTTGGCGTATCGCGGGCCACCACCGCCGCTTCGGCGACTTGCGGCAGGGCCAGTAACTGGCTTTCGATTTCGCCCAGTTCGATACGGAAACCGCGGATCTTGACCTGATGGTCGACCCGGCCCAGATAGTCCAAAGCACCGTCTTCACGCCAGCGCACCAGGTCGCCAGTGCGGTACATGCGCTCGCCCGGTTCGCCAAAGGGGTCGGGCAAAAAGCGCTCGGCAGTCAGATCCGGACGCTGGTAATAACCGCGTGCCAGGCCGACTTCGCCACCGATATACAGCTCGCCAGCGACGCCGATGGGCAGCAGATTAAGTTCGCTATCCAGTACATAGCATTTGCGTGGGCCGACCGGGGTGCCGATAGGGGCGTAGGCCGCCTCCAGCTGGTCGCCAGCAAAGGCTTCCCAGATCAGCGGGGTGACCACGGTTTCGGTGGGGCCATAGCCGTTAACAATACGGGTGGGTTTTAGCACCCGCTGCATACGTTCATAGGTCTCGCGGGTAAAAGCTTCGCCGCCCAGGGTCCAGCTGCGCACGTTTAATGTCAGGTTCTGGCTTTCAATCCAGTCCAGCAGTTGCACGGCATAGCTCGGCGGGAAGATGGCGATGGTCACGCCTTCATCCTGCAGCACCTGACAGGTCTGCTCGGCGCTCCAGAGTTGCTGATCGCGGATCACCAGGCGGCTGCCAAAGGCCAGCGGCACCGTCCAGCGTTCCACTGCGCCATCGAAGCTGATCGAGGCAAAATGCAGCTCCACATCGTCCGGGGTCATGCCATAGCGCTGGCCGATGGTCTGCACATGCATGCTCAAACCGGCGTGGTTGACCGCTACGCCCTTGGGTTGGCCGGTAGAGCCGGAGGTGTAGATCAGATAGGCGAGATTAAGCGGATGCAGCGCAACGTCAGGCGTCGTGGAGGGATAAGCCGATAGGTCGAGCCGGTCCAGGCAAAGCGTGTCCACGGCAGGCAAACGCCCGGCCAGATCGCTGCTGGTAATCAGCCATTGCAGGCCCGAGTCCTCGACCATAAAGGCCAGGCGTTCGCGCGGGTAACCCGGGTCCAGCGGCACAAAGGCACCACCGGCTTTAAGAATGGCCAACAGGCCGACGATCATCGAATTGCCACGCTCCAGCGACAGGCCAACCCGCGCTTCCGGGCCGACACCGCGCTCAATCAGCAGGTGAGCCAGACGATTGGCCTGGGCTTCCAGCTCGGCATAACTCAGGCGCTCGCTGCCATGCACCAGAGCAATGGCCTCAGGGCGTAGGCGCGCCTGTTCGGCGATCAGTTCGGGCAGCAGGCGCGATGGATCATGGGCTTGCCGGCACTGGTTCCACACGGCCAGGTGCCGTTGCTCGGCGTTATCCAGCAGCTGAAGCGCCGCCAACGGCCGTGATACGTCGCCCAGCAACTGCTCCAGGACCTGACGCAAGAGCGCCTCGATCTGGGCAATCGCAACCGCGTCGAAGCGCGCGCTGTCGTAGGCCAGCAGCAGGTTCAGCGCATCGCCCGGCAATACCGCCAGGGCCAAGGGGTAATGGGTAAATTCATGGCTCTGCGGCGTGCCCAGGCGCAGGTCGCCGCGCTCGGCGCGACTGAGGGCATCGCCCAAGGGGTAGTTCTCGAATACCAGCAGGTTGTCGAACAGCGCCTCGCCGCCGAATTCGGCCCAGCGCTGCAGGTCGTACAGCGGCGTATGTTCGTGTTCGCGCAGGGCCAGGTTGTGCTGCTGCAAGGCCGCCAGCCAGGCACCGACCGCCTGCTCCGGCGGCAGCTCGACCACCACCGGCAGGGTATTGATAAACAGGCCGACGATCTGCTCGGCACCCGGCAGATCCGCCGGCCGCCCCGCCACCGTAGTGCCGAAGCACAGCGCGCGCTTGCCGGTCAGGCGGCTTAGCAGCAGCGCCCAAGCACCCTGAATCAGGCTGTTAAGGGTCAGCCCCTGGCGCTGGGCGAAGCTGCGCAGGCTCTGCTGCATCTCGCGGCTTAACGCCAGCGGATGGCGCACATGGCCGCTGCCAGGACTGCGACACGCCAAGCTGCCGGCGACCCGGGTGGGCGCGTCGAGGCGCTGTAACTGCGGCCGCCAGAAGGCTTCGCTGGTCGCCCCATCCTGCTGCGCCAGCCAGGCGATATGCTCGCGGAACTGGCCGCGCGGCGGGGCCAGGCTGTCGCCGTGGTACAGCGCCAGCACTTCGCCGAGCAGCAAGCCGGTGCTCCAGCCGTCGAGCAACAGATGGTGCAGGGTCCAGACCAGCACAAACTGCTGATCGTCGCGCTGCACCAGCAGCAGCCGCAGTAGCGGTGCCTCGCTCAGCGCGAAACCGCGGTTGCGCTCAGCCAGACAGAGGGCGTCGAGACGCGTCTGGAAATCTTCTTCTGCAAGCGGTTGCGGCTCACGCCAGTCGAGCTGCTGCCAGGGCAAGGCGACTTGGGCCTGCACCGCCTGCAGCGGCGGCTCGCCCGCGACGATGCGTGCGCGCAGCATGGCGTGGCGCTGCAGCACCTGCTGCCAAGCCTGGCGCAGGCGCTCGGGGGCCAGGCCGCTGAGCGGCAATACCAGCTGGTTGACGTAGTTGCTGGCGGAGTCGCCCAGCTGGCTATGGAACAGCAACCCCTGCTGCAGCGCCGACAGCGGGTAGATATCCTCGACACCCGGCAAGGCGTCGAGGGCCGCCTGATCGAGGCCGGCCAGGGCCACATCGCTGGGCGTCAGGCAACGGGCCGCAGTCAGACAATGGCCGCGAATCGCCTGCAGCTCGGCTTCCAGCTGCTGCAGCAGGCCTTCGAGAGTGGCGCGCTGCCAATGCCCGGGGCAGAAATCCAGATACAGCTGCAAGCCGCCGTCGCGCTGCTCGGCATTGATCACCAGGGGCGCATCCAGGGGGGCATCGGCCTCGCGCCAGAGGCCGGCGTCGAGCACCTGCAGCGCGCCCGCGCCAGCTCCCTCGAACTGCCCGAGGTAGTTGAACAGCAGTTGCGGCGTCACCCCGGCCAGCGCGCCCTGTTGCTGCAGCAGGCCATAGGCCAGGCCGCCATCGGCCACCGCGCGCAGCTGTTCCTTGATCGCTTTAAGGCTGTCCGGCAAACCAGTCGCCGGCCGCAGGCTTAGGGGATAGAGGCAGGTAAACCAACCGACCGTGCGGCTGAGATCGATGTCCTCGAACAGCGGCGCGCGGCCATGGTTTTCCAGGTGCAGGCTGAGTGCCGGCTGTTCGCTCCAGGCGCAGAGCACCCGCGCCAGGGCGGTCAGCAGCACTTCGTCGGCGCGCAGGCGATAAGCCTGCTGGGCACCCTGCAACAGTTCGCGGGTCGGCTCGGCCGCCAACCTGAGGCTCAGGCGTTGGCGCTGGCCTTCGCGGCCCGGCTCTGCCGTCATCGTCGGCAAGGCGCAAACCGCCTGTTCCTGGGCCAACCAGAACCCGCGCTGGGCCTGCACCACGTTGCCCTCGCGGAAGGACTGCAGGCGCTCGCCCCAGGCCTTGAAGGCGGTGGTTTTCTCCGCCAGCTGCACAGCCTGACCGATCTGCAACTGGCCATAGGCACGCGGCAGATCCTCCAGCAACACGCGCCAGGACACACCGTCCACAGCCAGGTGATGGATAGTCAACAACAGGCGATCAAGCCGGCCGGCCTGGCGCAGATAGAGCGCACGCAGCAGCGGGCCCTGCTGCAAGTCGAGGCTGGCCTGGGCCTCGCGACAACGCGCCTCTGCATCAGCGGTGTCGCGAGCCTGGTACTCCTGTAACAGCGGCTGCGCACTGGCCTCAGCCGGCGTGGCATGCCACTGCTGCCAGCCGTTATCGTCGCGCGAGTAGCGCAGACGCAAGGCATCGTGATGCCGCACCAGCGCCTGCAACGCCTGCTCCAGCAGCGCCGGCTCGAAGGGCTCGCCCAACTCGAATAGTAGGTACTGGTTGCAGGCGGCCAGGCCTTCGCGCTCAAGCAAGCGCGCCTGGATCGGCAGCAAGGGCGCGGGGCCGGTGACTGGCGTCTGCTCGGCGCGCGGCGCGGCCACTTCACGGGCCACCGCGGCCAGCTCGGCCAAGGTCTGCTGCTGGAATACATCCTTGGGCGTCAGGCCCAGGCCCTGCTGACGTGCCCGGCTGACCACCTGCAGCGCAACGATGGAGTCGCCGCCCAGCTCGAAGAAGTGATCGCCGCGCCCGACTCGCTCGACACCCAGCACCTGCTGCCAGATGGCGGCGAGCAGGCGTTCGTTGTCGCTAGTCGGTGCCTGGTAATCGGCGCTCTGCCACTGCGGCTCCGGCAGCGCGGAGCGATCCAGTTTGCGCGCCGGGGTCAGCGGCAGGCTGGCCAACTGCATCAGCTGCGCTGGCAGCATATAGTCCGGCAGCTGGGCGGCCAGCCGTTGTTTGATTTCACTCAGCTCCAGCTCGCCGCGACCAACGAGATAGCCAACCAGCTGCTTGCCACTTGGCGTATCGCGCGCCACCACTGCCGCTTCGGCGATTTGCGGCAGAGCCAGCAACTGGCTTTCGATTTCGCCCAGCTCGATACGGAAACCGCGGATCTTTACCTGATGGTCGACCCGGCCCAGGTAATCCAGAGCGCCGTCTTCACGCCAGCGCACCAGGTCGCCGGTGCGATACATCCGCTCGCCCGGCGCGCCAAAGGGATCGGGCAAAAAGCGCTCGGCGGTGAGATCCGGGCGCCGGTGATAACCGCGGGCCAGGCCCACTTCGCCACCTATATACAGCTCGCCGGCCACGCCGATGGGCAGCAGATTAAGTTCGCTGTCGAGTACATAGCATTTGCGCGGGCCGACCGGAGTGCCGATGGGGGCGTAGGCGGCGTGCAGTTCATCGCCGGCAAAGGCTTCCCAGATCAGCGGGGTAACCACGGTTTCGGTCGGGCCATAGCCGTTGACGATGCGCGTGGGCTTAAGCACCCGCTGCATCCGCTCGTAGGTTTCGCGGGTAAAGGCTTCGCCGCCCAAGGTCCAGGAACGAACATTGAGCGTAAGTGACTGCGACTCGATCCAGTCCAGCAGCTGCACCGCATAGCTCGGCGGGAAGATCGCGATGGTCACGCCTTCGTCCTGCAATACCTGGCAGGTCTGCTCGGCGCTCCAGAGTTGCTGATCGCGAATTACCAGGCGGCTGCCAAAGGCCAGCGGCACGGTCCAGCGCTCCACCGCGCCGTCAAAGCTGATGGAGGCGAAATGCAGCTCTACATCCTCCGGGGTCATGCCATAGCGCTGGCCGATGGTTTGTACATGCATGCTCAAGCCAGCGTGGTTGACCGCCACGCCCTTGGGCTGACCGGTGGAGCCGGAGGTGTAGATCAGATAGGCCAGATTAAGCGGGTGCAGCGCGACAGCGGGTGCCGATGATGGGTAAGCCGATAGGTCGAGCCGATCCAGGCAAAGCGTGTCCACCGCAGGCAGCCGCCCCGCCAGATCGCTGCTGGTAATCAGCCATTGCAGGCCCGAGTCCTCGACCATAAAGGCCAGGCGTTCGCGCGGATAACCGGGGTCCAGCGGCACAAAGGCACCGCCTGCTTTAAGAATCGCTAGCAAACCGACGATCATCGAATTGCCGCGTTCCAGCGACAGGCCGACCCGCGCCTCCGGGCAGACGCCGCGCTCGCGCAGCAGATGGGCCAGGCGGTTGGCCTGGGCCTCCAGCTCGGCATAACTCAGGCGTTCGCCGCCATGTACCAAGGCAATGGCATCAGGGCGCTGGCGTGCCCGTTCGGCGATCAGTTCGGGCAGCAGGCGCGATGGATCATGGGCTTGCTTGCATTGGTTCCACAGGGCCAGGCGTTGCTGCTCGGCATCGCTATGCAAACGCAACTGCGCCAGGCTGCTGTCGGGTTGGGCGGCAAACTCGCCGAGCAGCTGGGTAAAGCCGGCGATCAGCCGCTCGATGCTGGCCGCCTCGAACAGGTCGGCGGCGTAGGCGAAGTTGATCTGCACCTGCTCGCCTTCGCCTTGCTGCGCATCCAGGGCCAGGTCGAAGGGAATACGACTGGCGGGAAACTCATCCAGGCGCGCCTCGATGCCCGGCAGCCAGTTGGCCAGTAGCGGGATCTGCCGGCGGTAGTTGAATGCCAGCTGAAACAGCGGCTGCTGGCCCAGGCTGCGCGTCGGTGCCAGGGCTTCCACCAGTTGTTCGAACGGCATCTGCTGGTGATTCAGGCCCTGACGCAGGCATTGCCGCGTGCGGCCGATCCAGTCGCGCACGCTTAGCCCTGGCAACGGCTGCCCGGCCAGCACTAGGGTATTGACGAAGAAGCCGACCAGGCGCTCATGACCGTGGGCGCGGCCCGCCACCGGCACGCCGATACGCACTTCGCGCTGGCCCGACAGCCGCGCCAGCTGCAGTTGCAGGGCTGCCAGCAGCACGCTGAACAGGGTCGCGCCGCAGGCTTTGGCCAGGCCGCGCAAACGCCCGACCAGCTGCGGCTCCAGCTCCAGCAGGCGATAGGCGGCGCGGCGGTCGGCCTGGGCTGGGCGGCTAAAGTCGGCGGGCAGCAGCAGGGCCGGTTGTTCCTCGCCCAGCTGCGCGCGCCAGTAATCCAGTTGCTGCCGGCCTTCGCCGCTGGCCAACCACTGCCGTTGCTGCTCGGCGTAGTCGCAGTACTGCAACGGCAGGGTGCTCAGCGTGGGCGCGCGGCGCTGCTGGTGGGCCCGGTAGAATTCGGCCATGTCCTCGAACAGCAGCCGCACCGACCAGGCGTCGGAGACGATATGGTGCATGCTCAGCACCAACCCATGGCGATCTGCCTGCAGGCGATAGAGCGCACAGCGAATCTGCGGTCCACGGCCAAGGTCGAAATGCCGCTCGACAAAGGCCCGCCCCTGCTCTTCGGCCGCGGCCTGGCGCAGCTCCGCGGCCAGTTCGCCAAGATCGACCTGCTCCAGCGGCATCGGGCACACCGGCAGCACCGCCTGCCGGGCCACGCCGTCCTGCTCGGCGAACACCAGACGCAACGCGGCATGCCGGGCCAGCAGCTGATCCAGGCCGTAACGCAACGCGGCGAGGTCCAGCGCGCCATCGAGCCAGAGCACGCCGCCCAGGTTGTAGGCGCTGCTGGCGGATTCCAGACGGCTGAAGAACCACAGGCGCTGCTGCGCCGAGGACAACGGCACCCAGGCCAGGTCGGTGAGCGGCTGAGAAAGACAATCGGCGGTCATGGACAACACCTCTAGGCACCCTGGGGCGCGTAAGCGGCCTCGGCACGCAACAGGCACCAGGCGTTAAATTCGATCGGGTTGAGCAGTTCGGCGTGCAGGCGGAAAGAAGGCTCGGCGACCCGCGCAAGGACAGGCCGAACCGCGGCCTCAGGCCGGCGTCGCCTCGCGCAGGCTCAGCGGGCGCATATCCGTCCAGACCTCGGCGATATGCGCCAGGCAGGTCTGCCGGTCGCCGTGCACGCCGGCGTCCTGCCAACCGGCGGGCAGCGGCTTGTAGTCCGGCCAGATGGCGTATTGCTGTTCGGCGTTGATCACGACCAGAAAGCGGGTCTCGGGGCTGTCGAAGCTCATGGCGGGTCCTCGGTGCGAGCCGGGCTGTGCCGGCGATATGGATACAGACGAACTCAGTTGCGAATAATTTTTATTTACACGCGAATTTTGCACGTGCCGAGGCACGCTCCAACGGCGTTTCTGCTCATCGCCCCGGCATGGTGGCACCGAGGCACGAAGCCCAACAAAATGAGGCAGGGTGCTCAGGCCGCCTAGGCCGTGCGCACCAGACAGCGGTATTGGTGCGCGCAGCGCACCCTACGAGATGCCCGGCACCTCCACGCGTCGCGCCGGCCCGCCGATTTCATGCAGGGCATCGGCGCTGGCGCGCTGGCGCTGCTCGCCGGTCAGCTCGAACAACTGGCCGCCATCCATCTTCAGCAGGCGGTCGGCCTGGTCGAAATAGTGGTCGTCGTGGGTGATCGCCAGCACCGTCTTGCCGGCGGCCTTCAGTTGCGGCAGCAGCTCGCGGTAGAACAGCCGGCGGAACAGCGGGTCCTGATCCGCCGCCCATTCGTCGAGCACCAGGATGTCGCGCCCTTCCAGCATCGCCAGCAGCAGCGCCAGGCGCTTGCGCTGGCCCTGGGAGAAGCGCGTATCGAGCAAGCGCCCCGCACCGAGGCGCGCCTTGTGCGCCATATGCAGACGCTCGAGCCAGCCCTTGACCAGGCCATCGCTGACTTCGCTGCCCGCCGGGCCGAGCAGCCGCGCGAACAGATGGAAATCGGTAAATACGCTGGCGAACAACTGCCGATATGCCGGCCATTCGTCCTCATTCAGGGCGCGGCCGTCCAGGCGAATGGCACCGGCGTCGGGGCGATGCAGACCGGTAAGCAGACGCGCCAGGGTCGATTTGCCGCTGCCGTTGCCGCCCACCAGAAACACCAGTTCGCCGCGCTTGAGGGTCAGGTCGATGGGCCCGACATCGAAGCCGAGCTCGCCCGCCTCGCCGGGGTAGCGATAGCTGACGCCATCGAGCTGCAACGCCTGCCAGTTGGCCGGCTGCTCGACATAGTCGAAGCCCTCGCGTTGTTCGGCCAGCTCCAGCGCTTCCAGCTTGCCCAGCGCCACCCGCGCGGCCAGCAGGCTGGGGATCGCCGCCACGCTGGCGACCATGGGCGCGCGCAGAAACAGCACGGTCAGGGCAAAGGTCGCCGCCACCGGCGCAGCCGCCCAGCCCAGGCCATTGGCGCAGAAGAACACCAGGCCGATGGTGCCCAGCACCATGCAGTTGGCCCAGTTGCCGGCCAGGCCATTGAAGATATCGGCGCGGGTGACGTTGTCGCGGTAGGTGCGCGCATTGCTGTCGAATTCTTCGCTGAACAGCAGGCGCGCGCGGTCGCGGTTCAGCGCCAGCTCCTTGCGTCCGTCGATCACCGCCTGGTAGTCCTGATACAGCCGATCCTCGGCCTCGCGCAGCAGGCGGATATGGTGGTTGACCCGGCCGACGAACAGCCAACCGACGCTCAGGGTAAAGCCCATCCAGGCCAGGGTGACGCCGAACAAAGACGGCGACAGCCAGGCCAGGTAGGCGAAGGCGGCGAGACTGAGGATCAGCCCGTAGACCAGCTCGGGCAGGTAGACGAAGGCGATGGTGATATTGCGGATATCGCTCGACAGGCTGGCCAGAATGCGCGCCCCGCCGATCTGCTCCAGGCGCTCGATATCGGTGTCCAGCACCCGCTTGACCAGGTTGCGGCGCAGCCGATAGACGAAGCGATGGCCCAGGGTGTGCAGCGCCATCTGCCCCGCCGAGGCGCAGGCCAGCAGCAGGATCAGCAAACCGGCGAACTGCAGCAGCGCGCTGCCCATGGCATCGCCGCCGGCGATCAGGCGCAGGTTGACGAAGGCGATCACCCCGACGCTCAACAGCGCGCTGCACAGGCTCAGCAGCAACACCCCGAGCAGCGGCAGACGGTTTTCACGGAACAGCAAACGCAACAGCTTCATCGGTCGATATCCTCGGCGGACCGCAGCCCGACTGAGCGGAAGAAAAAGATCATGCCGCCACATCGCCCAGGCGCGCACGGCAGTGGTAGACGGCGTCGCGCACCATTAAATGCACCAGGGTCGGCGAGGCGCGCAGGTGGCTGGCCACCTCGCGCTGGCTGTAGCCTTCCACCTGGCTCATGGTGAAGGCGGTACGGGTGCGCACCGGCAGTTCGGCCAGGGCATGCTGCAGGTGCTGCCAATGCAGCTCGCCGAGCACCACCCGCTCCGGCGACGGGGTGGCGGCCGGCACATCCGGCAGCCGCTCCTCATCCACCTGATAACGCCCTTCCAGGCCGAGCCGACGCAGGCGGTCGATGGCCAGGTTGCGCACTACACGAAACAGGTACTTCAAGGCATCGCGAATGGCCCGCGGGTCGCCGTCTTCCCAGAGTTTGAGGAAGGCATCCTGGACCACATCTTCGGCGCGGGCACGGCAACCGAGCATGCCCTGGGCAAAATCGGTGAGTGCGCTACGATGGCGGTTGTAGAGCTGCTCCAGCTCGACCTGCAGGGCCGCTCGCGAGGTACCGGGCAAGCCCGTGGCGGCGGCCGCCGAAGTCGCAGAGCAGAAACAGAAAGCGCCCATTGCTAGCCTCCTTGGCTCACATCAGACGCATATCTTAATGATAATAATTATCAATACAACCCATAAAGATCAGGGTTATTGATCGTAGAGCTCATGATCATCCGCAAGGCCTACAAAGCTCGGGTAGCCCGGATGCAATCCGGGGCGGCGGTAGCGGCCATAAGATCGCTCCCCGGATTGCATCCGGGCTACTGGAGCCACTGCATCAAGCCTGCTTGCGCGACCAGATCAGGGTGAAGTTGGGTAGGAGGGGCTAGACGAGTTCCGCGCTCGGCCGCAAAAGCTTCGCGGACAAGTCCGCTCCTACAGGTACTGCGCCGGACCGGGTAGGAGCGGGCTTGCCCGCGATAGCGATGGTCGCAACGCCGCTGGTCACGCCTGCTTGCGCGGTCTTACTTACGTAGGTGGGCCACCCATCCTACGAGGGCGAGGCGAGTTGCGCGCCGGCCGCGATAGCCATGGCCAGATCGTCGGGCGGACATGCCGAAGGCTTGTCCGCCATTGGGAAGCCAGCGGTGGACAAGGCTTCGTCATGTTCACCCTACACAAGCGCGCCTGATAGCCCGAATTGCATCCGGAGCGGGAAGCCGCTCACTCCTGCTTACGCGGCCAGATCAGGGTAAAGCAGGCACCGCCGAGGCTGGCGCTGCGGCTGATCTGTGCGCGGCCGGCGTGCCAGTAGATGATCCGCCGCACGATCGACAGGCCCAGGCCATGGCCGCCGGAGGCGCGGGTGCGGCTGTCGTCCAGGCGCAGGAAGGGGGTGAAGATATGTTCCCAGGACTCCTCGGGCACGCCGGGGCCGTCGTCCTCGATATCCAGGCGGCAACGCTGCTGGCCGACCTGATAACTGACCCGCACCCGCGACTCGGCATGGCGCATGGCGTTGCTCACCAGGTTCTGCAGGGCGCGGTGCAGGTAGCGCAGTTCGGCCTCGACGCAGGCCCCGCTGCCGTCCGGGGCATCGCGTGAGGGGCCGCGCTCGACCCGTACGCCGGGGCGCAACGGGGCCAGTTCGTCGATCACCTGGTCGATCAGCTTGCCCAGGTCGACCTGCTGGAAGTTCAGCGCCGGCGCACCCTGCTCCAGGCGCGCGTAGGTCAACATCTCGTCGACCAGCTTGTCGAGGTCCTGGATATCGCTGTCCATGCCGTCCATATATTTGCGCCGCGCCGTTTCGTTCTCGGCATCGCCGATCATCTCCAGGCCGAAGCGCAGGCGCGCCACCGGGGTGCGCAGCTCGTGGGACACGGCGCGAACCATCTCGCGTTGGATGCTCAGCGAGCGCTGCAGGTGCTCGGCCATGGCGTTGAAGGCCGCCGCCAGCCGCCCCACCGAATCGGTGCCACGGGTCGGCACGCGGGCATCCAGGCGGCCGCTGGCGATCCGCGTGGCGGCCCCTTCCAGGCCGCTCAAACGCTGCTCCAGGGGCCGCACCAGCAGGTAGACCATCAGCCCGATCAGGCTCAGGCCCAGGGCCCCGATCAGCACCAGCAGCTGCGGCGGATAGGGATTCATCTGGTACAGCGGGCCGATCTCCAGCACCCAGTCAGTATCGACGATGCCGGAGAACACATGGATGCTGTCGCCGCCGCGGCCCAGGGCCATCACCGTATCGCCCTCGTCCACCCGGCGGCGCTGGTCGGGGTCGAGGTCAGCCTGATCGAGGCGCACCAGGCGCAGGTCGAAGCCGAACTGCTTGGCCTGCTTCAGTTCGGCCAGCCGCTGCGGCTGCTCGTCCCAGGGGTAACGCACCAGTTCGTCGATCAGCAGAAACGCCGTGGCCCGCGCCAGCTGTTCGCTGACCTGCTGCACCTCGCCGGTCAGCAGCAGCCCCTGCTTGTCGTCCAGCAGGCTGTAAACCCGGGCGGCATGCGGGCCGGTTTGCTGCACCACAACCTGGCCACGCTTCAGGCGGTTGCGCGCCCCGCCATCGAGCGTCACCTCGGCCAGAACCTCGATCTCCAAGGGGATGCCAAGCAACCGCCCCCACACCGCCGCCGCCCGCCGCCGCTCGACATCCACCATGGGCGCGAGGTTGTCGGCCATCAGGCGGAAGGTGCCCTGGGCCAGGCGCTCGCGGTACTGATCGGCGCGCACCTCGTTAAGCAGCTGCAGTGCGCCGACGCCGAGCAGCGCCACCAGCACCAGCACGGCGAGCATGCCGCCGTAGATGCGCAGGAAGATCGAGTTCATGGCCGCAGATTCATAGCAGCGCTTCAGCCGCTTCGGCGACAAACAGATAGCCTTTGCTGCGCACGGTCTTGATCAGGCGCGGATGCATGGGGTCGTCGCCGATCTTCGGGCGGATGCGCGAAATGCGCACGTCGATGGAGCGGTCCTGGCCGTCGTACTCGATGCCGCGCAGGGCGTTGAAGATTTCCTCCCGCGAGAGGATGCGCCCGGCGTTGGCGGTCAGCAGCCAGAGCAGGTCGAATTCGGCGCTGGTCAGCTCGATGGCCTGCTCGCCCAGCCAGGCTTCGCGCATGGCGCTGTCGATCACCAGCGGGCCGAACTGCAGCCGCCGGCGCTCGGCCACGGCCGCCACCTCATTGCCTTCGCGGCGACGCAACAGCGCGCGGATACGCGCCAGCAACACCCGCGGGCGCACCGGCTTGCACACGTAATCGTCCGCGCCCATTTCCAGGCCCAGCACCTGGTCCATGTCATCGGTGCGCGCGGTGAGCATCAGGATCGGCCCCTCGTACTGGCCGCGCACCTTGCGGCAGATCGACAGGCCGTCTTCGCCCGGCAGCATCAGATCGAGAATCACCAGATCCGGCTGCTCCTGCAGAATCCGCGCGGCGGCCAACGCGCCGTCCATCTCGATGGACACGTTGAGGCCATTGCTCTGCAGGTATTCACGGGTCAACTCGGCCAGGCGCTGGTCGTCTTCGACAATAAGAATGTGCCACGACTGCTGCTCCACAACGAACTCCCAGGTAGCGCGGAAACGGTGGGCATTGTATCAACGCGCGAGGCACTGCATAGCGCATGCCATATTTCAACGAAAAACACTAGATGTAGTATCAAGCTGCACCGCGTAACACTTCTGTAAAAAACCCCGACAGGCCCCGCCAACGGCGACGAACGGCGCACCCCAGCAGTGACGGGGGCTGCGCAGGAAAGCGCGTCTTTAACCCACAATTCACCCACAACTTATCCACAGGTTGTTCTTGCTCGCTCGCCTTGCAATACCCCAGATAGCGCATTATCTTGTATCCCCATCGCGCGACACCCACCACATGTTGGGTTTAGCCTGGCCACCGGACACAAGAAGAATGACACGCAAACGGCCTGATCCCAGTCCTTCGCCGGTGGTTTAAAACCGTTGCTACAGCCCGCCTGCCCTACCCCGGCAGACAGGCTCAAGGGCCGCGCCAGACGCGCCCGAATATGGATTCCGGAGCCCCCGCCGATGCGATGGCACCACTAGATGTAGTAGCCAGGGCGGTAAAACGCCCCAGCAAGTGTCTTTTTAGCCAGGAAGGCGTTTTAGTCGTCCCTTCCCTGCCCAGTTTGCAAGTCCCTGTACGCCCGGCCCCTGGCTGTGCGCATGGCGTTGTTGAAATGGAATGAACGACAGTTCGTCGCAGTGATCGACAGTAAAGCGTCCAACTAACAAATACAGAACATGGAGATTTTCATGCATACCGACACCTCCCGCGAGAACCCGCAGGCCCAGGCGCCGCAGGCCGCCGATGACAACCAGAGCCTGAGCGCCACCGCGCCGGGCCAGCTGCGTGTGATCAAGCGTAACGGCACCGTGGTGCCGTACACCGACGACAAGATCACCGTTGCCATCACCAAGGCCTTTCTCGCTGTAGAGGGCGGCACCGCTGCCGCCTCGTCGCGTATCCATGAAACCGTCGAGCGCCTGACCGAGCAGGTCACCGCCACCTTCAAGCGCCGCATGCCCTCCGGCGGCACCATCCATATCGAAGAAATCCAGGACCAGGTCGAACTGGCCCTGATGCGTTCCGGCGAACAGAAAGTCGCCCGCGACTACGTGATCTACCGTGAGTCGCGCAGCCAGGAGCGCAAGCGCGGTGCCGCCAGCGACATCGCCCAGCCGCACCCAAGCATCCGCGTCACCCACCTCGACGGCAGCGTTGCGCCGCTGGACATGGGCCGCCTCAACACCATCGTCACTGAAGCCTGCGAAGGCCTGGCGGAAGTCGATGGCGAGCTGATCCAGAAAGAAACCCTGAAGAACCTCTACGACGGCGTAGCGCAAAGCGACGTCAGCACCGCCCTGGTGATGACCGCCCGTACCCTGGTTGAGCGTGAGCCCAACTACAGCTACGTCACCGCGCGCCTGCTGATGGACAACATCCGCGCCGAAGGCCTGGGCTTCCTCGGTGTCGCCACCAGCGCCACTCACCACGAGATGAGCGAGCTGTACGCCAAGGCCCTGCCGGCCTATATCGCCAAGGGTATCGAGTTCGAACTGCTGAACCCGGTGCTGGCCACCTTCGACCTGGAAAAACTCGGCCAGGCGATCAACCACGAGCGCGATCAGCAGTTCACCTACCTGGGCCTGCAGACCCTCTACGACCGCTACTTTATCCACAAGGACGGCACCCGCTTCGAACTGCCGCAGATCTTCTTTATGCGCGTGGCCATGGGCCTGGCCATCGAAGAGAAGCAGCGTGAAGAGCGCGCCATCGAGTTCTACAACCTGCTCTCCAGCTTCGACTACATGGCCTCGACGCCGACCCTGTTCAACGCCGGCACCCTGCGTCCGCAGCTCTCCAGCTGCTACCTGACCACCGTGCCGGACGACCTGTCGGGCATCTACAACGCCATCCACGACAACGCCATGCTGTCCAAGTTTGCCGGCGGTCTGGGCAACGACTGGACCCCGGTACGTGCTCTGGGTGCCTATATCAAAGGCACCAACGGCAAGTCGCAAGGCGTTGTGCCCTTCCTCAAAGTGGTCAACGACACCGCCGTAGCAGTTAACCAGGGCGGCAAGCGCAAGGGCGCGGTCTGCGCCTACCTGGAAACCTGGCACATGGACATCGAAGAGTTCATCGAGCTGCGCAAGAACACCGGTGACGACCGTCGCCGCACCCACGACATGAACACCGCGAACTGGATTCCCGACCTGTTTATGAAGCGCGTGTTCGACGACGGCCAGTGGACCCTGTTCAGCCCGAGCGAAGTACCGGACCTGCACGACCTCACCGGCAAGGCCTTCGAAGAGCGCTACGAGTACTACGAAGCCCTGACCCAGTACGGCGGCAAGATCAAGCTGTTCAAGACCATCCAGGCCAAAGACCTGTGGCGCAAGATGCTGTCAATGCTGTTCGAAACCGGCCACCCATGGTTGACCTTCAAAGACCCGTGCAACCTGCGCAGCCCGCAGCAGCACGTGGGCGTGGTCCACAGCTCGAACCTGTGCACCGAGATCACCTTGAACACCAACAAGGACGAGATCGCCGTTTGCAACCTGGGCTCGATCAACCTGCCGAACCACATCGTCAACGGCAAGCTGGACACCGCCAAGCTGGAACGCACCGTGAACACCGCCGTTCGCATGCTCGATAACGTTATCGACATCAACTACTACTCGGTGCCACAAGCGAAGAACTCCAACTTCAAGCACCGTCCGGTCGGCCTGGGCATCATGGGCT
>CAZOEC010000039.1:0-36869 GCA_964578635.1 uncultured Pseudomonas sp.
TTTCCGGACATAACACCCTATCCACTGAAGGTCTTGGCGGGCAAAAAACAAGCCGCGGATTATACCCGAGTAACACCCCTAAGCGCCAGTTGGGCTCGGGATTACTGGTGATGCATTACGGCTCAGCAAGCTGCGCAGCTGGTCTTTCTCGTCTGCACTCAACTCACTTTGACGGGCTTTGCGCAGCAAATGTTCCAGACTGCGCTCGCGTTGGCGGGCTACTAGACTAGTTATAGTGTCAAAAAACTGTTGTTCAAGGTTGTCCGCCGAAATTAGCCATTCCTTTTCCGCCAGGGCGCGCAGTAGACGGCCCTGTTCGGTGCCATGCCAGCGGGCGATCAGTTGCAGTGAGCGCAGGTTGGGGTTTTTCTGCAGGGCACCGAGCAGGGCGACCAGCAGCTGGGCATAGGTGTCGTCTTCGGCGGCGAAGTGGCTGACATCTTCGACCTTCTGCGCCAGTTGCGGGTGGTGCAAAAGGGTGCGCAGGGCGCTCAGGTGTGGCGATTCGACGCTGACGGCGGTGCGTGGCGCGCGTGGGGCGAACTCGCCCTGGCCCTTCTTGTTCCACTTGCCGCCTTCTTTCTTCCAGTTGCCTTTGCCTTTTCCGCTGTTGTGTTCGAATTGCGGCGCGGGGCTGGGGTTTTCGTATTCGTTGCGGCTCGGCTCGACATCGTAATAGGCGCTGTCGGGGATATCTGAATAGTCCGGGTAATGGCTGGGCGCGGCTGGTGCGCTGTTGGTCGGGGCGCTGCTGCGGCCGACTGGCGCGGCCTGGCTGGGCGCTTCGCCGGTCAGGCCGGTGATTTCGCTCAGGCGCTGGCGCATCAGGGCGCGCAGGTTGTTGCCGGGGATCTTGTCGATCAGCGGCGCGGCCAGGGTCATCAGGTGTGCCTTGCCTTCCAGGGAGCGTGGGTCGGCCTCTTCGCTCAGTTGCTGGAAGAAGTAATCGGCCAGCGGCTGGGCGTGCTGGTTGATCCGCGCACGGAAGGCGTCGGTGCCTTCGCTGCGCACCAGGGTGTCCGGGTCTTCGCCGTCGGGCAGGAATAGAAAGCGCGCGCGGCGGCCGTCCTGCAGGCTCGACAGGGTGGCTTCGAGGGCGCGCCAGGCGGCGTTACGCCCGGCGGCGTCGCCATCGAAGCAGAACAATACGCTGGGTACTACGCGGAACAGGCGTTTGAGGTGTTCTTCGCTGGTGGCGGTGCCCAGGGTGGCGACGGCGTTGCGCAGGCCTTGCTGGGCCAGGGCGATCACGTCCATATAGCCCTCGACCACCATGATCTCGTCGAGGTCGCGGTTGTGTTTGCGCGCCTCGAACAGACCGTAGAGCTCCTGGCCCTTGTGGAATACCGGGGTTTCCGGGGAGTTCAGGTATTTCGGCTTCTCGTCGCCGAGCACCCGGCCGCCGAAGGCGATCACCCTGCCACGGCTGTCGCGGATGGGGAACATGATGCGGTCGCGGAAGCGGTCGTAGCGCTTGCCGCTTTCGGCGTTTTCCACCAGCAGGCCGGCGTCGATCATCGCCTTCTGCTGCAGGCTGTCGCTGGCCAGGTGCTTGAGCAGGTTATCCCAGCCGGGCGGGGCGAAGCCCATGCCGAAGTCGCGGGCGATCTCGCCGGACAGGCCGCGGCCCTTCAGGTAGTCGATGGCGGCCTTGCGCTGCGGATGGCTTTTCAGCGCCTGCTTGTAGAACTCGGCGGCGGCAGTCAGCAGCGGGTACAGCGGTGAATCGGTGGGCTGGCGCGGCTTGTTGTTGCGTCCGCCTTCTTCGCGCGGCACTTCCATACCGGCGCGCTTGGCCAGATCCTCGATTGCCTGGGGGAAATCCAGTTGGTCGTGGTCCATGACAAAACCCAGGGCGTTGCCGCCGGCCCCGCAGCCAAAGCAGTAATAAAACTGTTTGTCCGGGCTGACGCTGAACGAGGGGGTCTTTTCTTTATGGAAGGGGCAGCAGGCGGTGTAATTCTTGCCAGCCTTTTTCAGCTGGATGCGCGAACTGACCACGTCGACGATATCGGTGCGGTTGAGCAGATCATCGATAAAAGACTGTGGAATCAGGCCGGCCATAGGTGCTCAGAGTACTGCCGTGCAGGCGCGTGCGACAGGTATGGGCGGAAACTAAAAGACTCCGATCGTCACCCGGAGGTGGCGCGGAGTCTTAAAGCGAAACCCGGCCGAGGCCGGGTATCGGGCGTTGCTTGTACTGAATTAGTACAGGCGAACGCTGCGGCGCTGCTCGCGCTGCACTTTCTTGGCGTGACGCTTAACAGCGGCTGCTGCTTTGCGCTTACGCTCGGAAGTCGGCTTTTCGTAGAATTCACGGCTGCGAACTTCAGCCAGAACACCGGCTTTTTCGCAGGAGCGCTTGAAACGACGCAGAGCTACGTCGAAGGGTTCGTTCTCTTTAACTTTGACGGCTGGCATCCAGGGCTTACCTTCTTTATTACCGGGGGTAACGTTGCTCCTGGCAGATGGCGCTGGAGAACGTAGGTTTTTAAGGGTTGCGGATGTTACCGTCTCATCGCGCGGAATGCAAAGCCTCTGATCGAAAAGCGCTGGTCGGCTCGCCTCGGGGCCTATTATTATGCGCGCCTTCTGCTGTTTAGCCCCTCGAAATCAAGGCGTTGCCCATGCTGGTACTGGGATTGGAAACCTCCTGCGACGAGACCGGTGTCGCGCTCTACGACAGCGAGCGCGGCCTGCTGGCCGATGCCCTGTTCAGCCAGATCGACCTGCACCGGGTGTACGGCGGTGTGGTGCCCGAGCTGGCCTCGCGCGACCACGTCAAACGCATGCTGCCTTTGATCCGTCAGGTGTTGGATGAGGCGGGCAAGAGCAAATCCGATATCGATGCGATTGCCTATACCGCAGGTCCCGGCCTGGTTGGCGCGCTGCTGGTGGGGGCGTCCTGTGCCCAGGCCCTGGCCTTTGCCTGGGACATTCCGGCCCTGGGTGTGCACCATATGGAAGGCCATCTGCTGGCCCCTATGCTGGAAGAAAATCCGCCGGCGTTTCCGTTCGTCGCTTTGTTGGTCTCCGGTGGCCATACCCAGCTGGTGCGGGTCGATGGCATCGGCCAGTACCAGCTGCTCGGCGAGTCCCTAGATGACGCCGCCGGCGAGGCATTCGACAAGACCGCCAAGCTGATGGGCCTGCAGTATCCGGGCGGCCCGGAAATCGCGCGGCTGGCGGAAAACGGCACGCCGGGGCGCTTCAAGTTCCCGCGACCGATGACTGACCGGCCGGGGCTGGAGTTCAGCTTCAGCGGCCTCAAGACCTTTACCCTGAATACCTGGCAGCAGTGCCGGGCCGCGGGGGACGAGGGGGAGCAGACCCGTTGCGATATTGCCCTGGCGTTTCAGCAGGCGGTGGTCGATACCTTGACTATCAAGTGCAAGCGTGCCCTCAAACAGACCGGTTTGCGCAATCTGGTGATCGCCGGTGGCGTGAGCGCCAACAAGGCGCTACGCCTGTCCCTGGAAGGCATGCTCGGCGAACTGAAGGGCGAGGTGTTCTATGCCCGTCCGGCCTTCTGCACCGACAATGGCGCGATGATCGCCTATGCCGGCTGCCAGCGGCTGCTGGCCGGGCAGCATGAAGACCTGAGCATCAAGGTGCAGGCGCGTTGGCCGATGGAGCAGTTGCCGGCGCTTTAGCATGAGCCGGGCTCAGCCTGACTAGTTAGAAATGCCGCTCACGGCCGGCGAACAGATCGCGTAAATTGCTCCGGTGCCGCCAGACGATCAGGCCGGTGAGTACGCTCACCGGTACCAGCGCCGCCGGTTGTTGCCAGGCCAGCAGTGGCAGGGTCAGTGGCGTAGCTATTAGCGCCGCCAGCGAGCTAGTGCGCGTCATGAAGAAGGTCAGCAGCCAGGCGCAGATGGCCAGCAGCGCAGCGGGCGGGTAGAGTCCCAGCAGCATGCCGGCGGCGGTGGCGACACCCTTGCCGCCGCGGAAGCGGAAATACACCGGGTAGAGGTGGCCGATGATGGCTGCCAGACCTATCCAGGCCTGCTGTTGCAGGTCGAAGCCAAGCAGGGCGGCGATCAGCACGGGCAGTAGGCCCTTGAGCAGGTCGCCGAGCAGAGTCAGGAAGGCGGCACGTTTGCCCGCCAGTCGCAGCATATTGGTGGCACCGGGGTTGCCCGAGCCACTGGCGCGCGGGTCCGGCCCGCCGGCCAGGCGGCTGAGCAGGATGGCGAAGGACAGCGAGCCGAGCAGGTAGGCGAGGAGCGCCAACAGCCAAAACATGGTATCCATTCCGGGGCAAGGGAGCCCCGATTCTAACTAGGTGCGCCAGTATTGTCGTGCCGCGGAGAGCGTGCTTGGACACAGTTTTTATCGAGGGTCTGGAAGTCGATACGGTGATCGGTGCCTACGACTGGGAACGCACCATTCGCCAGTGTTTGCGCCTGGACCTGTACCTGGGTTGGGACAATCGCCCGGCGGCGGCCGGCGATGAGCTGGACAAGGCGCTCGACTACGCGGCCGTGGCCACGCGGGTGCAGGCCTTTGCCAGTGAGGCGCAGTTCATTCTGGTGGAAACCTTCGCCGAGCGCCTGGCCGAGCTGCTGATGGCGGAGTTCCAGATTCCCTGGCTGCGGATGAAACTGACCAAGCCCGGCGCGGTGCCGGCGGCCAGTGGTGGGGTCGGTGTGGAGATCGAGCGCGGATGTCGCTAACACCGGTTCTGTTGGGCCTGGGCAGCAATGTCGAGCGCGATGTGCATCTGCGTGCCGGCCTCGATGCGCTCGCTGGCCTGCTCAGTGAGATGCGTTGCTCGCCAGTCTTCGAAAGCCAGGCGGTGGGCATCAAGAGCGGGCCCTTCTTCAACCTGGTGGTGGCGGGCTACAGCGACTTGCCGCTGGGCGAGCTGGACCGCCGGCTGAAGTTTATCGAAGCCGACAACGGTCGCTATGCGCCCGAGCGCAAGGGCCTGCCGCTGGATATCGACGTGCTGTTGTATGGCGATCTGGTCGGCAACTTCGATGGCCTGATTCTGCCGCGGGCGGAAATTCTCAGGAACGCCTTCGTGCTCTGGCCGCTTTCGCTGCTGGTGCCGGAGCGTTTGCACCCCGGCGAGCAGCGCAGTTTCGCCGAGCTGTGGCAGACGGCGCAGATCGACCAGCAGCTATGGCCGGTGGCGTTCCAGTGGCGTGACGCCGAGTTGACTCCGGCGGCGTTGCTTCAGGTCCACCCCGTTACCTAGCCGGCGGGACGGTTCGTTTAAAGCGCGGCGTCTGCCTTGTAGGTCTTGAGCGCCTGCAGCCGTTGGCGGTTGAGCGCCTCACCCAGTTCCGCACCCTGAAAACCCTGCTCCAGCAGCGGTTGCACCGCCACCGCGCGGGCCGCGTGCATGGCTCCGCGCAGGTAGTCGGCCTGGGGGTAGTTGCGTTGTTCCAGGCCCAGGCGGCCGCGGGCGTCCATCTCGCAGGCGGCGATAAATTCCTCGAAGCGCTGCGGTCGGCGGAATACGTCGAAGCTCTGCAGCAGCTTGAGCAGGGTCGATGCCTTCAGCTCCAGGGCGCGATGGCCGTGGGTATGGAATTCGCCGACCTGCAGGGCCAGTTCCTGGCAATCCTTGGGAGCCTTGCAGCGCTGGTTGATCGCGCGGATCAGCTTGAGGCCCTTGTGTTCATGGGCGATATGCCGCGGCCACTCGGCCTCGGGTGTCAGGCCCTTGCCGACATCGTGGAGCAGGCAGGCCCAGCGTACGGTCAATGGTTGCTGGTGTTCGGCGCACTGGCGCAGCACGCTGAGCACATGCACGCCGGTGTCGATTTCCGGGTGATGGGCGGCCGGCTGGGGCACGCCGAACAGCGTGTCGACTTCCGGCAGCAGCACCGCGAGCGCGCCGCAGTCGCGCAGCACCTGGATAAATACATCCGGGCGCGGCTCCAGCAGGGCGCGGGAGATTTCCTTCCAGCTGCGTTCGGGGGTCAGCGCGTTCAACTCCCCGGACTCACTCAGCTGACGCATCAGTTCCAGGGTCTCCGGCGCAACGCTAAAGCCCAGGGGCGCATAGCGGGCGGCGAAGCGGGCGACGCGCAACACCCGCAGCGGGTCTTCGGCAAAGGCTGGGGAGACATGACGCAGCAGCTTGGCCGCCAGGTCGCGCTGGCCTCCGTAGGGATCGATCAGCCTGCCCTGGTCGTCTTCGGCCATGGCGTTGACGGTCAGGTCGCGGCGGATCAGGTCTTCTTCGAGGGTCACATCCGGGCTGGCGAAGAAGGTAAAACCGCCATAGCCGCGGCCGCTCTTGCGCTCGGTGCGGGCCAGGGCATATTCCTCGCCGCTTTGCGGGTGCAGAAACACCGGAAAGTCCGCCCCCACCGGGCGATAGCCCAACTCCAGCATCTGCTCGGCGCTGGCACCCACCACCACCCAGTCGATCTCGCTGACTTCACGGCCCAACAGGCGATCACGCACTGCGCCGCCTACTTTGTATATCTGCATCATGGTTCCTCCGCTAAGTGGGGAGGATAACGGCTGGCCGCTAACGAGGGGTAGCCTGGATGCAGGCTCGGGGATTGTCCGCGTGCCCCGAGTTGCACCCGGTCTACGGGCTGGCGACGGGGATCTGCTGCAACAGCGCCTGGGTGGCGCGCTCAAGCAGTTCGGCGCTGTCCCGTTGCGGGCTCAGGCCGGTGCTGGTCAGGCCTTCCCAGAGTATGTGCTGCTCCGGGGAGGTCAGGCGGATACGCAGGGTGCCGGTGCTGTCGCGCAGGCGATGAAGCGCCTGGTAGGGGCCCAGGGGTGTCGGCGGGGCGGCTTCGACGTGGAAGTCCAAGGGACTGTCCTGCACGGCCAGCCAGTAATAGACCTGGATCTGCGCCTGGGAGCTGGCGTGATAGCCGCGCTGGGTGAGGCCTTCGCGCAGCAACTGGTCGAGCTGGCGGTAACGCTCGGCGAAGGGTAACGGGCCGTTGACCGCCTGTGCGGCGGCGATAAGCTCGAAGCCGCGGCTTTGCGCCAGCTCAGGGCTGGCCGGGCTGATCACCTGGACGCGGGGCGGCTGGCTGCTGCAGGTGGCCAGGGCCAGGCACAGCAGTAGAACGATAAACAGGCGCATAAGGACATTCCCAGGGAGACAAGGGGCTGTTGCCGTTTCGTTCGCGGTTCGCGACGAAATGGCAACAGCCCCTGGCGTTCATGCTGGGCGGCGTGGGCATGGGGCGCAACCGATCAAATGGGCGGGATGATCAGGTCCAGGCGCGGGTAATCGCCCTCATGTTCCACTTCGTTCTTCGGTGGTACGTGCTGTGTGTTGATCAGCTTGTCGTCCTGCATGATCTGCAGGTGGATATCGAAGCCCCACAGGCGGTGCAGGTGCTTGAGCACTTCGTCGGTGGAGTTGCCCAGGGGTTTGCGGTCGTGCTGCTGGTGGCGCAGGGTCAGGGAGCGGTCGCCGCGGCGGTCGATACTCCAGATCTGCACATTGGGTTCGCGGTTGCCCAGGTTGTACTGCGCGGCCAGGGTTTCGCGAATCTGCTGGTAGCCGGGTTCGTCGTGGATTGCCGGGACATACAGCTCGTCCTTCTGGTCGTCATCGAGAATGCTGAACAGCTTGAGGTCGCGGATCACCTTGGGCGACAGGTACTGCAGGATAAAACTCTCGTCCTTGAAGCTCTTCATGGCGAACTTGAGGGTGCTCAGCCAGTCGCTGCCGGCGATATCGGGGAACCAGCGGCGGTCTTCCTCGGTGGGTTCCTCGCAGATGCGGCGGAGGTCGCGGTACATGGCGAACCCTAGGGTGTAGGGGTTGATGCCGCTGTAATAGGGGCTGTCGAACGGCGGCTGGTAGACCACGCTGGTATGCGACTGGAGGAACTCCATCATAAAGCCGTCGGTGACCAGGCCCTCGTCGTACAGGTCGTTCATCAGGGTGTAGTGCCAGAAGGTGGCCCAGCCCTCGTTCATCACCTGGGTCTGGCGCTGCGGGTAGAAGTACTGGGCGATCTTGCGCACGATGCGGATCACCTCGCGCTGCCAGGGCTCCAGCAGCGGCGCGTGTTTCTCGAGGAAATACAGAATGTTTTCCTGCGGCTCGGCGGGGAAGCGCTTGTTGTCCTGCTCGCCACCCTTGCTGGCGCTCTTGGGGATGGTGCGCCAGAGGTCGTTGATCTGTTTCTGCAGGTGTTCCTCGCGGTCCTTCATGCGCCGCCGCTCTTCCTCGGCGGAGATCGGGTAGGGGCGCTTGTAGCGGTCGACGCCGTAGTTCATCAGGGCGTGGCAGGAGTCGAGCAGGTCTTCCACTGCGTCGATGCCGTGGCGTTCTTCGCACTGCATGATGTACTGCTTGGCGAACACCAGGTAATCGATGATCGAGCTGGCATCGGTCCAGGTGCGGAACAGGTAGTTGCCCTTGAAGAAGCTGTTGTGGCCGTAGCAGGCGTGGGCGATCACCAGTGCCTGCATGCACATGGTGTTCTCTTCCATCAGGTAGGCGATGCACGGGTCGGAGTTGATCACGATCTCGTAGGCCAGGCCCATCTGCCCGCGCTTGTAACCCTTCTCGGTGGCCAGGAAGTGTTTGCCGTAGGACCAGTGGTGATAGCCCAAGGGCATGCCCACCGAGGCGTAGGCATCCATCATCTGCTCGGCGGTGATCACCTCGATCTGGTTGGGGTAGGTGTCCAGCGCATAGCGCTCGGCGATACGGCCGATTTCGCGGTCGTAGGCGCGGACCAGTTCGAAGGTCCACTCCGAGCCGGTGGACAGCGGCTGGCGCTTTTTCTCGGTTGCGGTCATGGCACGGCCCTCAGGTCGTCATTCGGCGCTGGAACAGTTCGCGGAACACCGGGTAGATATCTCCGGCCGACACCAGCTGCTGCTGGGCAAAGGTATCGGCGAAGCTCTCGGCCACCTGTTCGTACTCGTACCACAGCGCCTGGTGTTCGCGCGGGGTGATCTCGACGTAGGTGAAGTACTGCACGAACGGCATGATCTGCTTGATCAATATATCGCGGCACACGGGCGAGTCGTCATTCCAGTTGTCGCCATCCGACGCCTGGGCGGCGTAGATATTCCACTCGTTGAGCGGGTAGCGCGCGGCCATGATCTCCTGCATCAGCTTGAGTGCGCTGGAGACGATGGTGCCGCCGGTCTCGCGGGAGTAGAAGAACTCCTCCTCATCCACCTCGCGGGCACTGGTGTGGTGGCGGATAAACACCACCTCGATCTTGTCGTAGTTGCGCTTGAGGAACAGGTACAAAAGGATAAAGAAGCGCTTGGCGATGTCCTTGGTCGACTGGGTCATGGAGCCGGAGACGTCCATCAGGCAGAACATCACCGCCTTGGAGCTGGGATTGGGCTGCTTGACCAGCAGGTTGTACTTGAGGTCGAAGGTATCGAGGAAGGGCACGCGCTTGATCCGCGCGCGTAGCTTGACGAGCTCCTCTTCGAGGGCCTGGATATCGCTGAAGTTGTCCGGCTGCTCCACGCGCAGACGTTGCAGTTCGCTTTCCGCGGTTTTCAGCCTGGCCCGGCTGCTGCCGGACAGGGCGATGCGCCGGGCGTGGGCCGAGCGCAGGGTGCGGACGATATTGATCCGTGACGGGTTGCCCTCGTTGCTGATGCCGGCGCGCACATGCTTGAAGGTGTCGCTGCCGGTCAGGTGGCGTTTGACCAGGTTGGGCAGCTCCAGGTCCTCGAACATAAAGTCGAGGAATTCCTCCTGGGTGATCTGAAACACGAACTCGTCCATGCCTTCGCCGGAGTTGCTCGCCTTGCCTGCGCCCTGACCGCCGCCACCGCCTTGCGGGCGGGCGATCTTCTCGCCGGTAGTGAATTCGCGGTTGCCGGGGTGCACGGTGGTCTGACGGCCGCCGCGGCCGTGGTGCAGCACCGGCTCGTCGATATCTCGACCGGGAATGCTGATCTGTTCGCCGTGCTCCATGTCGGTGATGGAACGACGGCTGACGGCTTCCTCCACCGCCTTCTTGATATGGTCACGGTAACGCCGCAGAAAGCGTTGGCGGTTGACCGTGCTCTTGTTCTTGCCATTCAGACGTCGATCGATCACATGGCTCATAACTGCCCTCCGTGCGCTGCAGACTTCAGGCGCAGCCGGCGCAGGGTGGCGTTTGTCGCGCACCCTGCGCCTGCTGGCAGCCTGTCGCGTCAGGCCGCGTTATTGCGATTTACGAACCCGCAGATACCACTCGGACAGCAGGCGTACCTGCTTGTCGGTGTAACCGCGCTCGACCATGCGAGTGACGAAGTCGTTGTGTTTCTGTTGATCCTCCTTGCTCGCTTTGGCATTGAAGCTGATAACCGGCAGCAGGTCTTCGGTGTTGGAGAACATCTTCTTCTCGATGACCACGCGCAGCTTCTCGTAGCTGAGCCAGGTCGGGTTCTTGCCGTTGTTGTTGGCCCGGGCGCGCAGCACGAAGTTGACGATCTCGTTGCGGAAATCCTTGGGGTTGCTGATGCCGGCCGGTTTCTCGATCTTTTCCAGCTCCTCGTTGAGGGCCACGCGGTTGAGGATTTCGCCGGTTTCCGGGTCGCGGTATTCCTGGTCCTGAATCCAGAAGTCCGCGTACAGCACGTAGCGGTCGAAGATGTTCTGCCCGTACTCGCTGTAGGACTCCAGGTAGGCGGTCTGGATTTCCTTGCCGATAAACTCGATATAGCGCGGTGCCAGGTATTCCTTGATAAAACGCAGGTAGCGCTCGCGCACTTCGGCGGGAAACTGTTCCTGCTCGATCTGCTGCTCCAGTACATAGAGCAGGTGCACCGGGTTGGCGGCGATCTCGTGGGGATCGAAGTTGAATACCTTGGACAGGATCTTGAAGGCGAAGCGGGTCGACAGGCCGTTCATGCCCTCGTCGACGCCGGCGGTGTCGCGGTATTCCTGAATCGACTTGGCCTTGGGATCGGTGTCCTTGAGGTTCTCGCCGTCATACACGCGCATCTTCGAGTAGACGTTGGAGTTTTCCGGCTCCTTGAGGCGGCTCAGTACCGAGAACTGGGCGAGCATCTTCAGGGTATCTGGCGCGCAGTGGGCGTTGGACAGGGAGCTGTTGGCCAGCAGCTTGTCGTAGATCTTGATCTCGTCGGTGACGCGCAGGCAGTAGGGCACCTTGACGATATAGATACGGTCGATAAAGGCTTCGTTGTTCTTGTTGTTGCGGAAGCTGTGCCATTCCGATTCGTTGGAGTGGGCCAGCAGGATGCCGTTGTAGGGAATCGCGCCGAGACCTTCGGTGCTGTTGTAGTTGCCTTCCTGGGTGGCCGTCAGCAGCGGGTGCAGCACCTTGATCGGGGCCTTGAACATCTCGACGAATTCCATCAGGCCCTGGTTGGCCCGGCACAGCGCACCCGAGTAACTGTAGGCGTCGGCGTCGTTCTGCGGGAATTCCTCCAGCTTGCGGATATCCACCTTGCCCACCAGCGAGGAAATGTCCTGGTTGTTCTCATCGCCGGGCTCGGTCTTGGCCACGGCAATCTGGTTGAGAATCGAGGGGTACAGTTTGACCACGCGGAAGTGGCTGATATCGCCGCCATACTCCTGCAGGCGCTTGGTTGCCCAGGGCGACATGATGCTGCTCAGGTAGCGCCGCGAAATGCCGTACTCCTCTTCGAGGATGGCACCGTCTTCGGCATCGCTGAACAGCCCCAGGGGCGACTCGAACACCGGCGAGTCCTTGATCGCATAGAAGGGCACCTTCTCCATCAGGTGCTTGAGTTTTTCCGCCAGGGAGGACTTGCCGCCACCCACCGGGCCGAGCAGATAGAGGATCTGTTTCTTCTCTTCCAGGCCCTGGGCCGCATGGCGGAAGTAGGAAACGATCTGGTCGATGCACTCTTCCATGCCATGAAAGTCAGCGAAGGCCGGGTAACGGCGGATCACCTTGTTGGAGAAAATCCTGGAAAGCCGCGGATCGGTCGAGGTGTCGAGCAGTTCCGCCTCACCAATGGCCAGCAGCAGGCGTTCGGCTGCCGAGGCATAGGCGCTGCGATCCTGCTTGCACAGTTCGAGGTACTCCTGGAGGGTCAGTTCCTCCTGGCGAGTCGCTTCGAAACGTTGCTGGAAGTGGCTGAAAATGCTCATGACTTCACCTCGCTCGATGCTGGGAGCCGGTGCCATATCGGTCGTACGGGGCTATTGGTCGGCTGACGCGTCAGCCGAGAAGAGTCCCCCAGTACAGCAAAAGTCTACCGATGGCCCGGGTGCCGGTTGGCCGGCGCTACCTTTTTTTGGATGGCCTGAGCTAAAGGATAGTTCGGTTTCGGCGAGAGAAAGGCGCGCTTAACGATAACAGGATATTACCGTTGGTCGGGATGCCCGGCAGGCCAGAGCGGACGCGGCCTGCCGGGGGTGGAAAAAAATGGCCGGGAGCCATTTTTAACCTCGCGCAGCGACGGCCCGCTGGATAGCCGCCAGGGAAGGCAGGCTATTAAAAAATTATTCCGCGTCGCCCTGGGCGGTGTCCGCGGGGAAGGTGGTGCGCCACAGTTCAAAACCGCCGTCCAGGCTGTAGACCTCGCTGAAACCCTGGCCCACCAGATAGGCCGCGGCGCTCTGGCTGGAGTTGCCGTGGTAGCAGGCGACGATCAGCGGCGCGTCGAGGTCGGCCTTGGCGATAAAGTCGTGCAGCGAGTGGTTGTCCAGGTGCAGCGAACCACTGATATGGCCGGCGGCAAAGCTCTGCGGGTCGCGGATGTCGACCACCACTGCGCCTTGCTGGCGCAGGGCCTGGGCCTGCTCGGGGGGGATACGTTTGAACTCGCTCATGCTTGCTCCTTACAGTCGCAGCGCTGTTGTTCGCCGCTGTCGATATTCACCAGGGTCATCTGACCGCCCCAGACGCAGCCGGTATCCAGGGCCAGCACCTTGGGTTCCGCGCATTGGCCTTCCAGCGCTGCCCAATGGCCGAAGATGATGCGGTGGTTGCGGGTCTTGCGCTGCTTGTAGCTGAACCAGGGGGCGTAGCCCGCGGGGGCGCTGCCGACGCCTTCCTTGCTGCTCAGGTCGAGGGTGCCGTCGGCCTTGCAGAAGCGCATACGGGTGAAGTAGTTGGTGATCACCCGCAGGCGTGCCACGCCGTGCAGGTCCTTGTCCCACTTGGCAGGTTCGTTGCCGTACATGCCGTCGAGAAACAGCGGCAGGCGCGCGTCGTCGCGCAGCGCTTCCTCGACTTCGGCCGCGCGCCTGAGGGCCTTGTGCAGCGTCCACTGCGGCGGGATGCCGGCATGCACCAGGGCGGTGTCGCGGGTTTCATCATAATGCAGCAGCTTCTGCCGGCGCAGCCAGTCGAGCAGATCGGCGGCATCCGGAGCCTCGATGATCTCGCGCAGGGTGTCGCCCTTTTTCAGGCGCTCGATATTGTGCGCCACGGCCAGCAGGTGCAGGTCGTGGTTACCCAGCACACAGGTCAGGGCGTGGCGCATGCCATAGAGAAAACGCAGGGTTTCCAGGGACTGCGGCCCGCGGTTGACCAGATCGCCGACCAGCCACAGTTGGTCCTGGGCCGGATCAAAGGCCACGCGCTCAAGCAGGCATTGCAGGGGCTTCAGGCAGCCTTGCAGGTCGCCGACGGCATAAGTCGCCATCAGTGCAGTGAGCCCGGGACCGCCAGGCGGAAGGGGGCGATAGTGGCGTCGAAGCGTTTGCCGTCCTCGGCGAGCATCTGGTAGCTGCCCTGCATGGTGCCGACGCGGCTGCTCATTACCGTGCCGCTGCTGTAGGTATGGCTCTGGCCCGGTTCGATTAACGGCTGTTGGCCGATCACGCCGGCACCGCGCACTTCCTGCACGCGGCCGTCGCCGTTGGTGATGATCCAGTGGCGCGAGAGCAGCTTGGCCGGCACCTGGCCGTTGTTGCTCACCGTCACCGTGTAGGCGAAGGCGAAGCGGTTCTGTTCCGGCTGCGACTGCTCCGGCAGATAGCGGGTGACGACGCTGACGTCGACCTGATAACGGGGATCACTCATAAGAGGGGCTCGCTGGGTTGCATGGCCAATTGGTCCGCGAGGCGGACAAAGGCGGCCAGGTCCAGTTGTTCGGGGCGCAGGCTGCCGTCTACTTCGGCGGCTTCGATGGCGCTGGCTGGCAGCAGGGCCTTGAGGGTGTTGCGCAGGGTCTTGCGGCGCTGATTGAAGGCTTCGCGCACCACCCGTTCGAGCAGGTGATGGTCCTTGGCCGGGTGCGGCAGCACCTCGTGGGGTACCAGGCGGACGATCGCCGAGTCGACCTTGGGCGGTGGGTTGAAAGCACCGGGGCCGACGTTGAACAGATGCTCTACGCGGCAGTGGTACTGCACCATGATCGACAGACGGCCCCAGTCGCCGCCACCAGGGGTGGCGGCCAGGCGTTCGACCACTTCCTTCTGCAGCATAAAGTGCATGTCGCGGATCAGCGCGGCATTGCTCAGCAGGTGGAAGATCAGCGGCGTGGAGATGTTGTACGGCAGGTTGCCCACTACCCGCAGGCTGCGCGGCTCGGCCTGTAGCTGGTTGAAGTCGAATTTGAGCGCGTCGCCCTGGTTCAGGCGAAAGCGCGGGTTGCTGCCGAACTGGTGCTGCAGGATCGGGATCAGGTCGCGGTCCAGTTCGATCACGTCGAGCTGCGCGCCGCTGTCGAGCAGGCCCTCGGTCAGTGCGCCCTGGCCCGGGCCGATCTCCAGCATATGCTCGCCTTCGCGGGCATGGATGGCGCGCAGGATGCGGTGGATCACCCCGGCGTCATGCAGGAAGTTCTGGCCAAAGCGCTTGCGCGCGCGGTGTTGGTATTCGGACATCGAGGGCAGCTCCAGGCCTCAAGCTGCAAGCTTAAAGCGCAAACAAAGAGCGGCAGTTTAACAGCATTGGCGGCGCAAGCCGTAGCGCCGCCAATGCTCAGGCGCGGCTGGCAGTCATCTGGTAGGCGGTTTCCAGGGCCACCTGCAGGCTGCCGCTGTCGATCCGGCCGCTGCCGGCCAGGTCCAGGGCGGTGCCGTGATCCACCGAGGTGCGGATGATCGGCAGGCCCAGGGTGACATTGACCGCCGCGCCGAAGCCCTTGTACTTGAGCACCGGCAGGCCCTGGTCGTGGTACATGGCCAGCACCGCATCGCAGTGTTCCAAGTGCTTGGGGGTGAACAGGGTGTCGGCCGGCAGCGGGCCAATAAGGTCGATACCTTCGCCGCGCAATTGCTCCAGGGTCGGCTCGATGATCTCGATTTCCTCGCGGCCCAGATGACCGCCTTCGCCGGCATGGGGGTTGAGACCGCAGACCAGAATGCGCGGTCGGGCGATGCCGAATTTCGTGCGCAGGTCATGGTCGAGAATGCGTGTGACCCGCGCCAGGCGCTCGGGGGTGATGGCGGCGGCCACGTCCTTGAGCGGCAGATGGGTGGTCACCAGGGCCACGCGCAGGCCGTGGGTGGCCAGCATCATCACCACCTGCTCGGTTGCGGTCAGCTCGGCGAGAAATTCGGTATGGCCGGAGAAGGCGATGCCGGC
Organism: uncultured Pseudomonas sp.; assembly: GCA_964578635.1. Lineage (GTDB taxonomy): Bacteria > Pseudomonadota > Gammaproteobacteria > Pseudomonadales > Pseudomonadaceae > Aquipseudomonas. The sequence goes on from CAZOEC010000039.1 coordinate 15,444, forward strand.
CTGGTTGATCACGCCCTTGTGCACCGGAGCGGTGATCATCCCGGCGAAGTGCCCATCGAGGCAGCCCTGGCCGGCGCGGCTTAGGGTTGCCAGCACATAGGCGGCGTTGCTCGGGTCCAGTTGCCCGGCCTGCACTGGCGCGCCCAGCGGGGTATCCCAGACATACAGGCTGGCGGCGGGGGCGGGTTGCTGCGGCCAGTTGCCGGGGCCGACGTCCAGCAGCTGAATCTTCAGGTCCAGCTGCTGCGCGCGTTCGGCCAGCAGGGCGCGGCTGGCAATGGCGACAAGCGCGTGCGGCTGTGCGGCGCGAGCCAGCAGCAGGCACAGGTCGGGGCCAATGCCGGCGGGCTCGCCGGGGGTTAATGCGAAAAGGCGGGGAGTGGTCATCGGCTGGCTCTCGCGGGTAATCCGTCAACGGGGTTGGGGCGACGCTTGATGGTAGCGTCGGGGCGCTAATAAAGGACGAAAAAAAGCCCGACTCGCGCAGTGCGCTGAGTCGGGCTGGGTCACCTGAGGGCTGGCCGCTTAGAGCTTGCTCTCGACATAGGCTTCATCGCGGATCTGACGCAGCCAGACCTGCAGCTCTTCGTCGTACTTGCGGTTGCGCAGCAGGGTCAGGGCCTGTTGCTCGCGGTACTGGGCGCTGCTGTCGGTGGCGCGGCGGCCCATGACTTCCAGCACGTGCCAGCCGAAGGGGCTCTGGAACGGCTTGGACAGCTCACCGGCCGGAGTGTTGTTCATCACTTCGCGGAACTCGGGAACCAGGGCGTTGGGGTCGATCCAGTTGAGCACGCCGCCGTTGAGGGCCGAGCCCGGATCTTCGGAGAAGCTCTTGGCCAGCTCGCTGAAGTCTTCGCCGGCCTGAATGCGCTGATACAGGCGCTCGATCAGGCGTTTGGTTTCGGCTTCGCTACGGATCTCGCTGGGCTTGATCAGGATATGGCGGACATTGACCTCGTCGCGAACCTGGCTGTCGCCGCCGCGTTTCTCCAGCACCTTGAGCAGGATAAAGCCGCCTGGGGTGCGCATCGGTTCGGTGACATCACCCGCCGACAGGCTGGTCAGCATGGTGTCGAACGGCGGTGGCAGCTGGCCGGCCTTGCGCCAGCCCATTTCGCCGCCTTCCAGTGCAGTTTCGCTGGCCGAACGGGCAATGGCCAGTTGGGCGAAGTCGGCCCCTTGCTGCAATTGCTCGTACAGCTCGCGAGCCTGGCGCTCGGCCGCCTGGATGTCCTGGGAGGACGCGCCTTCGCTGACCGGAATCAGGATGTTGGCCAGGCGGAATTCTTCCGAGAGCTGCATCTTGCCCATGTCCGAGGCGAGGAAGTTCTGCACTTCCTGATCGGTCACCTGGATGCGCTCGGCGACGCGGCGCTGGCGCACGCGGCTGATGATCATCTCGCGGCGTACCTGGTCGCGGGCATCAACATAGGACAGACCGTCGGCCGCCAGGGCCGCGCGGAACTGCTCGATGCTCATGCCGTTGCGCTGGGCAATGGTGCCGATGGCCTGGTTCAGCTCTTCATCGGTGATGCGAATGCCGGAGCGCTCGCCGATCTGCAGCTGGATATTTTCGATGATCAGGCGCTCCAGCACCTGCTGGCTGAGCACGTGCTCGGGGGGCAGGGCCGCGCCGCGCTGGGCGATGGTTTGCTGCACCTCGCGCAGGCGGGCGTCGAGCTGGCTCTGCATCACCACGTCGTTGTCGACAATCGCTACTACGCGGTTGAGCGGTTGTACTTCGGCTTGCGCCACAGCACCCAGAAACAGCGCGCCCAACAGCAGCGGGCGCATGCAATCAGAAAGCTTTGTCTTCACGTTCACGATAACCTTGAATGCCTTCGTCGAGGAAAGTCTCGACCTTATTACCCACTACACCGCCCAGACCCTTGAGTACGATCTGCAGGAAGATGCCGCGATCCGGCTCGTCGTTAAGCGAGGGATTCAGGCTGACTTCGTCGTAGTCGATCCAGTAACGGTTGATCAGGCGCAGTTTCCAGCAGCAGCTGTCGTACTCGAAGCCGGCGAAGGCCTCCAGGGTACGGTCGCGGCCGTAGTCATACTGCCAGCGAGAGATCACGCTCCACTGCGGCACGATCGGCCAGATGACCGAGAAATCGTGCTGACTGATCTTGTAGTAGTCCTTGATATAGTTGGGGTTTTCAACTGTCCCCGCTGCATCCAGGAACTCGTTCCCGTAGTCCGGATTGTTGGTCCAGGTGGCGCTGTCGCGGTCATAGCGCACAGTGTCGTTTTTGTAACGATACCCGGCGTTGATCACCTTGTTCGGGTTGTCTTCAGGCTGGTAGTGGAACATCGCGCTACCCGAGCGGGTGCTGTGAGTATCCGGGTCCCAGTTGAAGTCCGAGCTCAGGCGCCAGTCGCGGTTGAAGCGGTACATATATTGCAGCGCGTAGGGCGAGGTGCTGCTCTGATAGTCAGCTCGGTTTTTCAACTCGCCTGTTGCATCTGGCAGGGTAACTTTGCGGTCTTCGAAGTAGAAGGCCTGGCCGATGCTGAAGCGCTGGCGCTCGAAGCCGTTGCTTTCGATCCAGCGATTGGTCACGCCCAGCGATAGCTTGTTCTCGTCGCCGATACGGTCCTTGCCGGAGAAGCGATTCTCGCGGAACAGCGAGGCGTAGTTGAAGCTGCTCTCGCTGGTGTCGAACACCGGAATATCGGTCTGGTCTTCCTCGGGAACATTGAGGTAGAACAGGCGCGGCTCCAGGGTCTGGCGGTAGTTCTTACCGAACCACTGGGTGTCGCGGTCGAAGTACAGGCCGCTGTCCAGGCTGAACATGCCAACGCCGCGGGTCTGGCTGCCTTTATAGGACTGTTCGGCCAGCAGGCTGTTCTTGCCCTGCTGGTCCAGGGTCAGGTCGTAGTTGGTGTGCAGGTACTTGACCTTGGGCGTAAGGAAACCCCAGCTCCAGTTCAGCGGCAGGCTGACAGCGGGTTCAACATGTACACGCTCGCCATTGGCACGGGCCAAACCACTCAGACGGTCGTCGTACCACCGGAATTCATCAGTGCCGGTATTGCCATCTTCATCGGTGAAGAAGCCGTTACGAAGGTTGCGATCAAAGCGCACATATTCTGTGCCGTACGTAAAGTTCAGCCCCGCCGGCTCGAAGGGCAGCTTGCCGTCCAGGGTCAGTTGCGGCAGGCGGTTGTAGGGCGTGACGTCGGTGATATTGGCCAGCTCGTAAGCGTGGGCATTGAGGCGCGCCGTATAGCCGTTGCCTCGATAGGTCAGGGTGCCGCGCTGGTCGACATAGCTGGTGGAGCCAATGCCGAGGTCGGTATCCAGGTCCTGGAAGTAATAGGGATCGCTGATGTCGGTGTAGTCGACTTCGGCCAGCAGGCGCGAGTCCAGGCCGGTCTTGTGCTGCCAGCTGTACATCCAGCGCTGGTCTTCGTACTCGGACATGAGCTTGCGATCGTCGTTGCTGTCGTCGAGGTAGGCCGCGCCGAACTGGCCTTCGCTGCTCTTGGTCAGGTAACGGAACTCACCTTCCATCAACAGACCACGGTCGGTCATATAAGTCGGGTAGAGCGTGGCATCGTAGTTCGGTGCCAGGTTGAAGTAGTACGGGGTCTGCAGGCTCAGGCCATTGTCGCTGGAGCTGCTGAGGCTCGGCGGCAGGAAGCCGGACTGGCGGCGATCGTCGATCGGGAAATAGATATAGGGGGTGTAGAACACCGGAATGTTCTTCACCCGCAGGGTCACGTTGGTCGCGGTGCCGAAACCGGTAGCCGGGTTCAGGGTGACGTTGTTGCCCTTCAGATGCCAGGCGTTGCTGCCCGGTTCGCAGCTGGTATAGGTGCCGTCTTTCAGGCGGATAATGGCGCTTTCTTCGCGCTTGGCGTAGAGCGCGCTGCCGCGGGTATGGCTCTTGTGCAGCACATACTCGGCGTTCTCGACCTTGGCTTCGCCGTTGTCCAGTTGCAGCTCGGCGCGGTCGCCGACCACCAGCATGCCCTGGTCGCGCAGGCGCACGTTGCCGATCAGCTCGCCGCGGTTGTCGGCTTGGCGCAGGTTGGCTTCGTCGGCCTCGATCTGCATGCCGGCCTGGCGCAACACCACATCGCCGGCCAGAGTGGCGACTTGCTCTTCCTGTTCATAGCGCGAAGCCTTGGCCGAAACGAACATCGGCGCTTCGTTCATCGGCGTGGTGTCGTCCATGCCGGGCCGTAGTGGCTCGACATAGGCACCGGCGCAGTACGGGCCGGCTTCTGCCAGCTGCGCCGCGCTGAGGTTTTCTCGCGGCACCCAGTCAAGGTGGCTATAGTCGGCACTGCGCGAGGCCAGACCTTTACCGCGGCTTTCGGTGACCAGGGTCGTTTGCGCGACTTTTTCCTGGGCCTGGCCGCCGCTACTGGCGTCAGCACCGGCTACCGTCGCACGCGGCGCGGGTCGTGCCGGCAAGGCTGCCGCACTGGCTTTAGGCGCGCAGGCCCAACCGCCGGAGGCGGAAACCTGGCAGTCATACTGCTCGGCCGCGAATGCGAAGGGAACGGCTACGGGCTGCAGCGCCAGAAGGCTGCCAGTGACCAGTAGAGGGAATTTTTTACGAAACGCGGGGTATTTTACTGCCATCTTATTTTTTCCGGGCTTCCTGCGCGCCATTGGCCCTGAGGCCGCACGCCTCTCGATGGGCTTGAAAAGATGCTGGATAATAAAGCATGACCCGCGCAACGGCTAGCGCCGTCGGAGACCCTTGCAATGCCTGATCAAGATGTACGCCTGAAACACCTGGAAAACTGGCTCGAACCGCAACTGGCCGCGCTGTTTGCGGCGAACGACTGGGGCGCTGTACCCGCGGCCACGCTGACCTCTGCCAGTAGCGACGCCAGTTTCCGGCGTTATTTTCGCTGGCAGGACGGCGAGCGCAGTCTGATCGTGATGGATGCGCCACCACCGCAGGAAAACTGCGCGCCCTTCGTCAACATCGCCGCTCTGCTGGCCGAGGCGGGCCTCAATGTGCCGCAGATTCTTGCCGCCGACCTGGAGCATGGCTTTCTTTTGCTCAACGATCTGGGCCGGCAGACCTACCTGGATGTGATCACCGCGGAGAATGCCGACCCCCTGTTCACCGACGCCCTGCAGGCACTGCTGGCCCTGCAGCAGTTGCCGCTTGACCGTGGGCTGCCGAGTTACGACGAGGCCTTGCTGCGCCGCGAGCTGCAGCTGTTCCCCGAGTGGTATGTGCAACGCCATCTGAAGATTGAGTTCGATGCAACTCAGCAGGCGGCCTGGCAGCGGGTCAGCCAGTTGCTGGTCGACAGCGCCCTGGCGCAGCCGAAGGTGCTGGTGCATCGCGACTATATGCCGCGCAATCTGATGCACAGCGCGCCCAACCCAGGCGTGCTGGATTTTCAGGATGCGGTCTACGGCCCGGTGACCTATGACGTCACCAGCCTGTTCAAGGACGCCTTCCTGAGCTGGCCCGAGGCGCGGGTGCGTGGCTGGCTGGAAAATTACTGGCAACAGGCGCGGGCCGCGGGTGTCCCGGTGCAGGCTGACTTTGAGGATTTCCTGCGCGCCAGCGATCTGATGGGGGTGCAGCGCCACCTCAAGGTAATCGGGATCTTCGCGCGTATCTGCCACCGCGACGGCAAGCCCAGATACCTGGGCGATGTGCCGCGTTTCTTTACCTATATAGAAGCAGTGCTGGCGCGGCGGCCGGAACTGGCCGAACTGGGTGAGTTGCTGGCCAGCCTGCCGCGTGTCGCCCAGGTGCCTGCATGAAGGCGATGATCCTGGCGGCCGGCAAAGGCGAGCGCCTGCGCCCGTTGACCCTGCATACGCCAAAACCCCTGGTGCAAGCCGGCGGCGTACCGCTGATCGAGTACCACCTGCGCGGCCTGGCCGCAGCCGGTTTTACCGAGGTGGTGATCAACCATGCCTGGCTTGGCCGGCAGATCGAGGATCATCTGGGCGACGGTGCACGCTTCGGCCTGAGCATTGCCTATTCGGCCGAAGGCGAGCCGCTGGAAACCGGTGGTGGCATTTTTCAGGCCCTGCCGCTGCTGGGCGATCAGCCCTTTGTACTGGTCAATGGCGATATCTTCACCGACTACCCCTTTGCCGAGCTGCGCCGCCCGCTCGCCGGTCTGGCCCATCTGGTGCTGGTGGATAACCCGGGGCATCACCTGACGGGGGATTTCTGTCTGCGCGAGGGTCAGGTTGGCGATGCCGAGTCAGGCCAGGACCAACCGTGCCTGACCTACAGCGGCATCGCGGTGCTGTCGCCTGCCTTGTTTGATGGTTGCCAGGCCGGTGCCTTCAAGTTGGCACCGCTGCTGCGTGCCGCCATGGCCCGTGGGCAGGTCAGTGGCGAACGCTTCGCCGGGTGCTGGGTGGATGTTGGCACCCACGAGCGCCTGGCCGAAGTCGAGCAACTGCTCGCGGCGAGGCGCTGAGATGATCTGGCCGGTCACCGTGCTGGGGGCTGTCACGGGCCTGGCGCTAGCCAGCATTCCCGGGGCTCTGCTGGGCGGTCTGCTCGGCCAGGTGCTGGACCGGCGCATGCGCCTGAGCAACTGGGCAGCCCTGCGCGAGCGACTCGGCGGCAAGGCCGCACCGCGTGATGACGAGCTGCTGTTTATCCTTCTCGGCCGCCTGGCCAAGTGTGAGGGGCGGGTGTTGCAGGTGCATATCCAGCAGACCCGAGCGGAAATGCAGCGCCTGGGTCTGGATGCCGAGGCGCAGCGCCGGGCCATTGCCGCCTTTGCCCGGGGCAAGACCGGTCGCGATAACCTGCGTGCGCCGTTGCGGCGTCAGCGCGCCCATAGCGACGCGTTATTGCGTGCCTGCTGGCGTATGGCCTGGGTCGACGGTCGTGTCGGCCAGGCCGAGCGCGAGCTGATTCTGCTATGGGGCAAATGGCTGGACGTGCCCGCGGCCGCCCAGCAAGTGCTGAGCGATGCCTATGCGCCGCGCCAGCAGGGGCCGCTGACGTCGACGCTCGGCAGCGGTTACCAGCAGGCCCTGACATTGCTGGGGGTGGCGGTCGATGCGGAGCCGGCGCAGATCAAGAAGGCCTATCGCCGCCTGTTGAGTCGTCATCACCCGGACAAACTGGCCGGCAGCGGGGCAACCCCGGAGCGGGTGCGCGAAGCCACCGAGCGCACCCGTGAACTGCATCAGGCCTATGACCTGATTCGCCAGCGTCAGGGCTTTCGCTAGCCGGCTGTGCCTTTACTTGGCCTGGATCTTTAGCGTTAGCCAGCCCCTGAGGCGGCGGTACAGCTGTTCCTGTTCCGCCTCGAGATTGCCGGGCAGGGCCTTCATCGCGATCTGGATATAGCTCGGGTGCTTCTGCCGCTTGCTCGCCTGCATGCGCCGGGTGGCGGCCTGGCGGTCGAGCAGTTGGTCCTTGTAGTAGAAGTCGCCGGTGGCCAGTTGCAGTTGCGGAATCAGCTCATCCAGCGGCGGGGTATAGCCGGCGGGCACGCTGGCGGCCACCACCAGCAGGTTGCGCACTTCGGCCGGCTGGCGTTCGGCCAGGTAGCGGGCGGCCCAGTAGGCACCGCTGCCATGGCCGAGCAGAACGATGCTTCTGGCCTGCTGTTCGGTGGCAAAGGCGATGGCCGACTCGATCCGTGCCAGCACCCGTTCGGCGTGGGCTTTTTTCTGCTCTTGCGCCGTGGGCGGGGCGGCTGCGGCAGGGGCCGGAGCTGGCTCTTCGCTGCTGGCTGGCGCGCTGTCCTGCACCTCTTCCTGCGCGGTATCGACGCTGACCGGCGCAGGCTCGGCGACCAGTTCGGTGCTGCGCGGCGTGGGCATGTCGCTGTTGGGGTCCGGCAGGCTCAGGCTCAGGCTGTGCCAGCCGGCGTTGGGCAATTTTCGCCGCAGCGGACCGACACTCTGCGGGCTGTCGGGGTTGCCATCGTCCCCCGGCAGGAGGATCACCACGCCGCTGGGCTCGCCGACATTGGCCGGCAGCCAGAGGGCGAGAAAGCGCTCATCGGCCGCCTGCAGGTGCTGCTGCTCCTTGGTCTGCAGGCGCTGTTCGAGGGCCAGGGCCTCGACCTCGCTGCGTTCGGCCAGAGGCGGGCGCTGCAGCTCCTCGGCTGTCGGGTCCGGCTGCTCACCGTTGGCTACGTCCGGGGCGGCCTGCTGGGCCAGCAGCGGTGTGGCCAGCAGCGTCAGCAGCAGGGTCGAGGTGGCCGTCAGGCTGGGGATCAGGCGGGGCATCGGGCATTCCTCGATAAGGCTGGGCCACCAGAGCCTAATCCCTGGGCGTGTCTTTGTCAGGTGTGGGTTGGTCTTAGCAGGCGAAGACTGGAGTAAGGTAGGGCACAGAGGGGCTCAAGCCCCCTGGTGGTCAATTTTCAGGAGTGTCCCGGCGTTGTCACGCATTTTGCTTTTTCTCTGCTTGTGGCCCGTGGCGCTCTGGGCGGACAGCTCGGTATTGCCGCTGCGCCCGGCCTTTAACGCCGAGCAGCGCAGCTGGCTGCTGGCCCATGACGAGCTGCGCGTGGGGCTGATCATGCAGGCCCCCTGGGCGCAGTTCGACCGGCGTCAGCAGCGTCTGTCCGGGGCCAATGTCGAGCTGATGAGCCGGCTGCTGCAGGGCATGGGGGTAAAGCCGCAATGGCTGCGCTTTACCGATCAGGACGAGCTGGAAGCGGCCCTGCAGCGTGGCGAGGTGGACCTGGCTCCGGGGCTGCAGCAGACGCCCCAGGGCCTGCGCCGCTGGCTGTATTCCGACCCCTATATGCGCGTGCCGCACCTGGTGGTGGGGGAGCGGCGCGGCAGCAGCGCGGTGGACCTGGACCGGGTCGGCCGCGACGAAAAGGTCGCCCTGCGTTCGCCCAGCGCGGTGGTGGAATACCTGCGCAATACCCACGGCAACCTGGAGTTGCAGGCGGTGGGCAGCGAGCGCAGCGCGCTGAATCTGCTGCTGCGTCAGGAGGTCAGCTATGCGGTGGTGGATGAAGCGCGCCTCAGCCTGTTGCTGCGCGAGCCGCAATTCGCCGGCCTGAGCATCGTCGGCGATATCGGCCTGCCGCAGCTGTTGCGTATTGCCAGCCGGCGCGATGCACCGATCCTGGCCGAGATCGTCGAGCAGACCCTGCAGGCTCTGCCCGGGGGCGAGCTGGAGCGTTTGCAGGAGCGCTGGTTTCCGCTCAATACCCGCCAACTCGGTAACCCTCTGGCGTTCTGGAAGGGCCTGGCCCTGCTACTCGCTATCGGTGGGCTGGCGGCCTGCGCGATCATCCTGCATCTGCGTCAGCAACGCCGTAGCCTGGAGCGTCAGCTGCTCGCCGCGCGTACCGTACTGAGCCAGCGCGAGGCGGCTGAACAGGCCCTGCGCCTTAGCCAGTTCTCCATCGACCACAGCACCGTGGGCATCCTCTGGGTCAACTGGGACAGCCATGTGCGCTATGCCAACCTGGCCGCCGAACGCATGCTCGGTTATGCCGTGGGGGCCCTGGTGGACCTGCCGCTGGCGCGCCTGGAACCGAGCCTGGATATGGACCGCTGGCTCAGCCTGTGGCGTCAGGCCCGTGGTAGCGACGAGGCTCTGCCGGGGTTCGAGATCGACTGCCAGTGCGCCGACGGTAGCCGTTTGCCGGTGGATATTTCCCTGAGCTTTCTACGCTTCGACCAGTCCGAATACCTGGTGGTGTTTCTCACCGACGTCACCGAGCGGCGGCGTACCCAGGCCGCCCTGCAGGAGAGCGAGGCGCGCCTCAAGGGCATCGCCGGCAATGTTCCGGGCCTGGTGTTTCGCCTGGAGCGGGCCGCTGCCGAGCAGGCGGTGGAGTTCGCCTATATCAGCGAAGCCAGCCAGGAACTGGTGGGCTATCCCGCCGCCGAACTGCAGCGCGCTGATCGCGGCATTCGCAGCCTGGTGCACCCCGAGGATCAGGCCAGCTATCGCCGTACCCAGGATGCCGCCCTGCTCGGCGACAGCGACTGGCAGTGGCAGGGGCGCATCCTCACCCGCGCCGGGCAACTGCGCTGGGCCGATATCAAGGCCACCGCTCGCCGCCTTGGCGCAGGGCGGGTGGTGTGGGACGGGATCGTCTGGGATATCACCGAGAACAAGCAGGTGGAGCTGGAACTGGCCGACTCCCGCGCCCGCCTGCGCGAACTGGCCGCCCACCTGGAGAGCGTGCGCGAGGAGGAGAAGGCGCGTATCGCCCGCGAGGTGCACGACGAACTGGGCCAGGTGCTCACCGTGCTCAAGCTGGAGACCGCCATGTGCGAGCTGGCCTTCGCCGGCCAGGTCGAGGGCCTGGATGAGCGTCTGGGCAGCATGAAGAAACTGATCGCCCAGCTGTTCCAGCTGGTACGCGATGTGGCCACCGCTTTACGTCCGCCGATTCTCGATGCCGGCATCGCCTCGGCCATTGAGTGGCAGGTGCGCCGCTTCGAGGCGCGTACGCAGATCCCCTGCCTGGTGGAGGTGCCGGACAACCTGCCGCCGCTCAGCGACGCCAAGGCCATCGGCCTGTTCCGTATTCTTCAGGAAGCCCTGACCAATGTGATGCGCCACGCCGGAGCCCATAGCGTGCAGGTCTACCTGCGGGTCGAGGGCGGCGAGCTGTGCCTGTGTGTGATCGACGATGGCAAGGGCTTCGCTCCGGAGCAACGCAAGGCGGGGCAGTCCTTCGGCCTGGTCGGCATGCAGGAGCGGGTATTTATGCTCGGCGGCTGTTTGCAGATTGACAGCCAGCCGGGGGAGGGGACTACGCTGCTGGCGCGAGTGGCGCTGGATGAGGAGGTAACGACGTGATTCGGGTATTGGTGGCAGAGGACCACGCCATCGTGCGTGAGGGCATCAAGCAGCTGATCGGCATGGCACGCGACCTCGAGGTGGTGGGGGAGGCGAGCAATGGCGAGCAGTTGCTGGAAACCCTGCGCAAGGTCGAGTGCGACGTGGTCCTGCTGGATATCTCCATGCCCGGGGTCAATGGCCTCGAGGCCATTCCGCGGATTCGCGCCCTGACCCGGCCGCCGGCGATTCTGGTGCTGTCCATGCACGACGAGGCGCAGATGGCCGCCCGCGCCCTGAAGATCGGGGCCGCCGGTTACGCCACCAAGGACAGCGACCCGGCGCTGCTGATCGCGGCGATCCGCAAGGTGGCTGGTGGCGGGCGCTATATCGACCCCGAGCTGGCCGACCGCATGGTCTTCGAGGTCGGCCTGACCGATTCGCGGCCGCCCCATGCGCAGCTGTCCGAGCGCGAATTCTCGGTGTTCGAGCGCCTGGTGCGCGGCGAGGGGGTCAACGATATCGCCCTGCACCTGGCGGTCAGCAACAAGACCGTGAGTACCCACAAGGCGCGCCTGATGCAGAAGCTCGGCATCCATTCGGTGGCCGATCTGGTGCGTTATGCCATGGAGCACAAACTCCTCTAGAGGCCGCAATGGCCCACTAAATCCCTCGGAATTGTAGGGCAATCCCTACGCCAAGTTCTCCGCTCGCCTGATACAAGGTTGTCATCCCGCCCGATTCTGCCGGCCGTGCATCGCCCCTAGTCTTGTACTCAACAGCGTGCAGACAACAACAAAGGGTGTGGCGATGACCGGGTCTCAGGCAAGCGATGTGTTGGTGAGCTTTCGTGGCGTGCAGAAGAGCTACGACGGCGAAAACCTGATCGTCAAAGATCTCAATCTGGATATCCGCAAGGGCGAGTTCCTCACCCTGCTGGGTCCCTCCGGTTCGGGTAAGACCACCAGCCTGATGATGCTGGCCGGCTTCGAAACCCCCACCGCCGGCGAAATCCTCCTCGACGGCCGCTCCCTCAACCGCCTGCCGCCGCACAAGCGCGATATCGGCATGGTGTTCCAGAACTACGCCCTGTTCCCCCATATGACCGTGGCCGAAAACCTTGCCTTCCCCCTGAGCGTGCGCGGCATGTCGCGTACCGACAGCACCGAGCGGGTGAAGAAGGCGCTGTCCATGGTTCAGCTCGACAGCTTCCGCAATCGCTATCCGGGTCAGCTCTCCGGCGGTCAGCAGCAGCGCGTGGCCCTGGCCCGCGCCCTGGTGTTCGAGCCGCAGCTGGTGCTGATGGACGAACCCCTGGGGGCCCTGGACAAGCAGCTACGCGAGCATATGCAGATGGAGATCAAGCACCTGCACCAGCGTCTTGGCGTGACTGTGGTCTACGTCACCCATGACCAGGGCGAGGCGCTGACCATGTCCGATCGGGTTGCCGTGTTCCACCAGGGCGAGATCCAGCAGATCGCCGACCCGCGCACTCTCTACGAGCATCCGCGCAACACCTTTGTCGCCAACTTTATCGGCGAGAACAACCGTATCAGCGGCCAGCTGCTCAGCCAGGACGGCGATCGCTGCCTGATCGGCCTGAGTCGTGGCGAGCAGGTCGAGGCCCTGGCGGTGAATGTCGGCGCGGTTGGCGAGCAGGTCACCCTGTCGATTCGCCCCGAACGCGTGCGCCTCAATGGCCACAGCGAGGCCTGCCGCAATCGTTTCTCCGGGCGGGTGGCCGAGTTCATCTACCTGGGTGACCACGTGCGCATTCGCATGGAGGTCTGCGGCAAGAGCGATTTCTACGTCAAGCAGCCGGTGGCCGAGCTGGACGCAGAACTGAGCGTCGGCGATCTGGTGCCGCTGGGCTGGCATGTCGAACATGCCCGTGCCCTCGACCCGCTGCAGCCGGACTGAGTGATTACAACCTGACCCCATGTGACACAGAGGAGATTACAACAATGATGAAATCCCTGAAGCTCGCGGCCCTGGCTGCTGGCGTGGCCTGTGCAATGCCGGCGCTGGCGGCGGATCTGACCGCCATCTCGTTTGGCGGCGCGAGCAAGGACGCGCAGGTCAAGGCCTTCTACGAACCCTTCGAGAAGACCACCGGCAACAAGATTATCGCCGGCGAATACAACGGTGAAATGGCCCGGGTCAAGGCCATGGTCGATACCCGCAGCGTCAGCTGGAACCTGGTGGAAGTGGAGTCCCCGGAGCTGGCCCGTGGCTGTGACGAGGGGCTGTTCGAAACCCTCGATCCGGCCCAGTTCGGCAACCCCGACGACTTTATCCAGGGTGCCATTCAGCCCTGCGGCGTAGGTTTCTTCGTCTGGTCCACGGTGCTCGCCTATAACGCCGACAAACTGGCCAGCGCGCCAAGCGGCTGGGCCGATTTCTGGGACGTCAAACAGTTCCCCGGCAAGCGTGGCCTGCGCAAGGGTGCCAAGTACACCCTGGAGTTCGCCCTGATGGCCGACGGCGTTGCGCCGACCGAGGTGTACAAGGTGCTGGCGACCCGCGATGGCGTCGACCGGGCCTTCCGCAAGCTCGACGAACTCAAGCCGCATATCCAGTGGTGGGAAGCCGGTGCCCAGCCGCCGCAGTACCTGGCCTCGGGCGATGTGGTGATGAGTTCGGCCTACAACGGCCGGATCGCTGCCGTGCAGGCCGAGAGCAACCTGCAGGTGGTGTGGGCCGGCGGTATCTATGACTTCGACTCCTGGGCCATCCCCCGCGGCGCGAAGAACCAGGAAGAGGCCAAGCAGTTTATTGCCTTCTCGGTACAGCCCGAGGCGCAGAAGGTCTTCTCGGAAAACATCGCCTACGGTCCGGCCAACAAACAGGCCATCGACCTGCTGGCACCGGAGCGTCTCAACGTGATGCCCACTACCCCTGAGAACATCAAGGATCAGGTGGCCATCGACGTGGTGTTCTGGGCCGACTACGGCGAGCAGCTGGAACAGCGCTTCAACGCCTGGGCTGCGCGCAACTAGCCCATTGGCTGCACTCGGCCAGCGTGCCGCTTGCAGCCTGCTTTACCCAACGCGTTGCCCCGGGCAACGCGACCTGAATTCCTAGCCGCACTATGCGGTGCCTGCCTGCGGAGTTGTCCATGGCCAGTGTCCTGTCAGCCGCCGATAACGATTTTCAAGGCCCCGGCCCCAGCCTCAAGCAGAAGCTGGCCCGTGCCGAGCGCTTCAATCGCCTGAAGTCCAAGGCCTTGATCCTGCCGCTGCTGGTGTTTCTGCTGCTGACCTTTATCGTGCCGATCGTGGCACTGCTCTGGCGCAGCGTGGACAACCCCGAAGTCATCACCAGCCTGCCGCGTACCGTCGAGGCCATCGAGCAGTGGAGCGGCAAGGCACTGCCCGGCGAGCCGGTGTACCGCGCCATGGCCCTGGATATAGTCGCCGCGCGCAGCCAGCAGACCCTGGGCGATCTGTCCAAGCGCCTGAATATGGAAGTGGCCGGTTACCGCAGCCTGATCAACGTCACGGCGCGGGCCTTGCCGTTCGCCAGCGAGCCGGAGTCCTACAAGGCCGCGCTGGAGAACCTCGACGAGCGTTGGGGCGACCCGGCCTACTGGCAGGTGGTCAAGCGCAATACCAGCAGCATCACCCCTTATTACCTGCTGGCGGCCCTGGACCATCGCGTCGACGACCTCGGCGAACTGGCCAGTGCCAGCCCGGACCAGGCCATCTACCTGGATATCTTCGTGCGCACCTTCTGGATGAGCCTGGTGATTACCGCCATCTGCCTGGTGCTGGCTTACCCGCTGGCTTACCTGCTGGCCAACCTGCCGACCCGGCAGAGCAACCTGCTGATGATTCTGGTGCTACTGCCGTTCTGGACCTCGATCCTGGTGCGGGTGGCGGCCTGGATCGTGCTGCTGCAGTCCGGCGGCTTGATCAACAGTGCGCTGATGTCTGTCGGCATTATTGATGAGCCGATGCAGCTGGTGTTCAACCGCAGCGGGGTCTATATCGCCATGGTGCACATCATGCTGCCGTTTATGATCCTGCCGATCTACAGCGTGATGAAGGGCATTTCGCCGACCTATATGCGCGCCGCGGTGTCCCTGGGCTGTCACCCGTTTGCCAGCTTCTGGCGGGTGTACTTCCCGCAGACCCTGGCCGGGGTCGGGGCCGGCTGCCTGCTGGTGTTTATCCTGTCGATTGGCTACTACATCACCCCGGCGCTGCTGGGCAGCCCCAACGATCAGATGATCAGTTACTTCGTCGCCTTCTACACCAACAGCTCGATCAACTGGGGCATGGCCACGGCCCTCGGCGGCCTGCTGCTCGGTGCCACCCTGGTGCTCTACGTGGTGTACAGCTGGCTGGTCGGTGCCAGCAAGCTGCGGCTGGCCTAACAAAACATCCTGCGCAGCAGGCATCTGATGCCCCTCTCCCTTTGGGAGAGGGTGCCCGCAGGGCGGGTGAGGGATCGCAGGCGTTGCACAGTCCGCTTTTGCTTCTCGGCTCCACCTAAAGATTGATTGGAGAACCTTTATGCTCAGCCCCTATATGTCGCCCATCGAACGCATCTGGTACTACAGCCTGCGCAGCCTCTGCGGCCTGGTGCTGCTGTTTCTGATCCTGCCGGTGCTGGTGATCATTCCGCTGTCGTTCAACTCCGGCAGCTTTCTGGTCTACCCGCTGCAGGGTTTTTCCCTGCGCTGGTACGAAGACTTCTTCACCTCCGCCGACTGGATGCGCTCGCTGAAGAACAGCCTGATCATCGCGCCGGCGGCCACGGTCCTGGCCATGGTCTTCGGCACCCTGGCGGCCATCGGCCTGACCCGCGGCGAGTTCCGCGGCAAGGCCCTGGTGATGAGCCTGCTGATCTCGCCCATGGTGGTGCCGGTGGTGATCGTCGGTGTGGCCAGCTACCTGTTCTTCGCCCCTATGGGCTTGGGTAACAGCTACCTGTCGCTGATCGTGGTGCACGCCGTGCTCGGGGTGCCCTTCGTGATCATCACCGTGTCGGCCACCCTGCAGGGCTTCAATCACAACCTGGTGCGCGCTGCGGCCAGCCTCGGTGCCTCGCCGCTGACCTCCTTCCGCCGGGTGACCCTGCCGCTGATCGCGCCCGGGGTGATCAGCGGTGCGCTGTTCGCCTTCGCCACCTCCTTCGACGAAGTGGTGGTGACCCTGTTCCTCGCCGGCCCCGAGCAGGCCACCCTGCCGCGGCAGATGTTCAGCGGTATCCGCGAGAACCTCTCGCCGACCATCGCCGCCGCGGCGACCCTGCTGATCGGCTTCTCCATCCTGCTGTTGCTGACCCTGGAATGGTTGCGCGGGCGCAGCGAAAAACTGCGCACCCAGCAACCCACCTGATTCGCCGAACAACAAGAGAGCCCTATGAGCCTGCAACTCAACGACCCCAGCCTGCTGCGTCAGCAGGCCTATGTGAACGGCCAGTGGTGCGAAGCCGACAGCGGCGCGCGCATCGAGATCCTCAATCCGGCCAGCGGCGAGCTGATTGGCAGCGTGCCGAATATGGGGCGCGGGGAAACCCGTCGCGCCATCGAGGCCGCGCAAGCTGCCCAGCCAGCCTGGCGCGCGCTGACCGCCAAGGAGCGGGCGAATCGCCTGCGCCAGTGGTTCAACCTGATCATGGCCAACCAGGAAGACCTGGCGCGGATCATGACCGCCGAGCAAGGCAAGCCCCTGGCCGAAGCCCGTGGCGAGATCGCCTATGCCGCCTCCTTTATCGAGTGGTTCGCCGAAGAAGCCAAACGCGCCTATGGCGATATGATTCCGGGCCATGCCCCGGACAAGCGCATCCTGGTGCAGAAGGAGCCGGTAGGCGTTACCGCCGCCATTACGCCGTGGAACTTCCCCAGCGCCATGATCACCCGCAAGGCCGGCCCAGCCCTGGCCGTGGGTTGCGCCATGGTGCTCAAGCCCGCGCCGCAGACGCCGTTCTCCGCTCTGGCCCTGGCTGCGCTGGCCGAACGCGCCGGCATCCCCGCCGGGCTGCTCAGCGTGATCCCGGCCGACGTGGACGCCAGCCGCGAAGTGGGTGGCGAACTGTGTGACAACCCCATAGTGCGCAAGCTGAGCTTTACCGGCTCCACCGGCGTCGGCATCAAGCTGATGCAGCAGTGCGCGCCGACCCTGAAGAAACTCTCGCTGGAACTGGGCGGCAACGCGCCCTTTATCGTGTTTGACGATGCCGATCTGGATGCGGCAGTCGAAGGCGCGATCATCTCCAAATACCGCAACGCCGGGCAGACCTGCGTGTGCGCCAATCGCCTGTATGTGCAGGCCGGCGTGTATGACGCCTTCGCCGCCAAGCTGCAGGCCGCGGTGGCCAAGCTCAAGGTCGGCAACGGCATGGAAGAGGGCATCACCACCGGCCCGCTGATCAACGGCGAGGCGGTGGCCAAGGTCCAGCGCCACCTGCAGGACGCCCTGGGAAAGGGCGCGACCCTGCTGGCCGGCGGCAACAGCCTGGGCGGCAACTTCTTCGAACCGACCATCGTCAGCGGCGTGACCGCCGATATGGCGGTGGCCCGGGAGGAAACCTTTGGGCCCCTGGCTCCGCTGTTCCGCTTTAGCGATGAGGCCGAGGTGATCCGCCAGGCCAACGATACCGAATTCGGCCTGGCCGCCTACTTCTACGCCCGCGACCTGGGCCGGGTGTTCCGCGTGGCCGAGGCCCTGGAATACGGCATGGTCGGCATCAACACCGGTGTGATCTCCACCGAGGTGGCACCGTTCGGCGGCATGAAGTCCTCCGGCCTGGGTCGTGAAGGCTCCAAGTACGGTTTGGATGAGTATCTGGAAATCAAATATCTCTGCATGGGGATCTAGCCCGTAGGGTGTGCGGGGCCGCCTAGGCCGTGCGCACCTTGTCCACTCTCCTGGTGCGCACGGCGCACCCTACCTTGAGGCAACCATGAGCAAGACCAACGAATCCCTGATGCAACGCCGCATGGCCGCCGTTCCGCGCGGCGTGGGCCAGATCCACCCGATCTTTGCCGACAAGGCTGCGAACGCCACCGTCACCGACGTTGAAGGTCGCGAGTTTATCGACTTCGCCGGCGGCATCGCGGTGCTCAACACCGGCCACCTGCATCCGAAAGTGATTGCGGCGGTACAGGAGCAGCTGACCAAACTGACCCACACCTGCTTCCAGGTGCTGGCCTACGAGCCCTACGTCGAGCTGTGCGAGAAGGTCGCCGCGCGCGTACCCGGTGACTTCGCCAAGAAGACCCTGCTGGTCACCACCGGCTCGGAAGCCGTGGAAAACGCCGTGAAAATCGCCCGCGCCGCCACCGGCCGCGCCGGCGTAATCGCCTTCACCGGCGGTTACCACGGCCGCACCATGATGACCCTGGGCCTGACCGGTAAGGTCGTTCCGTACTCGGCCGGTATGGGCCTGATGCCCGGCGGCATCTTCCGCGCTCAGTACCCCTGCGCGCTGCATGGCGTGAGCACCGATGACGCGATCGCCAGCATCGAGCGTATCTTCAAAAACGACGCCGAGCCGCGCGATATCGCCGCGATCATCATCGAGCCGGTGCAGGGCGAGGGCGGTTTCTACGTCGCGCCGAAAGACTTTATGCAGCGTCTGCGCGCGCTGTGTGATCAGCACGGCATCCTGCTGATCGCCGACGAAGTGCAGACCGGTGCTGGCCGTACCGGCACCTTCTTTGCCATGGAACAGATGGGCGTCGCCGCCGACCTGACCACCTTCGCCAAATCCATTGCCGGCGGTTTCCCGGTGGCGGGCGTGTGCGGCAAAGCTGAATATATGGACGCCATCGCACCCGGCGGTTTGGGCGGCACCTACGCCGGCAGCCCGATTGCCTGCGCTGCGGCCCTGGCGGTGATGGAGGTGTTCGAGGAAGAGAAGTTGCTGGACCGCTGCAAGGCGGTTGGCGAGCGTCTGGTCACCGGCCTCAAGGCCATCCAGGCCAAGCACAAGAGCATCGGCGAGGTGCGCGCCCTCGGTGCCATGATCGCCATGGAACTGTGCGAGGACGGCGATCTGCACAAGCCGAACGCCGCCCTGACCGGGCAGGTCGTCGCCAAGGCCCGCGACAAGGGTCTGATCCTGCTGTCCTGCGGCACCTACGGCAACGTGTTGCGCGTACTGGTACCGCTGACCGCGGAAGACGCATTGCTCGACAAGGGCCTGGCGATCATCGCCGAGTGCTTCGACGAGCTGGCCTGACTCCGGGATTATGCCGCGCGCCTCGGTGCGCGCGGCACACCCTACAGTCGTCGACCATCGTCCCAGCGACGACTGAGAATGCCCTCGGGTACAATGCGCCACTTTCGTGAACGCCACCGAGGTGCGCCATGCAACCCTTCGCCATCGCCCCGTCGATCCTCTCCGCCGATTTTGCCCGTCTGGGCGAGGAAGTGGACAAGGTGCTCGCCGCGGGTGCCGACATCGTCCACTTCGATGTGATGGACAACCACTATGTGCCCAACCTGACCATCGGCCCGATGGTCTGCGCGGCGCTGCGCAAGTACGGCATCACCGCGCCCATCGACGCCCACCTGATGGTCAAACCGGTGGACCGCATCATCGGTGACTTTATCGAGGCCGGTGCCAGCTATATCACCTTCCACCCGGAAGCCAGCGAGCATATCGACCGCTCCCTGCAGCTGATCAAGGCGGGCGGGGCCAAGGCCGGCCTGGTGTTCAACCCGGCCACGCCGCTGGATGTGCTCAAGCACGTGATGGACAAGGTCGACATGATCCTGCTGATGAGCGTCAACCCGGGTTTTGGCGGGCAGAAATTTATCCCCCACACCCTGGAAAAGCTCAAAGAAGCCCGCGCCCTGATCGACGCTTCCGGCCGTGAGATTCGCCTGGAAATCGACGGCGGGGTCAATGTGCAGAACATCCGCGAAATCGCCGCGGCCGGTGCCGACACCTTTGTCGCCGGTTCGGCGATCTTCGGTCAGCCGGACTACAAGACCGTGATCGACGCCATGCGCGCCGAACTGGCCCAGGTTCGCGGGTGAGCATGCTGCGCGAGCTGTTCCGGGGTGAACTGCCAAGCCTGGTGATGTTCGACCTGGACGGCACCCTGGTGGACTCGGTGCCGGATCTGGCCGCGGCCATCGACCAGACCCTGGTGCTGCTCGGTCTGCCGGCGGCGGGTATCGAGCAGGTGCGCGACTGGGTCGGCAATGGTGCGCGGGTGCTGGTGCGCCGTGCCCTGGCCGGCGGTCTGCAGCATGAACATATAGATGAAGCGCGGGGTGAGCAGGCGCTGGAGCTGTTTATGCAGCTCTACGCCACCAGCCACGGGCTGACCCAGGTTTATCCCGGGGTGCGTGAAGCCCTCGACTGGCTACGCGAGCAGAAGGTCGAACTGGCTATCGTCACCAACAAGCCCGAGCGTTTTGTCGCGCCATTGTTGGATGAAAAAGGCCTGGGTGGTTATTTCCGCTGGATTATCGGCGGCGACACCCTGCCGCAGCAGAAGCCCGACCCCGCGGCGCTGCGCCATGTGCTGCAACTGGCGCGAATCGAGGCCGGGCAGGCGCTGTTTATCGGCGACTCGCGCAATGATGTGCTCGCTGCCAAGGCCGCCGGCGTAGCCTGCGTGGCGCTGACCTATGGCTACAACCATGGTCGGCCGATTGCCGAGGAAAACCCGGCGCGGGTGCTGGACAACCTGCGCGAGTTGTTGCCGGCCGCCGCCCTCGGCGTCTGATTGGCGCAAAGCCCTGCTTTGCGGGGCTTGCCGGGTTGATTCGGCCTCTGGCCTGCGCTAGTGTGGCCGGATCTTACTCCCGCCTAAGAGAGCTCCGTGGTGGTTACCTGCACGCGCTGGTCCGCAAGAACCGGTATGAAAATCATCAAGGCCCTGGCCCGTTGGCGCTGGCGCCTCTGACCTGATCTTGGCCGCATAGTCGGCGCGTTTGCACTCGACCGTTTAAACCTCAAGCCACGAGGCTGATCATGACCCGCGAAGAATTCCTGCGTTTAGCCGCTGCCGGCTATAACCGCATTCCTGTTGCCTGCGAAACCCTGGTGGATTTCGACACCCCGCTGTCCATCTACCTGAAGCTGGCCGATGAGGCCAATACCTATCTGCTCGAATCCGTGCAGGGCGGCGAGAAGTGGGGGCGTTACTCCATTATCGGCCTGCCGGCCCGCACCGTGCTGCGTGCCTATGGCCATGAAGTGCTGATCAGCGTCGACGGCGTCGAGGTCGAGCGCCACCAGTGCGAAGACCCATTGGCCTTTGTCGAGCAGTTCCAGGCGCGCTACAAGGTGCCAACCCTGCCGGGCCTGCCGCGCTTTAACGGCGGCCTGGTCGGCTACTTCGGTTACGACAGCGTGCGCTATGTCGAGCCCAAACTGGCCAAGGGCGTTAACCCCGATGCCCTGGGCACGCCGGATATCCTGTTGATGGTTTCCGATGCGGTGGTGGTGTTCGACAACCTGGCGGGCAAGATGCACGCCATCGTCCTCGCCGACCCAGCCCAGGCCGATGCGCTGGAACAGGGCCAGGCGCGCCTGCAGGAAATTCTGCACAAGCTGCGTCAGCCGATTACCCCGCGCCTGGGCGTGGACCTGGCTGCACCTGCGGGTGCCGAGCCGGACTTCGTTTCCAGCTTCAAGCGCGATGACTACGAAGATGCGGTCAGGGCGATCAAGGAGTACATCCTCGCCGGCGACTGCATGCAGGTGGTGATCTCCCAGCGCA
>CAZOEC010000040.1:0-36066 GCA_964578635.1 uncultured Pseudomonas sp.
ATGGTGGCCGGAGATCAGCGCCAGGCCATCGGGCTCCCAGCACCAGTTCTCCATAAACTGGCTCGGCAACTCCACCGCATCCCAGGCCACACCGTTGATGCCCGAGGCCCCGGCATGCTCGACGCGGGTCAGCAGGTGATGCAGGCCGTGGCCGAATTCGTGGAACAGGGTAGTGACTTCATCATGGGTCAGCAGCGCCGGCTTGCCGCCGACTGCCGGGGTGAAGTTGCACACCAGGTTGGCCACTGGGCTGATCAGCTTGCCATTGGCGTCGCGACGTTTGTCGCGCGCGCCGTCCATCCAGGCACCGCCGCGCTTGTTGGCGCGGGCATAGAGGTCGAAGAAGAAGCGCCCGATGTGCGCACCGTTCTCCTTGATTTCAAACAGGCGCACGTCCGGGTGCCAGCTGTCGAAACCGCTCAACTCCTCGATCTGAATCCCGTAGAGCTGCTCGACGATGGCGAACAGGCCGCTGAGTACCTTGTCCACCGGGAAGTAGGCACGGAGGATTTCCTGGGAAATGCTGTAGCGCTGCTCACGCAGCTTCTCGCTGTAGTAGCCGACGTCCCAGCTTTGCAGATCGCTGCAGCCCTGATCAAAGGCGAAGGCCTGCAGCTCGCGCAGGTCCTGCTCGGCGAACGGCTTGCCGCGCACCCCCAGGTCGCGCAAGAAGTGCAGCACCTGGTCGGTGGTCTCGGCCATCTTGCTGGCCAGGCTCAGCTCGGCGTAGTTGGCGAAGCCCAGCAGCTTGGCCAGCTCCTGACGCAGGGCGAGGATTTCCAGCATCAGCGGGCCGTTGTCGTTCTGCCCGGCATTCGGCCCCTGATCGGAGGCGCGGGTGCAGTAGGCGGCGTAGACCTCTTCGCGCAGGGCGCGGTCATCGGCGTAGGTCATCACCGCGAAGTAGCTGGGGAATTCCAGGCTGATCAGCCAGCCGTCCAGGCCCTTGGCCTCGGCGGCTTGCTTCATCTGCGCCTTGGCCGAATCGGTCAGTCCGGCCAGCGCCGCTTCATCGGTTACCTGCTTGGTCCAGGCCTGGGTGGCGTCGAGCAACTGGTTGGAAAACTTGCTGGCCAGCTCCGAGAGTTTCATCTGCACCGCGCCGTAACGCTGTTGCTCGGCCTCCGGCAGGTCGATACCGGACAAGCGAAAATCGCGCAGGGCGTGTTCCAGGATGGTCGTCTGCGCCACCTCGAAGCCTTCGGCTTCCGGGCTGCTTGCCAGGGCCTCGTAGGCCTGGAACAGCGCACGATTCTGCCCCAGTTCGGTGGCGTACTCCGACAGCTTGGGCAGGCAGGCCTCGTAGGCTGCACGCAGCTCGGCGTTATTGCACACCGCATTGAGGTGGCTGACCGGGCTCCAGGCCTGGCCCAGGCGCGCATTCAACTCATCGAGGAGCAGAACCAGCCCTTTCCAGCTCGGTGTGCCAGACTGTTGCTTGAGCAACTCGGCAATTGCCTTGCGATTGTCGGCAAGAAGCGCGTCCACCGCCGGCTCCACATGCTCGGGGCGAATAGCGGAATAGGGCGGCAGATCGAAGTCTTGCAGCAGAGGATTAGTGGCAGTCACTACGGGTCACCTGTAACGGAATGGGTTGGCAGCCATGCCCCGGTGGCCGCGAAGCGCTCCCGGTGACAGGCTTGAGTGAACAAAGGCCGTGGCAAAAACAGCGGCGATGTTCTGAACATGGGTGCCATCTTAATTACAATCAAGGCTAGGCGCAGCTTAAGAGGTTTCTATCGTGGCGATACGTACTTACCAGCAGTTCACTCCATTGCTCGGCTCACGGGCGTTTGTCGACGTCTCGGCCGTGGTTCTGGGCGATGTGGAAATCGGTGCGGACAGCTCAATCTGGCCCCTGGTGGTGATCCGCGGCGACATGCACAGCATCCGCATCGGCGAACGTACCAGCATTCAGGATGGCAGCGTGCTGCATATCACCCACGCCGGCCCCTTCAACCCCCGCGGCTACCCGCTGAATATCGGCGACGATGTGACCATCGGCCACAACGTCACCCTGCATGGCTGCGAAATCGGCAACCGGGTCCTGATCGGCATGGGCAGCATCATCATGGACGGCGTGGTGATCGACGAGGAAGTCATGCTCGGTGCCGGCAGCCTGGTCACCGCCGGCAGCCATCTGGAAAGCGGCTATCTGTACGTCGGCAGCCCAGCCAAGAAGGCCCGCGCACTGACCGAGAAGGAACGCAGCTATTTCCGCTACAGCGCCGACAACTACGTGCGCCTGAAGGATCAGCACCTGATGGAAGGCTATAGCAGTCGATGATCCAGGGGGACTTGCACTACCGGCACATTCTCTTCGACCTCGACGGCACCCTGACCGACCCGCGCGAGGGCATTACCCGCTCGGTGCAGCATGCGCTGGCGCAGCTGGGTATCGATGAGCCCGATTTGCAGACGCTGGAGTACTTTATCGGGCCGCCGCTGCTGCAGTGTTTTATGCACACCTATGACTTCGATGAGGCCACGGCCTGGCGGGCCGTGGGGCACTATCGCGAGCGTTTCGCCGAGGTCGGGCTGTATGAAAATCAGCTGTTCGCCGGCGTTGGCGAGCTGCTGCAGCTGCTGGGCGAGCAGGGCCGCACTCTGTATATCGCCACCAGCAAGCCGCGGGTGTTTGCCGAGCAGATTGCCCGGCATTTCGATTTTGCTCGACACTTCAAGGTTATCTACGGCAGCGAGCTGGATGGCACGCGCACCGACAAGGTCGAGCTGATCGCTCACCTGCTCGAGCAGGAAGGCTTCGCGGCGGACACTGCCCTGATGATCGGCGACCGCAAGCACGACCTGATCGGCGCGCGGCACAATGGCCTGGATGCGGCGGCGGTGGGTTATGGCTTTGGCAGTGTCGAGGAGCTGCAGGCCGAGGCACCGCGTTATCACTTTTCGACCCTGGCCGAGCTGCATCGGGCTTTTATGGGCTAGCCAGGGCGGTGAAAAGGCTTTCACCGCCAAGGGCGCGGCGACTGGGCGAACATCGCGGTCAAGACCGCTCCTACATAGGGCGCAGGTGCGGGCTTAGTCGTTGCGCTGGTAGATGATCTTCTTGGTGCCGCCGTCGCAGCTGCCGACCACCATATTGGGGTCCTGGGCTTCGTCGTTGGGCACGATCTCCAGGGTGTAGCTGGCAACGCCGGCGGCCTGGATCTTCACTTCGATTTCCTGCTTCAGCTCTTCGCAGGGCTTGGCTGCCGCCAGGGCGGTGCTGCTGAGCACAGCAAGCAGTATGGCCAGGGTCCATTTGTTCATTGCATCGCTCCTTTGCCGGAATGGCAGTTGTGGGGTTTTGACCGCTGCTCGGCTGGGCAAGTTCTCGCCCCGTCAGACAAGGCCTGCAGGGCCTGCTGACGCTCGTTTTCAGGCAGTTTGCCGAGGGCCGCGACGCGCTGGTAGAAGCGCGGCCAGTCGTCTTCGGCTTGCGCGAACAGGGCGGCGAAGGCCGGTACCCAGCGATCATAGAGGCCAAACGGCAGCAGCTTGGCATTGTTCAGTGGCGCGGCCATCCAGCTATCGTAGCGCCCCTCGCCACCCCATTCGCCCTCGCGCAGGGCCTGGTACTCGGCGCGCAGGCGGGCGAATTCGGCCTGTTTGCCGGCGCGCATCTGCTCCTCCGCCAACCCGCTGGCGTAGAGCCGCTCCAGGCGTTCGCGGCTGGCCAGCACCAGGGCGGTGAACTGTTCGCGCTGGCGTTCGCCCTGAGGGTCCGCCGGGGCCAGACCGCGGGCCGCACGCCATTGGCGCAGGCCCTGGCGCTCGACAAAGGTGGCGAAGGATTCGTTGAAGGCGGTGTCGTTGGCGATATACAGCTGCTGATGCGCCAGTTCGTGGAAGATCACCGCCACCAGGCGTTCATCGCTCCAGCGCAGCATGGTGTTGAGGATGGGATCGTCGAACCAGCCCAGGGTGGAATAGGCCTCCACGCCGCCCAGGTAGGTATCCAGCCCGCGCTGCTTGAGCAGGGCGGCCATGCCCCGGGCCCGGCCCTGGCTGTAGAAGCCGCGATAGGCCACGCAGCCGGCAATCGGGAAGCAGTGCTGCTGCGGGTCCAGGGAAAACTCGGTGGTGGCGAACACATTCCACACCACAAAAGGTCTCTGGATATCGGCGTACAGGCGATAGCTGCGGTTGTCCGGCAGGTGCAGCGCGGTGCTGGCGAAACGGCGCGCCTGCAGGGCCATGGCCAGGCGCTGCTTGAGCTCGGTATCGGTGCCCGGACCGGCGAGCAGTTCGACGATGGGTTCGCGGGCCTGCAGCAGCTGCAGGTGCCCCTTCGCCAAGTGGCCGTAGTAATCCAGGGTGCTGCAGCCGCCAAGCAGCAGCGCCGCGGCCAGTGGAACCCCGAGGCGGCAGGCGAAGTCGATAAGGATACGAGCAAGGCGAGTGATCATGCCCGCCAAATTAGCGCATTGCTGCTACTGCCTGCACTAACAGGCGTAAGCTGACCGCATCACGCCAACACCCCGGAGGCTCCCATGCGTTACCTGGCCCTGCTTGTCAGCCTGTTGCTTCTCGGCGCATGCGCCTCGCCGCTACCTGCCCGCGACCCGGGGATGGCCTGGGTCGATCTGTACACCCCTGCCAGCGATCTGTTGATGGCCGAAGAACTCGACGGCAAACGCCTCAACGATGGCCGCTACTTCCAGGTAAGCCCCGGCAGCCATGAGCTGATCGCGCGTTTTCGCTTCGAAGTGCAGGGCGGCGGCGACCTGATGGCCGAGCCGATAGAGCGCACCTGTGAGTTGCGCGTACGTTACGACGATTTCGCCGCCGGCCAGCGTTACCGGATCGAAGCCCGGACGCTGGCAATGAGCGCCCAGGCCTGGCTCTACGACGAGCAGCGCAATGTGCTGGCGCGAGCCAAGGTGCTGCGTTGCGGGATGTTCTAGCAGGCTGCTGCACAGCGGCCTGCGAAAACCTTCACGGCGCTTAGCGGATCAGGCGTCGAGCACCGCTTCCAGGGTGATCTCGGCATTCAACAGTTTGGATACCGGGCAACCGTTCTTGGCCGCTTCCACCGCCTGCTCGAAGGCCGCGCGGTCGGCACCGGCAATCTTTGCCCGCAGGGTCAGGTGCACGGCGGTGATGGCGAACCCATCGTCAAATTTGTCGAGGGTCACCTCGGCCGTGGTGTCGATACTTTCGGCGGTCATTCCGGCGTCACCCAGTTCCTTGGACAGGGCCATGGAAAAACAGCCGGCGTGGGCCGCGCCGATCAGCTCTTCCGGGTTGGTGCCGGGCTGATCCTCGAAGCGCGTATTGAAGCCGTAGGGGCTGTTCGACAAGGCACCGCTCTGAGTCGAGATAGTGCCTTTGCCATCTTTGATGCCACCTTGCCAGTGGGCCGATGCTGTCTTTTTCATCTGAGCTCTCCATTGCTTTAAGGACTACAGAGTTCAGAGAGCTATCGGCGCGACAAGTTCGCGGCGATTTAGCCCGCACGCACCTGGGCGAGGATTTCGAAGGCGTGCAAGCGGTCGGCGAAGTCGTAAAGATCACAAGTAAAGATCAGCTCGTCGGCACCGGTCTGTTCCAGCAGCACCTCCAGGCGCGCGCGGATTTTCTCCGGGCCGCCGATCATCGCCATACCCAGGAAGCTGCCCACCGCCTCCTTCTCATGGGGCAGCCACAGGCCCTGCATGCTCGCCACCGGCGGTTTCTGCACCAGACTATGGCCGCGAATCAGGGCGAGGATGCGCTGGTAGGCCGAGGTGGCCAGGTATTCGGCCTGCTCGTCGCTGTCGGCGGCGATCAGCGGCACGCCGAGCATCACGTAGGGTTTGTCGAGTACGGCCGAGGGCTTGAAGTGATTGCGGTAGACGCGAATCGCCTCATGCATATAGCGCGGCGCGAAGTGCGAGGCGAAGGCGTAGGGCAGGCCCTTCTCGCCGGCCAGCTGAGCGCTGAACAGGCTGGAACCGAGCAGCCAGATCGGCACATTGGTGTCGGTGCCGGGCACGGCGATCACCCGTTGATCCGGGGTGCGCGGGCCGAGGTAGCGCTGCAGTTCTTCGACATCCGCCGGGAAGTCGTCGGCGTTGCCGATACGGTCGCGGCGCAGGGCCTGGGCGGTAAAGTGATCAGCCCCCGGCGCGCGGCCCAGACCCAGTTCGATACGGCCGGGGTAGAGCGTGGCCAGGGTGCCGAACTGCTCGGCGATCACCAGCGGCGCATGGTTGGGCAGCATCACCCCACCCGAACCCAGACGAATCTTGGACGTGCCGGCGGCCAGATAACCGAGCAGCACGGCGGTGGCCGAGCTGGCGATTCCATC
The DNA here is from genome assembly GCA_964578635.1 of uncultured Pseudomonas sp. Lineage (GTDB taxonomy): Bacteria > Pseudomonadota > Gammaproteobacteria > Pseudomonadales > Pseudomonadaceae > Aquipseudomonas. The sequence goes on from CAZOEC010000040.1 coordinate 6,293, forward strand.
CATATTGTGGTGCTCGGCCACCCAGAAACGCTCGAAGCCCAGACGCTCGACATGCTGGGCCAGGGCCAGGGAGTTGTGCAGGGCCTGGGCAGCGTTACCGTCATCGCGGATCGGTGCCAGGTCGAGGGTGGAGAATTTAGTTTGGGCGAGTGTGCTCATCGGGCCTACCTGTGGGTTATCCGCTGCACGGCGCGACAATGCACCAGTACCTGAGTTAGATAGTGGGGCTTGTTCTGCGGATTCCAAGGGCACCGAGCTGACGCGGGGATGATCACCGGAATTTATCCGGCCTCGTCGCCTGGATAAGCGCAGCGCAATTCGGGGGCGCAATCCCGGATTGCGCCAAGGCCCTGCGGGAGCTCTGTGGGTTGGATTTTCATCCACCACGGCATTTGCCAGATGGATGAGGCTTCACCCCACCCACGAGGCCGCTGGAGCTGCAACTGAGAAGGGTATCGTCGCGCCGGCCGCTCAGCTGTTGCTCAGGCGAAAGCCGACCTTCAGGGTGACCTGATAGTGGCCCACCTTGCCATCGACTATATGGCCGCGGGTTTCCACCACCTCGAACCACTCGAGGTGGCGTACCGACTTGGCACATTCGGCCAGGGCATTCTCGATGGCATCTTCGATGCTGACTTTCGAGGAACCGACGATTTCGATTTTCTTGTAAGTGTGGTGATCAGACATTGCAACTCTCCCAGGTGGCTGAACAGGTGGTTCATGTAGTTGAGTCCCACCCGCGAACGCTAAAGTTCAGATTAGTCGCACTTGGCCTGCCCGTTTGCCGGTGATGGTCGCTAACGCTCCAGTTCCTTGCGCAGCCACTGCGCCAGACGTTCGGCGCGGCCATCGCGGCTGCGTATTGGTACCCACAACGCCAGGCGCGCCGAGGTTTCGACAAAGCCCCAGGGCGCGACCAGGCGGCCGGCGGCCAGATCGTCGGCCACCAGTTGCTGCGGTGCGATGGCCACGCCCAGGCCGGCGGCGGCGGCTTCCAGCAGGTAGTAGAGGTGTTCGAAGCCCTGACCGAGTTTTAGCGCGGCGGCATCCAGGGCGTTGCTGCTGGCCCAGCTGGGCCAGGCCTGTGGACGGGAGCTGGTGTGCAGCAGCGGCTCGCCCAGCAGCGCCGCCGCAGGAGCCCGGTGCAATTCGGTAAAGCGTGCGTAGCGCGGGCTAAGCACCGGACCGATGCGCTCGACGGCCAGCTGATAAACCTGCATATCCGCCGGCCAGGGCGGCTCGGCGAACCACAGGGTGGCGTCCACCCCGGGGCGACGCGGGTCCAGCTCGCCTTCGCTGGCGGACAGCTGCAGGCGCAGTTCCGGCAGCTCGCGGTTGAGCCGGTCCAGGCGCGGGATAAACCAGCGCGCCAGCAGGCTGCCCGGGCAGGCCAGGACAAACGGCGCATCGGCCTGGCCCTGCTGCAGCTCGGCGCAGGTGCTGCGCAGGCGGGCAAACAGCTCGCTGCTGACGTCGCGCAGACGCACACCCGCATCTGTGAGTTTAAGGCCGCGACCTTCCCGGGCGAACAGGGCCAGGCCCAGATGCTCCTCCAGGGTTCTGAGCTGCCGACTGACCGCTCCATGGGTGACATGCAGCTCTTCTGCCGCCTGACTTACGCTTTGCAGGCGGGCAGCGGCCTCGAAAGCGCGCAGGGCATTGAGTGGCGGAAGGTCTTGGCTCATCTGTGAGTTTTCCTGACAGGTTGCGGCGATCTTATCGCTTTTACCAGGCGCGCCACAGCCTTATCCTGTGCCCATCGCCGTAGAAGCGGGGGACGCCTAGTCGCCCTACCCGCGACCACACCCTTTTATCTTGCTGTGGAGAACGCCATGACTTCCTTGCGCACCGGCCCTGACGCCAACGGCCTGTTCGGCTCGTTCGGTGGCCAATATGTCGCCGAAACCCTGATGCCGCTGATCCACGACCTGGCCGCCGAATACGAGAAGGCCAAGCTCGATCCCGAGTTCCAGAAGGAACTGGCCTACTTCCAGCGTGATTTCGTCGGCCGGCCGAGCCCGCTGTATTTCGCCGAGCGCCTGACCGAGATGTGCGGCGGCGCGAAGATTTATTTCAAGCGTGAAGAGCTCAATCACACCGGCGCGCACAAGATCAATAACTGCATCGGCCAGGCCCTGCTGGCGCGGCGCATGGGCAAGAAGCGCATCATCGCCGAGACTGGCGCGGGCATGCACGGCGTGGCCACCGCCACTGTCGCGGCGCGTTTCGGCATGGAATGCGTGATCTTTATGGGCACCACCGATATCGATCGCCAGCAGGCCAACGTATTTCGCATGAAGCTGCTGGGTGCCACCGTGATTCCGGTGGTCGCCGGCACCGGCACCCTGAAAGACGCAATGAACGAAGCGCTGCGCGACTGGGTGACCAACGTCGACAACACCTTCTATATGATCGGCACCGTCGCCGGCCCGCACCCGTATCCGGCGATGGTGCGCGACTTCCAGGCGGTGATCGGCAAGGAAACCCGCGAGCAGATCCTCGCCCAGGAAGGCCGTCTGCCCGACAGCCTGGTGGCCTGCATCGGCGGCGGCTCGAATGCCATCGGTCTGTTCCACCCCTTCCTCGACGATAAGGATGTACAGATCGTTGGCGTCGAAGCGGCCGGCTACGGCATCGAAACCGGCAAGCACGCCGCCAGCCTGAACGGTGGCGTACCCGGCGTATTGCACGGCAACCGTACCTTCCTGCTGCAAAACGATGACGGCCAGATCATCGACGCCCACTCGATTTCCGCCGGCCTGGATTACCCCGGCATCGGTCCTGAGCACGCCTGGTTGCATGACGTCGGCCGGGTTGAATACACCTCGGTAACCGACGAAGAAGCCCTGGCCGCGTTCCACACCTGCTGCCGTCAGGAGGGCATTATCCCGGCCCTGGAAAGCGCCCACGCCCTGGCCGAAGCCTTCAAGCGTGCGCCTAAGCTGCCCAAGGAGCACCTGATGGTGATCAACCTGTCCGGCCGTGGCGACAAGGATATGCAGACCGTTATGCACCACATGGAAAACACCTCGCAGGAGAAACACTGATGAGCCGCCTGCAAACCCGCTTTGCCGAACTGAAAGAGCAGAATCGCGCCGCCCTGGTGACCTTCGTCACCGCCGGCGACCCGAACTACGACGCCTCCCTGGCCATCCTTAAAGGCCTGCCGGCGGCTGGTGCCGACGTGATCGAGCTGGGCATGCCCTTTACCGACCCGATGGCCGATGGCCCGGCGATTCAGCTGGCGAATATCCGCGCCCTTGAAGGTGGTCAGGACCTGGCCATGACCCTGCAGATGGTCCGCGAATTCCGTGAAGGCGAGCAGGCCACGCCGCTGGTGCTGATGGGCTACTTCAACCCGATCCACAAGTACGGCGTCGAGCGCTTTATTGCCGAAGCCGTGGCCTCGGGCGTTGATGGTCTGATCGTGGTCGACCTGCCGCCAGAACATAACGTCGACCTCTGCGATCCGGCCCAGGTCGCCGGCCTGGACTTTATCCGCCTGACCACCCCAACCACCGACGACAAGCGCCTGCCCAAGGTGCTGAACGGCAGCTCCGGCTTTGTCTATTACGTCTCGGTAGCCGGTGTGACCGGTGCCGGTTCGGCCACTCTTGATCACGTAGAGCAGGCTGTTGCTCGCCTGCGTCGGCACACCAATCTGCCGCTGTGCATTGGCTTCGGCATTCGTACTCCGGAACATGCCGCAACTATCGCCCGCCTGGCTGACGGCGTGGTGGTGGGTTCGGCGCTGATCGACCAGATCGCCAACGCCACCAGCAGCGAGCAGGCGGTGGATGGCGTGCTGAGTCTGTGCAGCCAGCTGGCTGAAGGCGTGCGCGGCGCGCGTGGTTAATCAGCCTTAGGTCGCCCGGGTAGGCTTGTCCACCTTGCAAGCGGCGGACAAGGCTCTGCCATGTCCGCCCTACGCAGCCGTGTAGCCCGGATGCAATCCGGGAGCATTTATTGCCAATAAAACCGTTCCCGGATTTCATCCGGGCTATGGGTTCGGTGTAGGGTGGGCGGCGAAACGTCATCCACCCTTGGTTCCCTGCCCCGAGTCTCGCCATGTCACGCCCACCTATCGCCCGCAAACCCCGCGCCAGCAGCCAGAGCCGTATCGCCGGCATCCTGGCCGCTGCCCGCGAGTTGCTCGCCGAGCAGGGCGTGGCCAGCCTGTCGATCTACAGTGTGGCCGAGCGCGCGGGGATTCCGCCGTCCTCGGTGTATCACTTCTTCGCCGGTGTGCCGGCCCTGCTGGAGGCACTGACGGCGGATATCCACGGGGCCTTTCGCGCCTGCCTGCAGGAGCCGATCGAGCATGATCAGCTGCGTGACTGGCGTGATCTTTCGCGACTGGTGGAACAGCGCATGCTGGCGATCTACGCCGCCGACGCCGCGGCGCGGCAGCTGATTCTGGCTCAGCACGGTCTGGCGGAAGTGACCCAGGCCGACCGCCAGCACGATATCGAGCTGGGGCACCTGATGCAGTCGTTGTTCAACCACCACTTCCCCCTGCCGCAACTGCCGGAGGATGTCGATGTATTCGCCCTGGCCATGGAGCTGGGGGATCGGGTATATGCGCGCTCGGTGCAGCTGCACGGGGTGATCACCCCACGCATGGCCGAGGAAGGCATGCGCGTGTTCGATGCCTATCTGGGCCTCTACCTGCCGCCGCACCTGCCGAAAAGAGCCCTGTAGCCGCCTCCCGCTCACCAGCGGGTTTACTCGGCACTCGTCATAGCTACGGCAGAGTCAGGCCGCCACTGGCCTTGTGCAACGCACGCAGGTGCGCGCCGAGCTGCGCCAGGTTGTTCTCGCTGGCTTCCAGCTCAGCCAGACGCTCAGGCTCCAGCAGGCTACGCACCTCCTGGTCGAGGTCATCGCTAAGCCGGCGCAAGTGCTGCTGACGGCTGCGGCTTTCGGCTTCCAGACGCTGCCATTCGCTGCTTTGCGGCAAGCCATAGCCCCCTTCGAGCAACTCCGCCGGGCGACTGAGAAAGCCGCTGTTGGCCAGGATCTGCTCCAGCGCGCCACCGGCCTTGCCCAGGCTTGCATCCTGGCCGGCGCGACCACTGAGGTAGCGCTGCTTGAGTTCCTCCTGGGCCAGCAGCAACTGACGACGCAAGGCCGCCTGCTCGAGCAGCAACAGCGCGGCGCTGGCGCGCAGATCGGCCTTGGCAAACCAGGGCTGGCGCACCGTGGCGGGTTGCTCCAGCCAGTCTTCGACCCTGCTCTGCTCAATCGGCAGACGCTGCTGCAGCACCGCGAACATGGCCTGGTAACGCTCGCGAAAGGAGTCGAAACGATAGCCCAGACGCAGGGCTTCGTGAGGGTCATCCAGCACGCTGCCGTCGGCCAGGCCGCGGGCCAGCAGGCTGTCGAGCAGGCCATTGGGCATGATGCTGTCCAGGGCGTGCAGGTCGGGGTGCTGGCTGCCGCTGCGCAACAGCTTGAGGGTTTCCACCGCGCAGTTGTTGGAGATGAAGTAGTAGTCGCCGTCATAGCTCCAGTGCTGCTCGGCGGCGCGGGTCACCAGGTTTTCCAGCTGTGCACGGGTCAGCTGCAGCGGGATCGAGGCCAGGCTGCGCAGCTCGATCTTGGTGTATTCCTCGACCACCTGCTCCAGCGGCAGAACGAACAGCCGCGAAGGGTAGGCACCGGTCAGACCATCCCAGCTGGACAGCTGCACGTCGCCGACAAAGGCGCGGTAGGACAGCACCAGGTGCTGATCCAGGTCCAGCCGGCAATCCGGCCCCAGCGGCCGGCCGGGCGCGCAGATCACCAGGCGCAGCATGCTATGGCCCCAGCGGCTGGCCCAGGCATCATTGGCCTCGGCCAGCAGGTAGTCGACGGCATAGACCCGCGCCGGCTCCAGCCTGCCCAGGGGCTGACGGGCAAAATCGCGGCCGGCATTCAGGTAGGCATAGCCATCATCGCACTGCGCCTGGTCGGGCGGCGTCCAGGCGAAGTGCCGGGCCAGATGGCGCGCCAGGGACGGGCGGCGGCAGGCATAGGCGGGGTCGAGGAGGAAGTACTCCATATTCACCGCGACGAACTCCCGCGGGTTGCTCAGCTCGTAGCTGTCGGGGCTGCGTGCCAGCTGGCCGTTCTCTGTCTCGCGCTGGCCACGACTGCCAACCCGCTGCGGCCAGCCGGCCAAATCGAGTAGCTGCGGGTCGTCGCTGAGGGTAAAGCGCCGCGCGGTCTGGCCGCGACAGTCATCGGGCAAGCCCACCGGGCCGAAACTATTGAGGCGCTGGCGACAATGTTGCAACAGGCTTTTCTGCGCCGGCGACCAGAGTTGGGCGCGGTCATAGAGGTGGGTCAATTCGTGTAGCACAGTGGCCAGCAGCTCGCGGCGCACGCTGCCGTGGGGACGCTCGGTGCGCGCAGTGGCGGCGCTGCCATCGGTGAGGCTCGGCAGCAGCAGGGCATTGAGTTCGATACCGCTAAAGCGTCCGGCGCGGCCATAGACTTCGGCCGGCAGCTTGCGCCAACGCAGTTTCACCCGCCGATCCAGTTGCTGCTTGAAGCGCGGCGGCAGGGCCTGCAGGGCCTCGTCGAGCAGCACCTGAGTGGCCTGGCGCTCGGCCGGGCTCAGGTCGCTGTCGCCAAGTACCAGACGCAGTTCGGCCTGGCTGCCGACGCTGACCAACAACGCCAGCATCAACAGCCAGGCACGCGGCAAACTCACAACGCCAGAATGGCTTCGGCCAGTACCAGGTCGGACGCACCCTGGGCTTCGGGCACACGGCTACGGATGGTGCCGAGCGCGGCCTCCAGCTGCACACCACGGATGGCACCCTGGCTGGCGACGAAACTGGCGGCATCGTCACGGGCCGCCAGGACGATTTTCGAATCGCGAATCGAGGTGGTGGTATCCGAGGTGAAATCGAACGTGCGATCCACCGCTCGGATGATCACATTGCTGCTGGCCACCAGGGTCTGCGCCTGGACACTGCCGGCAAACAGAGCAACAACGACTACAGCGCTAAGCAGGGAACGGTGCATGGCAATCTCCGACAAGGCAGGGAAAAGCAGAAAGGACACTGATTGGAACCCACAACCCGCGACTCGGTTCCGGCAGTGCGAACAACAGCCTGAGCGCCAAGCCGCGGCGCAGCAGAATACCGGCTCCGGAGCAGATCGCAGCCGGCACGAACCACCCCCTGTTAGAGGCTGAGGATGGCCTGGGCCAGCTGCAGGTCATCCGCTTGCAACTGCGGTGCCTGCTGACGGATATGCAGCAGCGCGGCCTCCAGTTGCACACCGCGAATGCTGCCCTGGCTGGCGACAAAACTGGCGGCATCGTCACGCGCGGCGAGCACGACCTTGTCATCGCCCAGCGAAGAAGAAATATCGGACGTGGCTTCCGATGAAGCGGCCAGCCCGGAAACCAGGGAATCGGTGGTCACTACAAAACTGGTGGCCGAGGCGGCGCTGGCCAGGGTCAGCAGTGCGCCAAGACTGATAATGCGTACGAAAGTCATGCTAGAGCTCCTAAAAAATCACCGACAGGCGGTCGGGCTCCAGTGTAGACCCTGGCCAGCGCCCTTGGTTGCGGTAATTCACCTAACGCCAGAACGGCGTGGCCAACTCCTGCTGGCGCTGCGCCTCGCTGATCCCCGCATCGGCCAACTGCCGCGCATCCAGACGCGCCAGCTGGCGGCGCGTGCGCAGGTTGCGCTGCCAGTGCAAGAGGGTGGCGTAAAGCCTTAACCAGAGCGAATGAGCAGGCAGGCGCTGTGCTGAGGGTTGGCGTTTGAGTAGGCGCTCCATGGTGCTGTCCTTGTCTTAAACCCGGAATGGCAACCTAGGGTGCGCCGACACAGGAACGAGAAGCAGACACAGCAATGTGAAATTGTCAGGGTGCAGCCGACCACTTAGGCAAACTGTACCGGTCGCCTTGCCTGCAGGCTGTTGCAGAGAAACGATGCCCGAAACCGCTTTTGGGCGCACTAATGGAGGGTGCCTAAAGACAACCCGCCGAATGCCAGCGGATAAAAAGAAAGCCCCAACGCGCAAGGGCGATGGAGCTTTCAAAAGTCCCAAAAAATGGGAGGAGCATGAAATCGGTGTCTGGCGGCAATCAGCGCCAGAAGGGCTTGCTCAGTTCGGCATGGCGCTGCGCTTCGCTGATACCGGCATCGGCCAGCAGGCGGGCATCCAGGCGGGCAAGCTGGCGGCGGCTGACAATGCGGCGCTGCCATAGCATCAGGGTGCTGAACATACGCAGCGGCAGAGCGCTGACGTTATTGGCTTGGCTGTGATCGAAAAACAGGTCGGAACTGAGTGTACGTTCCATGGTGGTCATCCTTCCGCTTGTGGCGGTTCTGGGGGGCTGCTTTAACTTGATGCCTATATTCCTCCAGTCGCACAACACTCAATAGTCACAGCTGAACTAAATTGCAGAGCTAATAGATAGGTTGCTTTGTAACTGTTACGCCAATTTCAACAGAAACTGTATCTGCCTCCAGAAGATTAACGCGCGCAATTAACAAAAATGTGGATATATCACTGAAATAATAGGGATCCACAGTGAACACAGACAGGTACAGTTGCAAATTGACTGGCAGAATGTGCTGACCTGTTATTCAGTTTTTACTCGCCTGATCCGCCAGAACCGCCGAGTTTGTACTGAGGTGACTCGCAGATTCGCCAATGAAAGGCCAAAGCACCCCCAGTAAGCGCTCCAGGCACTCTTCCACCTGCAATTCAGAGGTATCAAGGCTCAAGCAGGGCTCATCGGGGGCTTCATAGGGGGCCGAAATGCCAGTGAACTCGCTGATCAACCCGGCTCTGGCCTTCTGATACAGCCCCTTCGGGTCGCGCTGCTCGCAATTCTTCAGGGTTGTACTGATATGGATCTCGCGAAACCCGTCAGCACCAATCAGGGTGCGAGCCGTACGCCGATCCTCGCAATAGGGCGAGATAAACGAGGTGATGACGATCAACCCGGCAGCATTCATCAATTTGGCAACCTCGGCGATGCGCCGAATGTTCTCTGTACGAGCCTCGGGAGAAAACCCCAGGTCAGCGTTCAAGCCGTGACGCACATTGTCACCGTCGAGCACAAAGCAGGCATGCCCAAGCTCGATCAGGCGCTTTTCCAGGGCAAATGCCAGAGTCGATTTACCCGCGCCACTCAGGCCGGTCATCCACAGGGTGACCGGGCGCTGCCGGAGTAATTGCGCCCTGGCTTCCGGGGTCACGCTGGCAGCCTGCCAGACCAGGTTCCCGGCGCTAGTGTTCTGGTTCATTACTGACTCCTCGTCATATCGGCTGAGCGTGCTCATAGCTTGCCCAAAAAAGTAGCAACAACCAGACCGAGATTACCGAGCCAGGTCTGACGGTACACGCCGGAGCGCAGCACACCCAGGCAGCGCCTTGGCAGGCGTGCCCGGCGGGCCTCGGCGAAGCGATGCATGACTTGCCGGTGAGGTTCTGTAAGCAGCGCCTGACATTGTTCAAGAGCCGCCAGGTTGAGCTCATTCCAGCCCTTGAAGTGACCAGCCAGCATGCGCTTGATACGGTGCTGACGATCACGCCAACTGGTGTTGGCACCGATAAGATTGCCACCGTGCTGGCGATAGTCCACCGAGGGCACAGTTGTGTAACAGATCTGCCCGCCCGCACCGCTGACCAGCATGTACACCCACCAATCGTGGGAAACGACAGCCTGCGATCCGGCCTGACGCAGCAGATTTCTGGCGGCGGCGTTGAAGACCATGGTGTTGCCTCCGGCCAGGCTTTGCACCAGCGCATTGTGAAAGGTCGGTGGCCTGGCAAAAATCGGCGAAGCGCCAAACGACAGACCGGCATCGCAAATAAGATTGGTACGACCGCAATGTAAGGCCGGACGTGCGGTCGGGATAGCCTGCAGCCATGCCACAGCGCGCTCCAGGTGGTGTGGCCGCCAGATGTCGTCCTGATCGCAGAAGGCGAAAAACTCGGCATCGATGGACGGCTCGCAGCACAGCGAAAGGAAGTTGGCGGCGAATCCGCGGCCGGGCCCCTTGAGCAGGCGCACGCGTTGGTCGCCGAACCTGCGCCGACAGCGCTCGAGGGTTTCCAGAGTGATGTCGCTGGAGCCGTCGTCCGAAACCACAATCAACCAGTTCCGGTGAGTCTGTAAGGCGATCGAGCGCAGTTGCTCCTCAAGGTACTTGCCACCATTGTAAGTGGCCATCAGGATCGCCACCCGCGGTTGTTCTACGCCGCTCTGCGGAACCGCGACATACCGCAGGTCGTCCGTCTCGATAATGGCCTCATTGAGCATTCCACTGCCCTCGTATAAACCTGCTGATAACAACCCAAGTGCAAATACTTGTAGTCATTGCCCACCCCCGCTTAGGACACAGCCTCGGCAAAGGCGTAGTCACGCTGAGCAACCAGTGCGGTACAGCTGCGTACGCCGAGTCCGGCGGCCAGAGCGCTTACGCTCATGGCGCGTTCAAGGGCATGGGCCAGGGTGCCGTCGACCTGACCGGCTTCGGTCTCGAAGTCCTCCTCGTTCAATGCAAGGCCGAGCAGTGGTTGCAACGCCCGTACCTGGGCGAAAAACATGGTGCCGGCAACAAAATTGAGATCGGCGAGGTCGCCTGGCCGTATACCCAGCCGGCATGCCAGTTTTTCCACAGCGTGGGCATTCGACCCCCAGTAGAAGCTCATCGGCACTAGGTGCCCATCAGGGCCAAGAATGCCAGTGGAGGGGTTTCTGGCGAAGGTGTCCAGCGCAGATCGCATGGCCTGCTCGGTTAACAACTTGTCATACAGGTCCTGCCGCCAGACATCGCCATCTGTACGGTGAGTAGACTTCTTGGTATGGACCTTGAGTACGTACTCGAACCCCTCTTCGATTACGCAGGGCAGCAGCTTGAGGAACGGCAGCACATCACGACCATGATTGGGCAGCTGCTCAAGTTGATAGTCGAGGTTGCAACCCTCCAGAAGGCTGGCGATGGTTCGCGAGCATTCCGCCGGACAGGACACGTAGAGCTTGAGTGCGAGCCCCTCGACCCGTTGCAGATAATCGAGGATCTCCCGGAACACCTCCGGGTAATAGGCATGAATCAGTACGGCCAGCTTGAGTGGTGCGATACCGGGTGCGCTGTATTGCTGCAGGTTGACGCGCAGGCTAGCCATACGCGTAGCCTCCAGATAGCCATAGCCATACCGCTGATCGGGCTCCAGATGGGCACCTTCGGCCCATTCGTTCCAGGCATTGATAAACACCAGTCGCTCATCAGCATGGGCACTGTGCTGCAGGGTGTCCTGAATGGCATTGAACAGCCATTCCTGATAGCCCCGCGGTGAACTGTTGATAAAGGATGTACCGTGATTCTTGCGACGGGCGGTGTTGTCCCATGCAGGGCATACGCCACGGAACAGTTTGTAGGGGGGCTTGGCGTAGTTAGCGCTGCGCTTGGGGTAAATGCTCCAGTCGAAAACCTGGCCAGCGAAATCGCCACTAAGGGGTTCGATCTTGTGTGTCACCACTGGCGGCTGGGTCGCGTTGGGGGGGAATTCGATAGCGGCATCGAAGCCATACTTGGCAGGAGCCACATTGTCGAACGACTGGGTATAGGCCAGGTATATCTCACCTAGACCATTTTCCAGGCACCAGGTACGCCAGCGCTGAGCGGTGTTCTTGGCGTCAGGTAGCAGGCCCGGACGATAGACCAGCAGCAGCGGTTTGCCGTCGATGCGGATATAGCGTTCGTCGCGCATGTATTTGGCGACATAGGCGATAAAAGCGAGATCGTCTTCGGCCGAGTGGTCCTGTCCGATCAGGACATGACTGTCCAGACCATCCCAGCGCCGACTCCAGTTCTCGTTGGCCCAGCACAGGCAGAACGGCAGGTCGAGACTGGGGTTCTGCAGGTATTGTTCGAGCGGGTTCTCGAGCAGACGCTTGCCGGCAAACCAATAGAAATAGAAGCAGAAACCGCCGAGGCCATAGAGCTTGGCCAGCTCCACCTGCCGACGCTGGGTTTCGACCTCTTCCAGATCGTAATAACCCAGGTCACCCGGCACATGCGGCTGGTAATGGCCAAGATACTGGGGCAGGGCGGGCTTCACATTGGTCCACTCGGTGAAGCCATCACCCCACCATTGATTATTCTCTTCAATGGGGTGGAACTGCGGCAGATAGAAGGCGATCAGGCGTGCAGGGGGCTTGATCGGCGCTACATCTTGAAGTCGCCGTACCTGTTGGACAGGCTCGTCGATAAGCACCAGTGCTTCGCGACTCTCCGGCAACGGCGTTTCTGTCGGAATGGCGTTCATCCACTGCCAGTTGCGATAGGCCTGGGTCCTGGCGAAAAGTACGCGGCCATAGGTGAATGCCACGCCTTTGAGCCGCTGCTTTTGCGCCATGGAGAACGGCGACAACTGCCAAAGGGCTCGCACACTTTCGGAGGCCAGGCTGCGCAGCAGCAGTAACGGATTGCGATAGTGCCGGCGCAGGCTGCGCAGCGGTCGCATGATGCGCCAGGATCGGCTGGCATATACCTGGGCGATCTCTTCGCGAAGTTCCGCCTGGCGCTGCAGACTGATCAGCAGTTCGTTACCAAGTTCCTGCTTGTCGCGTAATACCTGGTCATGCGTCGACCAGGCGTTGCGACACTCGTCCTGTGCCACGCTGTGTTGCGTGCGCAGCCCACCCAATTCATCGCGTAGACGATTAAGCTCGCAGTCTCGCTGCCCGAGCAGGTCATTTAGACGCAAACGCTCCTGATCCAGCAGGTCAATGGATCGGCTAAGCGGTTGCAACCCGCCTAACTCCTCAACCAGCTGCGCACAGCTGGCCAGGGTGCTGGCTGCCTGCAGGTCGAGGCGATCCTCGGCAGCCTGGCGCAACAGCACGTGCAGCATCCGCACCTGGCGCAACACCCTGTCCGGATCAGCCAGCTCCGTATCGCTGTACTGGCTGTGACGCAGCCCAGCAGTGAGGAACTCCTGACAGAAACTCGCCAGTGCCTGCGGATCCGACTCGGGTGAGGGCAAGTCGAAGGCCCGGGCAATTCGTTGCAGTTGCTGTTGCGGCTGTTCCATCAAGGCGTCGTAGTCCACGAGCAGACGTGGCTGATCGTCGGTATGGCGCAGGGCTGCCAGTTGGTACTTGGCCCAGAGCAGGTGGCCTCTGGTCAGATCGATACCATCGCGCTTGTGCAGGGATGCCGAAACGCTAAGTGGGTTGCGCAGACAAATGAGGTAGCGCACATCGAGCGCCAGGCGCAGCAGCACCTGCTGCCAGAAAGGTAGCAGCAGTGCAGTCTGCGGATCCTTGAAGGCGAACACTTGAGCGCCCTGCAGTTTGCCGCGCAGCAAGAGGGTCGCCTCCTCAAGGTGGCTAGCGAGCACGCCTTCGACAAGTTGCTCGGGCCGCACGGGTTCTAGCCGATCCCAGGCGCTACCCAGGTCGGTCAGCAGACGGGTATTGAAATCGTGGATATCTAGGTCTTCGAAGAAGCCTTTTTCGTTGTTGTCTGCCGCAGGTGGCATCAGGTTGCCACCTAGGCTTACACCCAGGGTTTCCAGCGCCCGGGTAATGGCGCTTGTACCGCTGCGGTGCATACCGAGAACGACGATGATCTTCGTACACTCAACGCTCATGAGTACCTCAACCAGGCCTTGTCTATAAGCCTTTCTTGTTATTGGTCGGATTGTTCGGGGCCAGATCTAGGCAAGTGCTTGGCGTTTAGATTCGCGCTCCTTCGCTTGCTCCAGCTTCACGGCTATACGGATGGTTTCCAGATACCCGCTGATGACCTCGTCGGCGGGACCGCAGGCGATGCTGCGCCCTTCATGCACCCAAACAACGCGATCACAAAGCGACTGAATCGCCTCCATGCTGTGCGAAACCAGTACGACGGTCTTCTTGTCGCGAATCTTCTGTCGCATGGCATTATGCGACTTCACCTTGAAGCTCTCATCGCCGACTCCGAGTACTTCGTCAATCAGCAGGATGTCAGGGTCGGCGTGGATGGCGACGGCGAAACCAAGCCGCGCACGCATGCCGGTCGAGTAGGTGCCGACTGGCCGCTCGAAGAAATCGCCGAGCTCGCTGAACCTGTGTATATCGTCGATCAGCGCACGCACCCGCTTGAGACTGAGACCGAGCAACAGGCCACCGATGATCACATTCTCGCGCCCGGACAACTCCGGTTTGAAGCCAACACTCAAGGCCAGCAAACTGGCAGTCATGCCGGGCTGACGCCAGAGTCGACCGCGATCAGGTTCGGTAATTCCGGCAATCATGCGCAACAGGGTGCTTTTGCCGGCCCCGTTGGCCCCGATGATGCCCAGTGTTTCACCCGCGTTGAGGGTGAAACTAACGTCTTCCAGTGCCCAGAATTTCTGGTATTTGAGCACGCCGGTACGCTGTCGGTAGGACAGCCCGACATTATGTGCTTCGAGGATCACTTGCCGCTCGCTCATGGCTGGCCTCAGTACAGGAGTTTCGGGTAGCGGCGCTCATTGCGCTGCAGGATCAGCAGTGCCGCGCCCAGTATTGGCAGGGCGAGCACTACGCAGTAACCGAGTGCGCCCCACAGCGGCCACTGGTTATGCAGCAAGACGTCGCGATAGGCCGAAATCAGCAGCACCATGGGGTTGAACTCGAATGCTGCGCGCATGGACTCCGGAACCTGGTCGGCGCTGAAGAAGATCCCGGACATGAACATCATCAGCATCAGCAGGTTGTCGACCACCAATTTCAGGTCCTGGGCGAAGGGAATCACGGCAGCGAGCAACAGGCCAACCGCGATGATCAGCAGCAACTGCGTCAGGATCACCGGCACCAGACCCAGCCACTCGACCGAAGGCACTTTGCCGGTCAGCAGGAGAAATACCAGCAGCAGAAACAGCACGATCAGAAACTTGAAGGTGTTGCTGAAAATCTGAATCAACCCGAATAGAAACTTGGGGACATAGATTTGCTGCACCAGGCCGGCATTCATCGGAATCGACACACTGGCCTGGCGCACCGAACCATCAAACCACTTCCAGGCGATCATGCCACTGAGCAGAAATGGCACATAATCGACACCACCCTGACGCAGAGCCATGCCGAACACCACATAGAAGACCGCCATGTACATGATCGGCTCGATGATCCACCAGAGAAAGCCGAGAAAGCGCCTGGCAATCTCCGTGCGCAGCTCGCTGTAAACCCCGTACCACAGAATTTCCCGGTAATTCATCTAGATGCTGGCCTGATTGAAATAGGGCGCTCATTTAAACACAATGCGGTATTTTTTCAGCAAGATACCCGCAAGTCTTGCCCATACCCTTTCCGACAAATGGCCCTGCCGCTGACAACAAGAGGCTTTACATGCGGTTTATTCAGACCCTGCTTTCGCGCGTTCAATCGTCCAAACCCTTGCCCGTCCAATCGGCCGCCCCGGTCATGGTGGTGGGCATGCACCGTAGCGGCACCAGTTTTCTAACCGGGTCGCTGCAGCAAGCCGGACTCGAGCTAGGCAAACATAGCGCGTGGAACCCGCACAACCTCAAAGGCAATCGGGAAAACCTGGAGATCGTCGCATTCCATGACGCCCTGCTGGCCGCTCGCGGCTGCGCCTGGGACAACCCACCCACCGAGCCCCTCAAGTGGACGGCGGAGGAGCAGCATCAGGCCAGACAGCTGATTGCCGACTACCAGGGCGTACCGCGCTGGGGTTTCAAGGATCCGCGCTCCCTGCTGGTGGTGGACGGCTGGCTGGAATTGATCCCTGACCTCAAATTCGTCGGCATATTCCGCCATCCGACTGCCGTCGCTCAGTCACTCGCCGCCCGCGGCGGCATGCCTCTGGAACAGGCACTCAAGCTGTGGAAGGCCTACAACGAGCAGCTACTAAGGCTGCAACAGGAGTTCGTCTTTCCATTGCTGTGTTTCGACGAGGATGAGGCCACGCTGCATTACAAATTGAATGTGGTCTTGCAGCAGATGGCACTTGACCCACTGACTGAGGAGCGCTTCTTCAGCGCCGAGCTCAAGCACCATCAACAACAGCCACTACCCCTGCCGCGAGAGTATGAAGCGCTCTATCAAGAACTTTGCGCCTGCGCCCGCTGATCAGGAGAGACCTCGATGTCGCTATTTCGCCCAAGGCCCAAACTGTCGATCGTGGTGATCGTCTACAAGATGCCCGATCAGGCCGAGAAAACCCTGCTCTCGCTGAGCCCCACATATCAGCAAGGCGTCCGCGAGCAGGACTACGAGGTCATTGTGGTGGAAAACCACTCGGATCGACTGCTCGGGGCCGCTCGCGCGTGCCGTCATGCATCCAATGTGCGCTATTACCATCGCCAGGAAAGCCAGCGCAGCCCGGTCAACGCGATCAACTTTGGCGCAGCACAAGCCCGAGGGCGTTATGTCGCCATCATGATCGATGGGGCGCGAATGCTGACGCCTGGCGTTGTGCGCCTGACGCTTTCCGCTTTTCAGGCCGACCCACAGGCCGCGGTCTCGGCACCGGGCTACCACATTGGCCACAAACTGCAGCAGGTAGCCGTCAACGAAGGGTATGACGAGCAGGCCGAAGCTGAGCTTCTGAAAAGCATCGCCTGGCCTCAGGACGGCTACAGCCTGTTCGACATTGCCGTCCTCAGTGGCTCCTGTCAGGGGGGCTTTTTCCAGTCCAACTACGAGAGCAACTTTATCGCCATGTCCACCAAGAAGTGGAAGGCGCTGGGCGGGGTCGATACCCGCTACAACGACTTTGGCGGCGGCAACGCCAACCTCGACCTTTACAAGCGGCTGCTCGAATCCCCGGGTACGGCCTTCTATATGCTGTTCGGCGAAGGTTCGTTCCACCAGTTCCACGGGGGCGTTACGACCGGCACGCGCAAAGCCGAGCGCGATGTGATCTACAAACAGCTGGATGACCAAGATCGCGCATTGCGTGGCGATGACCGAGCGCCGCCAAATGTCAGGCCGATACTCTTCGGGACGCCGCACCCGAGCGTCTATCGCTTTATCCGTCACTCCCTGGACAAGGTTCAACCGCAATGAGCCAACCCCTGCTGTCGATTATCGTCATCGCCTACGATATGCCACGCCAGGCGCTCAATACCCTGATCAGCCTCAGCCCGGCCTACCAGCAGGGCGTGGACGCCAGCGACTATGAAGTGATCCTGGTGGAGAACCGCTCAAAGCGGAACATGGACGCCGAGGCCATCGCCCGCCTACCGGGAAACTTCCGCTACTTTCTACGCGACGAACCAGGGGTTTCACCCGCCGCAGCCATCAACTTCGCCTTCAGCCAGGCCCGGGGCCGCTATATCGGTCTGATGATCGACGGTGCGCGGATGGTGACCCCGGGAGTGGTGCACTATGCGTTGATGGCCTGGCGCATGGCGGCCGATGCCATGGTCGTGGTGCCGGGTTACCACCTTGGAGAGAACGAGCAGCAGTTCCACCTGACCCACGGCTACTGCGAAGAGCAGGAACAGCGTCTGCTCGACGAAATCGACTGGCAGAACAACGGCTATGCCCTGTTCGATATTTCCTGCCTGAGCGGGGCGAACCCCAACGGGATCTTCCATCCCTTTATGGAGTGCAATTGCCTGTTCCTGAGCGCCGATGTATTTCGCGAAATCGGTCAGGCCGATGAGCGTTTCGACCTGCCGGGCGGCGGCGCACTGAATCTCTGCATCTACCGCAAGGCCGCCATGCATCCACGTACCCGCTCGTTCATGCTGGCAGGCGAAGGCTCCTTCCATCAACTGCACGGCGGAGTGACCACATCGGAAGTGGCCCAACGCGATGCCATCCTGCAACGCCAGCGCGAGCAGCTCACCGAACTGCTGGGAGAGCCCTTCCGCTCGCCAACCGTGGAGCCCATTCTGCTGGGCAAGGTGCCGGGACCGGCCTTACGTTATCTGCAACACTCGGTCACCCGCGGGCTGCACCGGGTACAACGCTGCGCCGAACGCAATGAGGATATGTATGCGGACGAGCGCATAAAAGAACATATGCGCCAGACCCACGCAGACCTGTCACCGACAGGCACATTTCCCGCCCAGTAATCCTGTCGGTATCGTTGCGATCAATACAACTATCAACATAGAGAATAAAAGTATGAGCCTCGTCTATATGCCGCCGTCGATTCGCCGCTTCGAACCCCTGCATATGGTGTTCAGCACCTGGGTCGATCACCTGCCGTTTGGCTATGATCTGGTCGCGGCCCTGCGCCCGAAAATGCTGGTGGAGCTGGGCACGCACAAGGGCCTGTCGTATTTCACCTTCTGCCAGTCGATGAAGGAAAACGAAATCGATGGCCTGTGCTATGCAATCGACACCTTCGAGGGCGACGAGCACACCGACAAATATGACGAGTCGGTGTTTAACGCAGTGAATAACCATAACCGCCAGCACTACCATGGTTTTTCCTATCTGATGCGCATGTACTTTCAGGATGCCCTGCGGCATTTCAATGAAGAAAGCATCGACCTTCTGCACATCGACGGTTTTCACACCTACGAAGCGGTGAGCGAGGACTTCGCCAACTGGTACCCCAAGATAAAACCGGGCGGCATCATCCTGTTCCACGATGTGCAGGCGCGCCTGCAGGATTTCGGGGCCTGGAAGTTCTGGGACGAGATTCGCGGCCAGCACGAGACCTTTACCTTCAACCATGGCTTTGGTCTTGGCGTGTTGCGTAAACCGGGTGGTGGTCGCAGCAATGATCCGGAACTACTCAAGCTGCTGTTCGAAGAGCAAACGGATGACTCCTGCGCGCGCATGCGCGCCTTCTATGTGCATGTCAGCAAGCATCTGGAAAACACCCGTAAGCTCAAGCGCTTGCAGCCGCAGAAGCCCGAGTAAGGTCTCCACCTACGTTCATAACCTAAGGGTTTAAATGAAAGCCATTCTTCACATCCTCGTCCTGTCGACGCTGTTAGCGGCTTCTCATTTGCTGATGAAATCGGCAGCGCTCAATACCAGCAAGAGCATGCTTGGGTTCGCCTTGGAGGAGTGGCCACGAATCTCTACGGCTCTTGCGTTATATGGCGGCGTATTTGCTTACTACCTGCTGCTACTGCGCAAGTTTGACCTGGCTGTCATTTACCCCGCCTATACAGCACTTTCATTGATCTTAGTGGTAATATTTTCCTCTCTCGTCTTCCAAGAGCGTCTAGGCACTCAACAGTTATTAGGGGTTGCTTTGGCAACGACAGGCGTATTCATGATTACGAGCAAATGAACATGAATCGATCATTTACCAACGCTATTCGTTTCGTAATGGACGAGTGCTTTCCTCCCATTATCAGAGATAGCCGCTGGTTCATGTGGCCGTTCTACCTATTGGCTTACGGAAGGAAGGACGCCCGCTTCGCGATGAACTTCAAAAGGGCCTTCTATACAATGTCGGAAGGCGAGATCGCGCATTTCTACCAAAACCTGACCTCCCTTTCGCGCAAGCGAAAGACTGACCTCAATGCCCCATCGGTAGCTACTATTCTCAAAGAAATACCCGCGCAAACCGATACACTGCTAGACGCTGGCTGCAGCAGTGGGTTTCTGCTTGGAGAGATTCACTGCACTCACCCCGCCATTAAGCTGTTCGGCATAGACTATCGACCATCAAGCTCTTTTGCCGAGCTTGTAGACGGCAGCATTACTAACCTTCCATACCCTGACCTGTGCTTCGATGTTGTTACTTGCACACACACGCTCGAACACGTCCTAGAACTATCAACTGCCATTCGAGAGTTGAAACGGGTGGCCCGCAAACGTCTGATTGTGGTCGTGCCGCGCCAGCGCTACTTCTTTCATACGCTGGATGAA
The DNA here is from genome assembly GCA_964578635.1 of uncultured Pseudomonas sp. Taxonomy (GTDB): domain Bacteria; phylum Pseudomonadota; class Gammaproteobacteria; order Pseudomonadales; family Pseudomonadaceae; genus Aquipseudomonas. The sequence goes on from CAZOEC010000040.1 coordinate 26,094, forward strand.
CACATACATTTCTTTATGAACCCTTACCAGCTCGCACATCTATTTCAGGTCCCCATCAACAGAATTCGTAATATACAGGGCGATTGGCTTATCATCTGGGACCGGGGCTAGCATGACCTCTTTGAAGACCAGGAATCTAGATCTTTGTTTTTCTGCCTCCATAGTAATAGCAACATTCCTGCTCTCCATTCAAGGCGTAGGATTCTGGCGCTGGGATGACCCTCAAATTGTCTACTTTGCATTGACGTACAACCCGTTCGATTATTTTTTTGATCCCGCCATTTATAGACAGTTTAGCGGCAATAATTTCACGCCTTGGGTCATCCTCTCTTTTGCAATGGATCAAGTACTTGCCCTTGACCCAATATGGCACTACCTGCACCAGAGTCTGGCACTGTCGGCTTTAGCCGTTCTTTATTATTGCGTGGTTCGAATCTGGCTGAAGCCGGTCTTTGGCCTGTGCACTGCAGTGTTATTCGTTTCGGGCCTAGGTTTCTTTTTGTGCACTATACAATTAATGACTCGGCATTATGTTGAGGGCATGATTTTCTGCCTGGCCGCGATTCTTCTTTATCACCATGGCGTCAAGAAGGAATCGCTGTTGTGGATGCTGGTTTCCGCAACACTGTATCTGTTTGCCATGCTGGCCAAGGAGTTCTATGCGCCTTTGCCATTATTGCTTTTCTTCATAGATCGGCGGCCTGTCGGTAAAAGAGTTGTCTTTCTATTGGCTCATGCGATAGCAGCTCTGACTTATATTTTGTGGCGACTTCATATGCTTGGGCTTCCGGGGGACGTTTATGGGGTCGGCTTTAGTTCCATTTCACTTGCCAGCGTTTACCCATTAGTCGACGTACCACTTTTGCTCTACGGTGCTGCCGGCTCCTTAATTGTTAGTGCACTGATGCTCTACCTTGCGTGGAAAACTATCCTTGCGCGGAATCTGCAAGGCTTTATGTCGTTTATGGCCCTTGGTGTATGCATCCTCCTGCCCTTGGTACCGCTCGCAATGTCAGTGGGATTCAAATTCCACTTGCGCTACTTACTGGTACCTCACGCTGCTATCGCAATGCTCGCTGGCTTGGCTATTCAGCAATTGGCCCATTCACATGGACGAACTTTGGCAGTTAGCTCAGCTCTCACGCTGTTTGGTTTTACCGTTTTCAGTACAGTCCAAGGAAGCGCGAGCAACATCGCAAGCGCAAATGCATTCGATGTCCAGTCGCGGTTTCTTTGGGAGCAGGATGCTTCTAATGCAGTTCGTCCAAGCCTTGAGTACGCTCTAAGTTATTACCACTACGCATTTCTTACTGACCTCAAGCGCGAGCGGTTTGGTATTAGTTCACCACCTGTCCTGATCCGCCCGGCCTTTGCCGCAAGCTATCCGAACGTGCTCAGATTGAAGGCTTACTCGCTCACTTGCCAGTGCATGATTGATGACTCTCTGAACGCATTTCGCAGTCAAAATGTGAAGGGGGGGTTTCTGGAGTCGATACTGGTGAGAGAAGCAAATACCTTCCGCTGGAACATAGCGGCCGCCGAACCCACGGGCAGCAGGAGCGGCATCCCCGCGCCTACCTTACCCTTCGCAGGTGCAGGCCAAGGCGTTCCGGGTTATAAACTCTGCGCTATCGTGCTGAACAATGGAGTTACAACCGGTATGGTTTTGACGACATGTGGCGGAGTGATCAATACAGTGCGCCAGATACGAGGAGCCGAATTGTTGACGAGCGACCTCCTGTTCATGGCTATTACTAAGGATGAAAGAACCTTTTATAGCAAAATTTACCGAAGGCCGGAAAGTAAGAATGAATAAAATCCGTGTCGACATCATTATACCGGTCTTCAATGAAGGCTTGCTCATTCAGGATCACCTTAAGGAGATCTGTAGTCATCTGGATGAAATTAAGGACGTAACCTTCGCGCTCATCGTGGTGGATGACGGCTCAGTAGATGAAACGCTACTGCGTTGTGAGGAGCTAGCAGGCTGCCTGAACCAGAAACTGACTGTTCTCTCCCTAGCGCGCAACTTCGGCAAAGAGTCCGCAATCTATTGCGGACTCGCCGCATCCAAAGCAGATGCCTCTATTGTCATGGACTCCGATCTACAACACCCCCCAGAATTAATACTCAGGATGATTAGCCTATGGAGAGCTGGCGCACGTGTTGTGGAGGCAGTAAAAGAACATCGTGGAAAAGAGTCGTTATTACAGAAATTTCTGGCAGGTTCATTTTATTCGACATTCCAAATCTTGGCCGGTATTAATATGCGCGGGCATACTGACTTCAAATTATTAGACCGCCTTGTTGTGGATGAATGTTTAAAATTTCGTGAGCAGGCACGTTTCTTCCGAGGAATAGTCAGCTGGATGAGTTTTTCGACGTCCCGAATACCCTTCAGCGTTCCTGAACGAAAGTCCGGCGGCACCCGCTGGAGTCGGATAAAATTACTTAGAATGTCGCTTGACGCCATTGTGGGTTTCTCATCTACCCCTTTGTATTTAATCCTGTATGCCGGTATTTTTTTCACCTTGGCAGGCATTGTTATTGCGGGCAAAGCGATTATTGACAAGCTCAATGGTGTCGCTTTGGACGGCTTCACCACGGTGATCCTAACCACATTGATCACTGGCGGGGTGATCATTTTTTCAGTGGGTTTGCTCTCTACTTACGTGGCCAAGATTTTTGAAGAGGTGAAGCGGCGACCACAGTACATTGTGGACCGTCAAATAGAGATTGGTTGCAGCAACTCCACTCCACCATTGGAGGCTGGTAATCGCCAGTTATCCTCCAAGATCCAAGCGAACGAACAATAAATGTCGAAGGTAATAGCAGGCCTACGTCAAACCACCACTTACATCCCACAACTTGAACCTATAAGAGGCTGGGCCATTCTGCTAGTTATTGCCTTCCACTATTTCGGCATTCTGCGCGACGATAGTAACGGGGGTTTGGCTACTGATTCGCCATTATGGCTTCGACTCTTAGGAGCGGGTAATACCGGAGTCACGCTGTTCTTTGTGCTCAGCGGATTTCTTCTGACGCAGCCATTTATCCGGGCGATCCGAGCTGGCGAACACATAAGTATTCGCCAGTTCTACAGCGCCCGCCTGCTACGCATTATCCCGCTTTATTATGTGGCCATTCTGGTTGCCTGGCTGATCACTGCAAACTCCACCAGCGCGGTGAGAGCACTCTTATTTATCCCTGTTGGCTTTGAGATTTTTCCCTTCAGCGTGCCCTGGTGGTCACTCTGCACCGAGGTGCAGTTCTACCTGCTGCTGCCTTGGGTGATGCTGGCGCTGCACTATCCCCGAGGTCGCTGGCTGGTGGCGGCGGGAATCACCGCCTGGCTCATATTGCACTGCATTCACCTGCTGCAACCGCAGTGGCTAGGCCTACCTCCAAGTAGCAAGTCATCGCTATTTGGACGAGGCTCTGCCTTTTTGCTCGGCGGATTGGCCGGCTGGTTTTATCTCAGCCGCGGCTACGCGAAAGTGGCCAGCTCACCTCAAATACTTGGCTTGCTCGCGCTACTTCTGCTGGGTGCGCTTACGTGGCTTTTACAGTGGTATGGCCTAACGGGGCAGAAAGCGGCTCTGCTGGCGATGCCGTTCTACCATGATCTCGAGGCCCTGATCTGGGCGGGCCTGCTGCTCTGTAGCCTGGGGCCGCTGACCCTGGGTTTGCGTGTATTCATTAACCCGTTGGCCAGTCACTTCGGCACTATTTCCTACTCGCTATATCTAGTGCATGTACCGGTTCAGTTCTACCTGATCTATCCCGTCAAAGTGGCTATAGGGGATACAGGTACATTGACGGATATCAGGATGCTGGCCGCTGTTGCCGGTAGCTTCCTGCTCTCCTGGTTGCTGGCGGTGCTGTGTTACCACTGTATCGAAAGACCCTTCCTTCGTTTGAAATCCCATTTGCCGGTACTCACCGGTAAGCAGCAGGAAGCTCCTGCCAAAGCGTAGCGAACCCCGGCTCAGCCTCGCCAGCTGGACGGCCATTGGTGTAGTAGTAGAGTGCAAGGGATTTGCGATAGACCCCCTCCGGACAAGTCACCGGCTGGGGGTGCCCGTGGTAGGAGTTCGAGGTTGTGCTGAACACGACGCAGCGGTTGAGAATCGGTAGCACACGCTTGGGCGGACCTTGCATATCCTTGTCCCATAGCTCCAAGTGGCCGCCATATTCTTCCGGCCAGTCCTGATTCAGATACAACAGGAAATTGAGGCGGCGATCCAGAGCAAAGTCGCGGTGTGTCGCGAAGTCGGCATGAACTTTGAGAAAGCCACCACGGCCAATTTGATGAATGCCAGCGCCGCGCAGATTAGGGTCGGGGATCAGTTTTTCGATACCGGTCATCTGGCTAAGGAAGTCGAGAAAGTAATGCGAATTCAGCTCCCAGACCAGCTGCCTATATGCTTCTGGCATCTGTAGGCAATCGCGGATATTGCGCTTGTCTTTCTGCACATATTCGCCGCTGCTCTTGTCCTTATGCGTGGCATCGTTCCAGATAGGCAGGTTCTGATCATAGGGGTATTGCTGCAGGAGTTTCTGCAGTGTGCACTGGGGCAGGAAGTCATCAATTACAATGTGCGGAAATGGCTGATTGTCCTGATAGAGAGGAGCCAACCGCTCTACAGCCGCCCGCAGCGCCGGATAATTGATCAACAGGCCCGAATCGGCCGCCATGGCGGTTTGATCACCGATCATTTTCGGAAATGATGCATTACTCACTAATCAGGGATCCTTTCGTGTCGGCTTCTCTCAGAACCATATTGTGCAGCATGTCGTTGCTGACCATTCTGCTGACCTCGGGGTGTTCAGGCAATGACCCGGATCAACAACCGCGGCCAAATATCCTGCTGATTCTGACCGACGATCTCGGCAACAACGATATCGCCAGTTGGGGCGATGGTACGGCTCCGACACCGACGCTGGATGAGCTGAGCCGCCAATCCGTGCGTTTTCGCAGGCACTTTACCGACAGCACCTGCTCTCCCAGCCGCGCAGCATTGCTGACCGGTCAGCACCCTGTAAGTGTCGGCTTTCAAACCAACGGTCTTGGCCTCTCCAGCGATCTGGAAACACTGCCGAAAAGCTTGCAAGCGCTGGGCTACCGAACCGCTCATATCGGTAAATGGCATGTGGGCGAGGCTCTCGAATACCCTGAAATACATCCGGGTGCCCAAGGCTTCGACTATTGGCTGGGCATGCTCAACCACTTCGTATTACGCGGCCCTGGAGCAGAAGGCCAAATCCTGCGCCAAGCACCGACGTACCTTGATCCCTGGCTACAGGAGAACGGTAGCCAGCCGCAACAGTTCAAGGGCTATTTGGACGACATCCTGACTGAGAAAGCCATCGACATGATGTCGGAGGGCGAACAACCCTGGTTTATCAACCTCTGGTTATTCGCACCCCATACCCCCTATCAACCCTCACCCAGGTTTGCTGATCAATTCCCGGATACCGCCGAGGGACAATTCCAGTCCATCCTCAAGCACATTGACTACAACGTCGAGCGCCTGCTGGAGAGCCTTGAGCAGAAGGGGCTGACAGAAAATACCATTGTGATTTTCGCCAGTGACAACGGTGGGCCCAATATTGCGCGAGACAACAACTTTCCTCTGCAGGGCAAGAAAACCAACTACCTCGATGGCGGCGTAAGAAGCCCGCTGTTGCTGCACTGGCCGAATAATTACGAAGATAGGGAGATCGCAGCCCCCTCACATATCACCGACATTTTCCCGACCTTGATAGCGTTGGCTGGCGGCACCCCACCAACTGGAATCATGGGGCAGGACTTGCGTCCGCTAATGAGCGGACAAACGCAAAACGCACCATCCGCCTTCCACTGGGCGGCCGATGGCGGTTTCGGAAATATGACCTACGGGAGCCAGCTACTCGATCATTCGTCCTTTTTCTATCGGGATCTGTTCGGGGCTTACAGCACTGGGGCGGCCAAGGGCGCAATTGCTATGCCATCCACTGAGACCAGCACAGAGCACCCTCTCCCCAATGCGGCAGACGCAGACGCGCTTATCACCGCTTTTGAGCGACAGGTACGTACACCGCCGTTTGCCTGGCAGCCCGGCACCGTAGGTCATGCAGGACAACTGAGCGGTCGTGACTTCCAGAGGGCACCGGTCATGGGCGGCTACAGCCTGGGGTTATCCCTCCAACCCCCAACTACGCACTCCGTGCAGCAAACACTGCTCGAGCAACAGGGGGTATGGCGGATCGACTGGCTACCCGACCAGCGCTTAAGGGTACTGATAGGCAGCGAAGAGCAATTCAGTACACCGCTCAACTCACTCAACAGAACATGCAACAAACTGGTGGTTTCCACTCAGATTGAACCTGCAAGAACCCACCCTTTCCCAGGCCCGGCATCGTCAAGGCTTCTGTTGTACTGGAACGGGCAAGTGGTTTTGGACAGCCCAACTGTATTGACTCGCCCTCAATCAGCCGCGCCCCTCAAAAACCCTACCTGGATAGGCAATAGTGCCGATGGGCAGAGCCCGCTCCTGGGCCAACGCCTGGCGAAGCCCGTTATCATCAATAAGTTTCTGCTGCCCCAACAGGAAGGCTACGACCTCTTGGACTTGCAGGCAGAACTTTGCGTGGGAGGGGCTGTTGATGGCTGATAGGCATATCGCCAACGGGCTATTACAAGAGTCACGCCGTTTTGCTCGGTAGCCGTCTCGGTTTGAGCACTCGTGTCGCAGCCTACGGCTTGTTGTTTTTGCTGCTATCGGCAGGAACAGCTATTTGGAACACCACTGCCTCGCCGAGCGTGACTCAACCGGAGTTCGGCAATAACTGGGTCGCCGAGGACAGCTGCCAGACCTGCCACCAGCCGCAACACCAGAGCTGGCAAGGCTCTCACCACCAACTGGCAATGCAGGAAGCAAGCGAACAGTCGGTGCTGGGCAACTTCAATGCCCAGACCTTTTCCGGATCGCAAGGACACACCCATTTTCTACGCAAGGCCGATGGCTTCTGGGTGAGCACCACAGGTGCCGATGGACAACCGGCTGACTACCCTGTCGCCTACACCTTCGGTGTAGAGCCGCTGCAGCAGTACCTGCTGGCGTTGCCCGGCGGGCGGCTACAAGCGTTCGACGTGGCCTGGGATACGCAAAAAAAACAATGGTTCGAGCTCTACCCTGGACAGCAGATCGAGCATGACGACGCCCTGCACTGGGCGGGGCCGAATCAGAACGCAAACTTTATGTGCCTCGAATGCCACACCACAGGCTTCAAACGCAATTACGATCCGGTTGCCGACCGCTATGCCAGCACATGGCAGGCTCTCGGGGTGGGTTGCCAAAGTTGCCACGGCCCCGCAGCAGGTCATCTGGAATGGCTTAAGCGTCCAACCGAGGAGACTGGCCATGGCTTTTCATCCACGGCAGTGGACGACAGTGCAAGAAGAGAGGCCGAGGTTTGCGGTCGCTGCCACAGCCGCAGGGCCGCACTCAGCGATGGCTACCAGCATGCCAATCGCATGATGGATGACTATCTACCCAGCATCCTTAGCCCAGTTCTCAATGAAATTGATGGCAAGATCAAAGACGAAGTCTTCGAATACGGCTCCTTCGTACAAAGCCGCATGTATGCCGCTGGCGTGCGTTGCACGGACTGCCACAACCCTCACTCCGCCGAGCTACGCACCACGGGAAATGCCCTGTGCACGCAATGCCACAACCCATCGGGTCAGGCAATCCGGGCAGGCATCGACTCCAGCGGACTGATCCCCAAGAATTACGACTCGCCGGAGCACCATCGTCATCGGCAGGACACCCCCGCCGCTCAATGCATCAGCTGCCATATGCCGGCCCGCCACTTTATGGTCAAGGACCTGCGCCACGATCATAGCTTCAGTGTGCCAAACCCGGTTCAGGCCTTTCAGTTGGGGCACGGCGATGCTTGCCTTGGTTGCCATACGGATATGCCACCGGCTCGCCTGCAAACGCAGTTCAACCAGCTGTTCAGCAACCCTCAGCCCAGGGATAACGGCTATGCATCGGCTCTATTCGCCGCCAGACACGGGGGGGAAGGTGCGCTGGGGACAGTACTGGAGCAATTGCAGCGCGAAGACCTGCCTGCCATTCGTAGGGCGACCTTGCTGGCAGAGCTGTATCGCTACCCTTCGCAACGCACGCTGCGCACCATTCTCCAAGCGCTGGGGCACAACGAGCCGCAAGTGCGCGAGGTGGCAGTAAGCAGCCTGGCTAACCTGGCCCCTGAAAGACTGCAGGTGCAGGCGCTCAGCCCCTTGTTACAGGACCCGGTACGCGCGGTGCGTATCGCCGCAGCCTGGCAAATAGCACAGCTTCCACAGACGGGCCATGCGGCTCCTGCGGGCTTCGAGGAAGCCATCCGCGAATACGAGCAAGGGCAACACAGCCTCCGCGAGCGTCCAGAAGCAAATGTAAACCTGGCCATGCTTTACCAATTGGACGGCAGGACACAGGATGTGGAACCCGCACTACGAGAAGCCTTAAAACGTGATAGACGGTACCAGCCAGCCAGAATCCTGCTCGCCCAGTGGCTTGAGTCGCAAGGTGACGCCCAAGCAGGGATCACGCTGCTTGAGGAGGGGCTTGACCAGTCGCTATCCAATCCCGAAGAGACGGCCAAAGGCAGGAAACACTATGCAGAAAAGCAGCATTCATCCGCTGTAAGTACGCACCTTGAGCCTGCCGCCAACAACACTTCGGCAACCCCGCCTGTTTTCCAACAGCCCGATGAGCGCCATGCCGAGAACGCGGCTCTGCACCATGCCCTGGCCATGGCCAGTGTTCGTCAGGGGCAACGCGGCACGGCCTTGAACCACCTGGAAAAAGCCCACAACCAGGCCCCCGACAACAGTGATTACCTCTACGCCTATGCCATAGGACTGCATGAAAGTGGGGAAAAGGCCGAAGCAGAAAAGCTGCTCGACATGGGGCTCAAACGAGACCCGACCAATAGAGCCATTCGCCAGGCGTTGTTGGCTTATGCCGCACAAGCCGGGAATAAGGACAAAACCGCTTTACTCCTCAGAACGCTTCAAGCCATCAACCCGGAAGACCCACTATTGGCGCAATAGCGAGAAGGACTTGAGTAGCTGATATTTTCCCAGGACAAACAAAACCCCCACGGCAGCCAGGCTTCCGTGGGGGTCAGTGATCAGCTAGCGCTCAACGACCTGTGGTTACTCCACCGCCTTAACCATATCCTCGATCACCTTCTTCGCATCACCGAAGACCATCATGGTCTTGTCCATATAGAACAGTTCGTTATCCAGACCGGCGTAGCCGCTGGCCATGGAGCGTTTGTTGACGATCACGGTCTTGGCTTTGTAGGCCTCGAGGATCGGCATGCCGGCGATCGGCGACTTGGGGTCGTTCTTCGCGGCCGGGTTGACCACGTCGTTGGCACCGAGCACCAGCACCACGTCGGCCTGGCCGAACTCGGAGTTGATGTCGTCCATCTCGAACACTTGCTCGTAAGGCACTTCGGCCTCGGCCAGCAGGACGTTCATATGGCCCGGCATACGCCCGGCAACCGGGTGGATCGCGTACTTCACGGTGACGCCACGGTGGGTCAGCTTCTCTGCCAGCTCCATCAGCGCGTGCTGGGCACGGGCTACCGCCAGGCCGTAGCCGGGAACGATGATCACGGTGTCGGCGTTGGTCAGCAGGAAGGCCGCATCGTCGCTGGAGCCGGATTTAACCGGGCGAGCTTCCTGGGCACCGGCCGGGCCAGCAGCTTCAGTCGCGCCACCGAAACCACCGAGGATCACGTTGAAGAACGAACGGTTCATCGCCTTGCACATGATGTACGAGAGGATCGCGCCGCTCGAACCCACCAGCGAACCGGCGATGATCAGCATCGAGTTGTTCAGCGAGAAGCCGATACCGGCCGCCGCCCAGCCCGAGTAGCTGTTGAGCATCGACACCACGACCGGCATGTC
>CAZOEC010000041.1:0-35751 GCA_964578635.1 uncultured Pseudomonas sp.
ACACATGCACGCCGGCCAGGGCGGTGATGGTCCAGGGGTAGCACCAGCCGTTGCAGTGGAACATCGGCAGGGTCCAGAGATAGACCGGGTGGTTGCCCATGGCCCAGGTCATCTGGTTGCCCAGGGAGTTCAGGTAGGCCCCGCGGTGGTGGTAGACCACACCCTTGGGGTTGCCGGTGGTGCCGGAGGTGTAGTTGAGGCTGATCGCCTGCCACTCGTCCGTCGGCCACTGCCACGCGAATTGCGGATCGCCTTCGGCCAGCAGGGCTTCGTAGTCGAGGTCGCTGACCGCCTGGCCTTCGCCGTATTCCGGGTCATCGACATCGATCACCAGCGGCGGGTGGTCGAGCATGCCGACGGCGGCGTGGATCACCTCATGGAATTCGCGGTCGGCGATCAGCACCTTGGCTTCGCCGTGCTGCAGCATAAAGGCGATGGCTTCGGCATCCAGGCGCACGTTGAGGGTGTTGAGCACCGCGCCGATCATCGGCACGCCGAAGTGGGCTTCGAGCATGGCCGGAATATTCGGCAGCATCACCGCCACCGTGTCGCCCTTGCCGATGCCGCGGCCGGCCAAGGCCGAGGCCAGGCGACGGCAGCGTGCGTAGGTCTCGCTCCAGTCGCGACGGATCGAGCCATGGATCACCGCCGGGTAGTGCGGATAGACGCTGGCGGTGCGCTCCAGAAAGCTCAGGGGTGAGAGGGCGATATGATTGACGGCGGCAGGCGCAAGGCCCTGTTCGTAGATCGACATGCGAGTACCCATGGCAGATTGTTTGCTCTTGTTGGCCGGTACGGCAGGGCCAGGTCGGCGGGCGACAGGCGTGCTGCTGTTTTTGGCGTGGGTTATTTATAGCTTTTAATAGTTCGATATGGCAACTAAGCCATAGTCTTATAGTAGGTTTACTAGTATGGTTTATCGGCTATAGCCCTTGGTCGCTTTGCATTCGGCCGGCGTTGCCGCGATGCTCGCGTCGGGCCAAGCACAGGGGCGGTGATAAGGAAGCGATGCGATGAGTGAGATCCGCGTGCAGTTGCACAGCTGGCTGCGTCTGCAGCGCGAGGCGTTGCCGCTGGCGGTGCGTGCCGATGCCCTGCGGCGTACCCTGCAGGCCTGCCCCGAGGTGCGCCAGGCGTTCTTTCTCGGCTGGCAGGCGAGTACCGGCATCTACAGCCATGAGGGCGCTGCGGCGCATCTGCCGCCGGGCTTCGGCGACCCCCTGCAGGCCAGCGATCTGCTGCTGTTCGAGCGTTTGCAGGTCGAGCCGCGGCTAAGCCTGGGCGAGTTGCGCCAGTTGCCCTGCTGGCTGGCCGGACGGGTGCGCCGCGCGGCCATCAGCCATGGCCAGGCGCTGGCCCTGGAGCTGGACCCCGGGCAACCCGGCCTGTTGCTGATCGAGCTGCAGGAAGGGGTGGGCCTCGACTGGCTGGGCCTGCTCCACGAGCTGTTATTGGCCCTGCTCGCCAGCCTGCCTGCCCAGGCCCGTGGCAGTGCTCTGCTCGGCAGCGACCCGCAACCCAGCCTGCTGCTGGATGCCCAGGCCCAGCCGCTGCAGTTGAACGCGGCCATGCTCAAGCTGCTCGGCGAACGGCCCCTGCCGGCGGCGCTGGAGTTGCTGCCGGTCAACGCCGCGCAACTGGCGCGAGCCTGCCTGCAGCAGGGGCGGGCAATCGATGGGGTCGAGGCGCAGGTCGAGGGGCAGATTCTGATCTGGCTGTTTATCCCCGACCCGCTGGAGCAGCAGGTGCTGGCCCGCTGTCGCCTGGCCACCGAGCAGGTGCAGGCCGAGCGCGAGGCGGCCAAGGCCAGCCGGCTGTACCGGCTGATTACCGAGAACACCACCGACCTGATCTCCCGGCACACCCCCGAGGGGCGCTTTCTCGATGCCTCGCCGGCCAGCTGGACCCTGCTCGGCTACTGGCCCGAGGAACTGCGCGGGACCCTGGTGCAGGCGCTGTTCCACGAACAGGACCAGCAGCAGCTGGTGGAAAGCACCCGCGAGGCCCTGGAGCAGGACGGCTACCACACCATGACCTACCGCATCCGCCATCGCGCTGGGCATTACCTGTGGTTCGAGACCGCCAGCCGGGCCATTCGCGAAACCTACACCGGGGCGGTGGTGGAAGTGGTCAGCGTGTCGCGGGATATCACCGCGCGGGTGCAGGCCGAGGAGAACAAGCGCCGTCTGGCCGAGGTGGTGGAAGCCAACACCGACCTGGTGCTGTTTATCGACCCTGCCGGCTGCCTGACCCACCTCAACCCCTCGGCGCGGCATGCCCTGAATATCGCCGAGACGCAGGCGCTGCCGGCCCTGGACGCCTTGCTCGCGGCGGACGACCTGCTCAAGCTGCAGCGCAATGGTTGGGCCACCGCCGATGCCTGCGGGGTATGGAGCGCCGAAGTGCGCCTGTTGCCCCTGGGGCCGCGCGCGCCGCTGCTGGTGTCGCTGGTGCTGCTGGCCCATCGCGGCAGTGGCGGCGAGCATTACTACTCCCTGGTGGCCCGCGACATGACCGAGCGCGAATTGCGCGAGGCCCAGCAGCGCCGCCATCAGGACGAGCTGGCGCATACCGCGCGGCTGGTGACCCTGGGCGAACTGGCCTCGGGCATCGCCCACGAGATCAACCAGCCGCTGGCGGCGGTGGTCAACTACGCCAGCGCCAGCCAGCGTTACCTCAAGGCCCTGGACAGCAATCCGCAGGCGGCGGACAGGGTGGCCCAGGGCCTGGAGCGGATCACCGAGCACGCCAACCACGCCTCGGAAGTGATCAAGCGCCTGCGCGCCTTCCTGCGCAAGGGCCAACGCCGTACCCAGGCCCTGGACATGGCCCAGGTGGCCCGCGAGGCGGTGCGCCTGTGTCAGTGGGAGGCGAGCAATTGCCAGGTGACCATCGCCGAGCAACTGGCGGACAATCTGCCGCCGGTGTATGCCGACCGGGTATTGCTCGAACAGGTGCTGCTCAACCTGCTGCGCAACGCCATCGATGCCAACCGCGAAGCCCATCCGGGCCAGCCCTCGCGTATCGAGCTGACGGCGGGGCAGCGTGATGGCCAGCTGTGCGTCTGGGTCAGCGATCAGGGGCCGGGGGTGGCGGCGGCGCAGCTGGGGCATATCTTCACCCCCTTTTACACCAGCAAGGCGGAAGGTCTGGGCCTGGGCCTGTCGATGAGCCGCAGCATTATCGAAGGCTTCGGCGGGGCCCTGGAGGCCCGGCCGGGGGAGCGCGGCGGCCTGTGCCTGGAATGTCGCCTGCCCCTGGGGCGTGGTGAGCAGGCCGAGGTTTGAGAGGCCATGGGTGGGAGGGTCAATGCATAACAACAACAGGAGTGGGCCAGTGAGCGCGCAACAGCAACAACGGGTCTATGTGGTCGATGACGACCAGGGCATGCTCGACTCCACCGTCTGGCTGCTGGAGTCGGTGGGGCTGACGGCCTTGCCCTTTACCAGCGGCCGGGACTTTCTCGACGCCTGCGACGGCCAGAGCCAGGGCTGTGTGCTGCTGGATGTGCGCATGCCCGGCATGGGCGGGTTGAACGTGCAGGAAGCCCTGCGCGAACGCGGCAGCGAGATGCCGATCATCTTCGTCAGCGGCCATGCCGACGTGCCCATCGTGGTGCGCGCCTTTCGCGCCGGCGCGGTGGACTTTATCGAGAAGCCCTACAACGAACAGCTGCTGCTCGACAGTGTGCAGCAGGCCCTGAACCGCGCTTCGGCTGCGGATCCGCGCCTGCTTGAGGTGCAGGCGCGCCTGGCCAGCCTGACCCCGCGCGAACGCGATGTGCTGCTGCCACTGGTGCGCGGCTGTACCAATCGCGAGGTGGCCGAGCAGCTGGCCATCAGCGTCAAGACCGTCGACCTGTACCGCTCGCGGGTGATGAAGCGCATGCAGGCCGAAACCCTCGCCGACCTGGTGGGCATGGCCATCGCTGCCGGGCTGGTGGATGCCCTGCGTTTGCGCGAGGCTGCGCCGACCTGAGGTGCCGGCTGTCGGTCTGGCGGAGGGGCGGGCGACGGGCTGGATTCAGACGGTGATATCGCGGCTGTCCAAGGCCAGGGGCCACTGCTCCAGCAGTTGGGCTGGCCCCGGTCGGGCGAACAGGTAGCCCTGGAACTTCTGGCAGCCCATGGCCAGCAGCGCTTCGCGCTGTTCGAGGGTTTCCACGCCCTCGGCGGTGACGGCCAGGTCGAGGTTGGCCCCCAGGGCCAGGATGGTGCGCACGATGGCGGCATCGCTGGGCTGTACGAGCAGGTCGCGAACAAAACTCTGATCGATCTTCAGCTGGTCCAGCGGCAGGCGCTTGAGGTAGTTGAGCGAAGAGTAGCCGGTGCCGAAATCGTCCAGCGAGAGGCGCACGCCGTGGGCCTTGAGCCGGGTCATCTTGGCGATCAGGGTTTCCACGTCTTCCACCAGCTGGCTTTCGGTCAGCTCAAGTTCCAGGCGGGCGGGGTTGGCCCCGCTTTCCCTGAGGGTCGCGAGCACGTCGTCGACGAAGTCGCGGTGGTGGAATTGGCGGGCGCTGACGTTGACCGCCAGGTTGATATGGCGCAGCTGGGGGTGCGCGGCCCAGGTGACCAGCTGGGCGCAGGCGCTGTGCAGGATCCAGCGGCCCAGGGGCAGAATCAGCCCGGTGCTTTCCGCCAGGGGGATAAAGTCGTTCGGCGCGACCAGGCCGCGCCTGGGGTGCTGCCAGCGCACCAGCGCCTCGGCCCCGATCAGCTGGCCCTGCAGGTCGACCTGGGGCTGGTAGTGGAGGATAAAGTGGCGTTCGCTGAGGCTCTGGCGCAGGTCGTTTTCCAGGCTGGCGCGGGCATTGGCTTCGGCCTGCATTTTCGGGTCGAAGAAACGCATGCCGTTGCGCCCTGCGGACTTGGCCTGGTACATGGCCAGGTCGGCGCGCTTGAGGATTTCCTCGACGCTGGTCTGGTCTTCGGGGAACAGGGCGATGCCGATGCTGGCCGTGCTGGTATGGCTGCGGCCCTCCAGGCTGTAGGGCGCGGCCAGGGCGGCGACCACCTTGTTGGCGACGGTTTCTACCTGGCGCGCGGCCTGTACCGGGTCGGCGCTGAGTTCTTCGAGCATCAGCACAAACTCGTCGCCACCGAGGCGGGCCAGGCTGTCCTGGGCGCGTACATGGCTGCGCAGGCGCTCGGCCACCTGTTGCAGCAACTGGTCGCCCATGTCGTGGCCGAGGGTGTCGTTGAGGTCCTTGAAGTTGTCCAGGTCGATAAACAGCAGGGCCCCCTGCTGCAGGCCGCGGGCATGCTTGGCCAGGGCCTGTTGCAGGCGGTCGAGCAGCAGGCGGCGGTTGGGCAGGCCGGTGAGCGGATCGTAGAAGGCCAGCTGGTTGATCTTCTCCAGGTTCTTGCGGTGCTCGCTGATGTCGGTGGAAATGCCGCATAGGGCATAGATCTGCCCGGCGGCATTGCGCAGCGGCAGCTTGACCGAGAGGAAGGCGCGTTCGGTGGCCCCGTTGAGGCCGCGATTGACTTCCTCTTCCTCGACCCGCTCGCCGAACGTCAGGACCCGGTGGTCGTTCTCGTGCAGGTTGTTGGCGGTGTCGAGATCGAAGAAGCATTCGTCGGTCTTGCCGATCACCTGTTCGAGGGGTTGGCCGAACAGTTCGCAGACCTTGCGGTTGGCATACTGGTAACGCAGCTGGGTGTCCTTGATATAGATATATGCCTCGACGCTGTCGAGAATGGTGTTCAGGCGTTGTTCGCCGGCCAGCAGGTGGCGGGTTTTCTCGGCGACCTGGCGGCGCAGGATTACAGCGCCGCCAAGGGCCAGCAGAAGCAGCACGGCTAGACCGCCCAGGCCCCACCAGACCGCGGTGGGGATCAGCAACGTGGGGCGTTCGCCGCCCCAGCGCTGCAGGGTCTGGTAGTAGTAGGAGCTGGGTGAGCCCTGCCAGCGCTGCAGGTGCTTGTCGATGCTGGCCAGCAGCTCGGCATTCTGGCCTTTGCGCGTGGCATAGAAGAGTTGCGCGGGCTGGAACATGATGGGGGTGCTGTACAGCTCGTAACGCGGGGCGTGGAAGTCGCCGAAGCGCTGATTGGCCACCACCGCGTCGGCCGCACCACTGGCGACCTGCTCGAAGCCCTGGAGCAGGCTGGGTACGCCGATCAGTTGGGCGTTGAGGCCGAAACTCTTGAGCAGGTCGCGCAGGTAGCTCTGCTGGATGGAGCCCTCCAGCACCGCAATACGATGGCCTTCGAGGTGCAGTACCGAGGCCAGCTGCACCCCTTCGCGGCTGTACAGCTGCGACCAGCTAAACAGCGACGGCACCTGGTGGAAATCCAGGGAGAGGGCGCGGGTTTCATTGAAGGCGACATCTGGCAGCAGGTCGATTTCGCCGCTCTGGGTCCGCTCCAGGCACTGCTGCCAGTCGCAGGGCACGGCGTTCAGCTGCCAGTCTTCCTGGCGGGCAATTTCCTTGAGCAGTTCGCCGAGGATGCCGGAAATCTGGCCATCCTCGCCCAGCACGATCTTCGGTTCGTTGGCGTACACCCCGACACTGACCTGGCGCGACTGAGCCATAACCTGGCTGGCGGGTGCCAGCACACCGGCCAGGGCCAGACACAGGATCAGGGCGGTGCGTGCGCGTAACTGCAGGCGCTTCATGCGTAAGCCGGCTTCCATTCGATAAGTCCATAGCCTAACGATAGTCAGGATTTAAGGGGGCTGCCGGCGCGTGCTGGCAATTGGCTAGGTGGCCCAGCCCTGGTAGAGGTAGGTCATGGCCTTGGGGCCTTTCAGGTAGCGGTGCTGCAGCTGGCCGATGCTGAAGCCGCCGGCGCTGATCAGCGCGGCGATATCGCGGTTGAGGTGGCAGCCGCCGGCCAGGGGTTTCCACAGTGGCGTCAGGCGATTCTGCCAGCGCAGCACGGCGGCGTCCGGGGCCTTGCCGTGCTCGCAGAACAGCAGGCGACCGCCGGGCTTGAGCACCCGGCGCATCTCCTTGAGGGCGGCCACGGCGTCGGGGATGGTGCACAGGGTAAAGGTGCAGACGATGCTGTCGAAGCTGGCGTCCTCGGCCTGAATCTGGCCCAGCTCGAGGGCAATCATCTGCACCGGGATGGCGATGGCCGCGGCGCGCGCCTTGGCCAGCTTCTGCATCTCGGCGCTGGGGTCGACGCCGACTATCGCACTGACCCTGGCGGCATCGTAGAACGCCAGATTGAGACCACTGCCGATGCCGATTTCCAGCACCCGGCCATGGGCCTGGGGCACAGTCTGCGAGCGGGCCTGCATCACCTCGCCCATGCCGCAGGCGAAGTCGATCAGGTGCGGCAGCAGGTAGCGCTCATACAGACCCATGGCGGTTCCTTGGCGGGCTATTCGCCGTCGTTGGCGGCGTCGTCCGGCGCGTCGTCATTGTCGCCGCTGATGGCGGCAAAGCACTTGAGGCGATGCGGGCCGGCGGCGCTGTCCAGCATCCAGCAGTCGTCCGCGGCCTCGTAGCGGGCGGCCTGCACCTGTGCCAGGCTAAAGTGCCATTTGCGCAGGGCGCGGCCGTCCATGCACTCGATGCTGAGCAAGGGCGCGTCGCCGCTGCCTTGCAGCTGGGCCTCGTCGAGGCGGAATTGCCAGGCGTGCAGGTCGTCGATTTCCAGCATATCGGCCGCCGCCAGGGCGTCGATCAGGTTGTCCGGGTGGGTGCTCATAAGGTGTCCGTTCAGGTGTCCGTAGCGATTAGCGGCCAAGGCGGCGCAACTGGCCGGATTCGATCACGCGGATGCCGTTGTTCTCTTCCAGGGCCAGACGCCACAGGGCCCGGGCCAGTACCGTGGCCTTGATGCCGCGGTACTTGCCGGGCAGCCAGCGCATAAAGGGCGCGGCCAGGCGCTCGCCAAGACGGAACTCCTGGCGTGCGCCGAGCAGCAGGGAAGGTCGCACTATGGTCAGTTGCGGCCAGTCCATGGCGCGCAGGGCCTGTTCCATTTCGCCCTTGACCCGGTTGTAGAACACCGCGGAGGCGGGATCGGCCCCCAGGGCGCTGATCACCAGCAGATGGCGCGCGCCGAGTTCGCGGGCGCGTCGGGCGAAGGCCAGCACCAGGTCGTGATCGACGGCGCGGAAGGCTTCCTGCGAGCCGGCCTGCTTGAGGGTGGTGCCCAGGCAGCAGAAGGCGGTGTCTATCGGGCCGTTCAGTTGCGGCAACAGGTCCAGCAGTTCGCCCTGGGGATTGTCCAGGTGCGGGTGTTCGGCCAGCGCGCGCCGACTGGGTGCCAGCACCCGGGCAACGGTGGGCTCGCTGAGCAGGCGGTCCAGCAGGTGCTCGCCGGTCAGGCCGGAAGCGCCGGCGAGAAGGATGTGCTGGGGCGTCAAATACATGGTCTAGGGCTCTCCGCTGATATCAATCAGCTTAACAGGCGTTGGCAAAACGTGCGGTGCGGCAGGCAGGCTTTCTCTGCGGGTCATGGGTTGGGTGCGGGGGTTTTCTCGGGGCTGTTGTCCGGTGCCTGCGTCTGTTGTTCGCGCAGTTTGCGCCATTGTGTGAGCACCGCTGCGGCGCTCCAGATTTGCGGTTCGGAGGCCTCGAAGCCCTCGCTCTGCTCGCGTTCGGCGACGCTGGCCCGGGCCAGTTCGAAGGCGCGCTGCAGATCGTCGGTCTGCTCCAGGGCTTCGGCGAACAGGGCGCGGCCGAAGTAGGTGAAGTCGTTTTCCTCCGAGCAGCCGAAGGACACGCGGTCGGCGCGGGCGGCGGTCATGATCAGGGTCTTGTCGTCCTGCAACTGGGGGATAAAACCGCCGGAATAGCAGGCGGAAATCACCAGCACCTTGTGCCGCTCCTTGAGCGGTTCGAGCACCGTCGCCAGGGCGCTGGCGGGCAGGTCGTTGAGTTGCAGGCGCGGCTGGTCGAGGTTCAGCTGGTGGTCCGCCGAGCCGTGGCTGGTCAGGTAGATAAAGATCAGGTCTTCCGGGCCGCTGCGCTCGGCCAGGGCTTGCACCGCACGGCTGAGGTTTTCCCGGGTGGCCAGGGGGCGTTCGGCCAGGTGGTCGCGGTGGTTGACCAGGGTGATGCGGCCATGGGCGGCGAAGCGTTCGTCGAGCAGTTTGGCGACGTAATCGGCTTCGCGCATAAACACGCTCTGTTTGCCGTCGCCGGCCAGGGTCAGGGCATAGAGTTCGATGGCCGGGGTCGAGGCGGGCAGGGCCGCGAGGGCGGCATCGAGCAGGCGGCCCTGTTCCAGCAGGCCGACCTCCAGCGGGTCGGGCAGCAGCAAGTCCTGCTCGTCGCGCAGGCGCTGGCCGGCCTGCCAGGTGCCGCCGAGGCTGCGCCCGTCGGCCAGGGTCAGGCGGCCCTGGCCGCTGTATTGGTCGCGGGCGAAACGGCCCTGGTAGACGCTGCCGTCGGCCAGGCGCAAGCGCCCCTCGCCGTGGTAGCGCCAGTCGCGGAACTGACCCTGGTAGAGGCTGCCGTCGCTGCCGTGGAATTCGCCGGCTCCGCTCAGGCTGCCGCGCACGAAGTGGCCGCTCCAGACATCGCCGTCCACGCTCTGGTAGCGGCCCTTGCCGTGGAACTGGGTGTCGACAAAGTCGCCGCTGTAGTGATCGCCCTCCGGGCTGGTGAAGCTGCCCGGGCCCTTGAGCTGGCCCTGTTCGAACTGACCGCTGAACTGGTTGCCGTCCGCGTCGATCAGGACGCCCTGACCATGGGGCTCGCCTTGGCTGAACTGGCCCTGATAGCTGCCGCCGGCGAGCCACTCCAGCTTGCCCGGGCCGTCGTACAGACCGTGCGCGAATGCGCCGCTGTAGTTCAGCTCGGCGCTACTGAAGCGGCCTTCACCGCTTGGCTGACCGGCCTTGAACGCGCCCTGGTAATGGCTGCCGTTACTGTGTTGCAGGCGGCCCTGGCCATGGAAGCTGCCGTGCTGGAATTCGCCACTGTAGTGTTCGCCATCGGCCCCGTGCCACTCACCTGCACCGTGGAACAGGCCGTCCTTGAACTCGCCCTGGTAATAGTTGCCATTGCGGTAGTCCAGGCGGCCCTGGCCTTGCAGCAGACCATCGACCAGTTCGCCGCGGTAGCGGCTGCCATCGGGCAGCACGGCGTCTGCCGGCAACCAGGGTTCGCCGCTGCCGCAGGCGCTCAGCAGCAGGGCGAGGCTCAGCGGAGCCAGGTGGGCGAGGCGGCGCATGACAAACATCCAGAGCGATAGGTTATGGGCGAGTATGCCTTAAAGGCAAAGCTGCAGGCCAAGAAGCAAGGCGCGCGATCCGAGGATCGCGCGCCTGTTTGTTGCGGGCGGGGTCAGACGAAGCAGAGGGTCAGGGGTTCGGCGATATAGGCCGGTTTTTCCGAGCCTTCGATTTCCAGCACGGCCTTGGCCTTGAGCAGCCACTGGCCCGGATTCTTCTCGTTGGCGTCGGTCAGGGTAACCACCAGGCGCACCTTGGAGTTGACCTTGACCGGCTGGATAAAGCGCACGCTGTCCAGGCCATAGTTGACGGCCATTTTCAGGCCCTGGGGCATGATCATGATGCCTTCCATCAGCTTGGGTACCAGCGACAGCGAGAGGAAGCCGTGAGCGATGGTGGTGCCGAAGGGGGTGAGTTTGGCTTTTTCCGGATCGACGTGAATGAACTGGTGGTCGCCGGTGCATTCGGCAAACTGATAGATGCGTTCCTGGTCGATGGTCATCCACTCGGAACGGCCGAGTTCTTTGCCGATATAGCTCTGCAGTTCGGCGGTGGGTACTAGGGGCATGGTTTCTCCTTGAAGACGCGGGCTTTGTTGTTTTTTGGGTGCGTAAGTCCTTCTGCCCTAAGATCATCATGGGTTCGCGTCGCGGTCAAGAGGCTTGTAGGCGCTCGCGTGGAGGCCCCGAGGGAAGTGCGCGGCCGCTGTAAACCGGTCGTTGCGCGGCGCTTCTGCTTATAATGCGTGGCAGTGCACCTAGGCATTATACGATTCGGAGATTGTTCATCATGCTGCTTCGCGGCCTTTCCTGGCTGGTGCTTTGTCAGCTGCTCGGCACTGTCATCAATGTCCTGCTCCTGCCGATGTTGCCGGGGCCGATCATCGGCATGCTGCTGCTGTTTGCCTTCCTGCTGCTGCGCGGCGAGGTGGGCGAGTCGCTGCATCTGGCCGCCAGCAGCCTGCTCAAATACCTGCCCTTGCTGCTGGTGCCGCCCGCAGTCGGGGTGATGGCCTACGCCGCGGATATCGCCGCGGATTTCTGGGCGGTGGTGGGGGCCTTGCTGCTGTCGCTGCTGGTGTCGGTGCTGTTCGCCGGCTGGCTGATGCAGAAGCTGATCGATCGCCAGCAGCGTCGGGAGGCCCCATGAGTCTGGAATGGCAGGCCGCCTGGCAGGCCCTGGTCCATCACCCGCTGTTCGGCGTGGGCATCACCCTGGGGGTTTATCAGCTGGCCATTGCCGGTTACGAGCGCACCCGCTGGGTGTTCCTCCAGCCGGTGCTGGTGTCGATGCTGGCGGTGATCGGGATTCTTCTGGCCTGCGGGCTGACCTTTGTCGAATACCGCGACAGCGTTGCCCCCCTGACCCTGTTTCTCGGCCCCGCTACCGTGGCTCTGGCGGTGCCGCTGTTCCTCAATCTGCGGCGGATTCGCCAGCTGTTCTGGCCGACCCTGATCACCCTGCTGATCGCCGGGGTGTTCGCCACTGTCATGGGCGTGGGCCTGGCCTGGGCTTTCGGGGCCGAGCAGATCATGTTGATGAGCATGGCCCCCAAGTCGGTGACCTCGCCGATTGCCATGCTGGTGGCCAGTCAGATTGGCGGCATCGCCGCGCTGGCGGCAGTGTTTGTGATGCTGACCGGGGTTATCGGCGCAATAGTCGGGCCCTCGCTGCTCAAGCGCTGCGGCATTCATCATCAGGCCGCGCTGGGCATGGCGCTGGGACTGACGGCCCACGCCGTGGGTACCGCCCGAGCCCTGCAGGAAAGTGAGGAGTGCGGGGCCTTTGCGGCCCTGGCGATGAGCCTGATGGGCGTGTTCACCGCGGTCTTGCTGCCGCTGGCAATTCTGTTGTGGCTATAAGGAGCTGCCTATGACGCTGCCGCTTTTTCCACTCAATACCGTGCTGTTTCCCGGCTGTACGCTGGATTTGCAGATCTTCGAGGCGCGCTATCTGGACATGATCAGCCGCTGCATGAAGCAGGGCGAGGGCTTTGGCGTGGTCTGCATCATCGAGGGTGCCGAGGTGGGCGAGGCGGCCGGGCAGTTTGCGGCGATCGGCTGCGAGGCGCTGATCCGCGATTTCCAGCAGCTGCCCAACGGCCTGCTGGGCATTCGCGTGGAGGGTGGGCGACGCTTGCGGGTGCTGCGTGCTCAGGTGCTGCCCGACCAGCTCACGGTCGCCGAGGTCGAGTGGCTGGCGGACGAGGACGAGCAGCCGCTGCTGGGCGAACACGCGGATCTGGCCGCTCTACTCGGTGCCCTGAGCGAGCACCCGATGGTGGCTTCCCTGGGCATGCAGGCCGAACCTGTCGGGCAGGCCTCGTTGGCCAATCAGCTGGCCTATCTGTTGCCGCTGGAGGCCGAGCAGAAGCTGCAGCTGCTGGCGCTGGACCAGCCGCTGCAGCGACTCGACCTGTTGCATGAGTTGCTGGAGCAGCTGCAGGGCCAGGCGGGCGCTACTCAGTAGGCGTAGCGCAACAGCCCGGCCGACCACTGCCAGGTGGCGATGCTGCCGAGCAGACCCAGGCAGGCCGGTAGCAGCAACCACCAGAGTCTGGCCGGCAGCGCCGGCAACGGCGTGCGCCATTCCACCAGGGTCAGGCTCAGGGCGCAGAAACTGGCGGCCAGCACGGCCCCGGCAAGGATATCGCTGGGCCAGTGCACACCCAGATAGATCCGCGAGCCGGCGATGGCCAGCGCTGGCAGGCTGCCCAGCAGCAACCAGGCCAGGCGCATGCGTGGCGGCTGGCCGCGGCCAGCCAGCAGTGCCAGTACGAGACAGAAGGCGAAGGCCGCCGAGCTATGGCCGCTGGGGAAGCTGAAGCTGTGCAGCGGCTCCAGCAGTACCTCGGGGCGGTTGCGGGCGAAGAAGGCTTTCAGGCTGCCATTGGCCAGTGCCGTGCCGAGCAGCGCGAGAAAGGCAAAGCTCAGCGCCCGCCACTGGCGGCTGAGCAGCAGCAACAGGCACAGCAGGGCGGCGGCGGCCAGTTGGGTGTTGAAGTCGCCCAGGCGGGTGATCAGCACCATCGGGCTGTCCAGTGCGGCGCTGCGCTGCGCCTGGATCAGGGCCAGCAAGCCCTGGTCGAGTTGGCTCAGGTGCGGCCAGCCGAGCATCAGACCGAGCAGCAGCAACAGGCCGCAGACGGCTGCGAGCAGGCTGGCATGGCGCTGGCCGCTCAGGCTGCTGTGGCAGCTCAGGGCAATGCCCAGGGCCAGCGCAGCGCCGATGGCCGCCGCCTGCGGCCAGAACCCCGGCGGCAGCGGCAGGCGCAGCGCCGCGCCGGTGGCCCAGCCGGGCAGCAGGTAGGCGACGGCCCAGCCGGCCGAGGCCAGCAGGCTGACCAGGATAAAACGCCCCGCCGGCATGTCGAACATGCCAGCGACCATCGGCAGCATGGGCCTGAGTGGGCCGATAAAGCGCCCCACCAGCAGGCTGGCGACACCGTAGCGCTGAAAGTAGCCGTGTGCCCCGGCCAGCCACTGCGGGTTGTGGCGCAGCCCGGGCAGGCGACGAATATCTTGGTGGAAGTAACGCCCGCAGGCGTAGGACAGGCAATCGCCCAGCACACCGCCGCAGTAGGCCAGCAACAGGGTTTCGCCGAGGCTCAGGGTGCCGCTGCCGGCCAGCACGGCGACGCCGAATAGCAGCGCCACGCCGGGCACCAGGATGCCGACAATCGCCAGGCATTCGATGCAGGCGATCAGGAAGATCGCCAGGCCCAGCCATTGCGGGTTGCTGCCGAGCCATAGGTTCAGGCTGTCGAACCATTGGCTCATAACGGAGTGTCCTGGGGGTTGAGAAGGTGGAAGTCGCGGCCGCCGAGCTGGCCGCGGCGCAGCGGATTGCGTGTGCAGAAACGGGCCAGGTCGGCATCGACGAACCGGTAGGGCAGTTGCTCGTCACGGCCCTGGGGGATGCCCAGACGCGTGCATTGCACCACCTGGGCGGGGCGGATGCCCAGGTCCTCGACAAACAGGCGCTCGGGGTCGAAGCGCTGGCCGTTCCAGTGCGGCACCTTCAGACCCATGGCTCGGCACAGCAGGGTCTGGCCGGCGCAGAGTTTTTCCGCGGGGCGTGCGTGGCCCTGGGCGTCCGGGTTGTTGGCCTGCATCTGCGCCAGGCTGGCGGTGTCCGAATGGGCGTCCAGCCAAGGCAGGGCGGACTTGATCAGCACCGCGTTGCCGGGGCCCTGGGCGCTGAAGTTCAGCGAGTCGCCGCCGCGGGCATAGTACATATAGATATGTCCGCCATCGGCGAACAAAGCGCGCCGGTTGTGGGTGTAGCCGAGGGAGGCATGGCTGCCTTTCTCCGCCAGGTAATAGGCTTCGGTCTCGATGATCCGTACGCTCAGCCAGCGTTCGCCGTGTTTGTGGCGGATCACCTTGCCGAGCAGTTCGCGGGCGAGCAGGCGCGCATCGCGGTCGAAGAAGGCATTGTCCAGCGCGCGGCCCTGGGGCCAGGGCAAACTAAGGTTGGGTTCGTGTGGCATCCGGTGTCACTGGTGGGCGGCAGGGCATAGGCTCAGGCGATCATAACAACAAGTGGCTGAATCATGTCTGAACGTGCCAGCAGCGCCCATATCAGTCCCAGCGCCCATTACACCGGTTACGTCTGGTATCGACATCGCCTGGCGGAGCCGGCCTTCGTGACCGGTTTCGGGCGTTTTGTGCATGGGCTGCTGGCTCCTATCACCTGGGGCGCGCGGGTGGGGTTCGACCTGGATCTCGAGCAGTTTCTGCTGCAGCGGCATCTGCAGATCGACGCGCAGCTGAGTGCGGCAATCGAGCACGGTGGCGTCTGTCAGGTGGTGGAAATCGCCTGCGGCCTGTCGCCCCGGGGCCGGCGCTTTACCGCGCGCTACCCACAGTTGCACTACCTGGAGGCCGACCTGCCGCTGATGGCTGCGCGCAAGCAGCAGTTGCTGCAGGCCCAGGGCTGGCTGGGTGCCCGGCATCGGGTGCGCGCGGTGGACATTCTGGCGGCGGACGGCAATCAATGCCTGGCCAGTCTGTTCGCCGAACTGGATCGCAGCCAGCCGGTGGTGGTGATTACCGAGGGCCTGGTGAATTATTTCGAGCTGTCGCTGATCGAGTCGTTCTGGGCGCGTCTGGCCGAGCAGCTGCGCCAGTTTCCCCAGGCCACCTACCTGACCGAGCTGTACCCGGACCTGCGCGAGCATCCGCGCTACCGTCAGTTGCGCTGGGGCGTGGGCCTGGTCGGCCGGCTGACCCGCGGCAGCTACCCGCTGCATTACCGTAACGAGGCGGCCATAGTGGACGGTTTTAGCCGTTGTGGTTTCGCCGCGGTCGAGGTGTTCGACCCGAGTCGCACAGCCCTGGCGCTGGGGCTGCCGCCGAGCAAGAACGAGGGGCTGGTCAGAGTGATCGAAGCCCGTATCTGAATCGCGGCCGTTGTCTGGTCGCGCTCGGCATTTCTCAAGGCCAGGGTTTTGACCAGGGCCCGCGGCCGACCCCGGTGCGCACGGCGCACCCTACCGGTTGAGCTTTCAGGCGCAGGCCGCCGCAGGCAGGCTGTGGGGCTGGAACAGCGTGACCATGGCCTGGCTGGCCTGCTGGTCGCTGTGGGGGAAGACAAAGGCCAGGCCGTTGGCATCCTGGCGCAGCGGCAACAGGGGTTGCGCTGGCAGGTCCTTGTGCAGCAGTTGCCAGCCGCGCGGTGCCAGCTCCTGGGGCAGGTCGCCGCGCAGCAGCCCGCCGAAAAAGCCCAGTTCGCGTACCTCCACCGCCCATTCGCCGCCTTCGGCATGACGCAGGCGGGCCTGACGATGGCTGGGGGCCTGGCGCGGCTCGTGGCGTCTTTCCAGCTGGCGCAGCTGTCCGCGGGCCAGCAGGCTGCTGCCCGGGCTGCGCTGGGGCAGCGCTTCGCCGCGCAGAAACGGGCTGTACAGGCCGGCGCAGGCAGCGCGCTGTTCGAACTGGGCCAGGTGATCGGCATTGTGGATCAGGGCGCAGCTGGCGCTGGCGCAATCCGCGGCGAACTGGGCGTGCTCCCAGGGCTGGGTGAAGTGGTCGTATTCGCCGGCCAGGACCAGGGTCGGGCAGGCCGGATGCTGGCGGAAGCCCTGGAAGTCCAGCAGGCGCTGGCTGTTCTGCCGGTAGCGTTCCACATCAGCGGGCGACAGCCGCTGGATTTGCCGCAGCAGGGCCTTGCGAAACACCGCGCCAACGCCGGTCTGTTGCAGGCGCAGTGGGTTGAGCAGGCCGGTCAGGGCACCGTGGGCAAAGCCTTGGTTGTCGCCCTCGGCGAGCAGCGCCAGGCCTTCCTGCAGCAGCAGGCGGGCCCCGGGGCGGCCAAAGGCGGTGATCCCGGCGAGCAGCAGGCGGGCGCAGTGGCGGGGGTGGCGTGCGGCGAACAGGGCGGCCAGGGCGGAGCCGTAGGACAGGCCGATGGGCAGCAGCGGCGGCAATTGCAATTCATCGGCAAAGGCGGCGATCAGGTCGGCCAGCTGTTCCAGGCTCAGTTCCGGCACCAGTTGCAGATTGCCGCCCTGGCTGGGCAGATCGAGGAGGATCACCGGGTGATCACCGAGCAGCTCGGCGACTTCACTGGCGAACGAGCGAAAGCTCTGAAAGGCCCCGCCCAACAGCAGCACGGGGGCGCGCCGATCGTTGCTGCGGCTGGCATAGGCCTGGTAATGCAGGCACCAATCACCCAGTTGCAGCACTCGGGGAGCGCTGGTCAGTAACGCGGGGCTGTAGTCGGTACGGTAGTGCATGGCTCTCTCACCCCGGCGCTGGGCCGCCTGTGCTGGTTTTTATGCAAGGTAAACATTCGGGTGGTTTTTGTTTACCTAACCTTCGGGCGGCTGAGCGGGGCAGGTGTCACTGTTTCGCGCGGTGCCAGAGCGGCCGTGGCCGGGCGGCGTTACCGCCGAGGCGGGCGAACAGGCTGTTTACCACTTGTCAGCGTCGGCCGATTAAGCGCGCGGGGCTCCCGGCAGCGCTGGGCGGGAGGCTGCGCGACCGTTATACTCAGCGACTTTTTCCAGCTGCCAGACCTTCGTTGCCCATGACTGAGTCCGTGCTCGACTATATGACCCGCCTGGGACAGGCTGCCCGCCAGGCTTCGCGCGTGGTGGCCGGTGCCACTACCGCCCAGAAGAACCGTGCCCTGCAGGCCGCTGCCAGCGCGCTGGACGCGGCGCGCGCCGAACTGACCGCGGCCAATGAACTGGATCTCGCCGCCGGTCGCGCCAGCGGCCTGGAGCCGGCCCTGCTCGACCGCCTGGCCCTGACCCCGGCACGCATCGACGGCATGATCGAAGGTCTGCGTCAGGTCGCCGGCCTGCCCGATCCGGTGGGTGCGATCCGCGATATGAGCTACCGCCCGTCGGGAATTCAGGTGGGCAAGATGCGCGTGCCCCTCGGTGTGATCGGCATCATCTACGAGTCGCGGCCCAATGTGACCATCGACGCTGCCAGCCTGTGCCTGAAATCGGGTAACGCCACCATCCTGCGCGGCGGCTCCGAGGCCATTCACTCCAATCGCGCGATTGCCACCTGCATTCAGCGCGGTCTGGCCGAGGCCGGGCTGCCGGCGGCGGCGGTGCAGGTGGTGGAAACCACCGACCGTGCCGCGGTGGGTGCCCTGATCAGCATGCCGGAGTTCGTCGACGTGATAGTGCCGCGTGGCGGCAAGGGCCTGATCGAGCGCATCAGTCGCGACGCCAAGGTGCCGGTGATCAAGCACCTGGACGGCATCTGCCACGTCTATGTCGATGCCCTGGCCGAGCTGGGCAAGGCCCAGGCGATTGCCTTCAATGCCAAGACCTACCGCTACGGCATCTGCGGTGCCATGGAGACCCTGCTGGTCGACCAGGCCATCGCCGCGCAGTTTCTCCCGGGCATGGCACAACTGTTCGTCGACAAGGGCGTCGAGCTGCGCGGCTGCGAACGCACCTGTGCGCTGATCGAAGCTGTGCCTGCAACAGAAGAAGACTGGAACACCGAATACCTGGACGCGATCCTGTCGATTCGCGTGGTCGATGGCCTGGAGCAGGCCATCGAACACATCAATCACTACGGCTCGCACCATACCGATGCCATCGTCACCGAACACCAGGGCCGCGCCCGGCGCTTCCTTGCCGAGGTGGACTCCAGCTCGGTGATGCTCAATACCCCGACCTGTTTCGCCGACGGCTTCGAGTATGGCCTGGGCGCGGAGATCGGCATCTCCACCGACAAGCTGCACGCCCGCGGCCCGGTCGGCCTGGAGGGCCTGACCTGCGAGAAGTATGTGGTGATCGGCGACGGTCAGCTGCGCGGGCAGACCCAGTAACAGTGGCCAGACGCAGCGACGCCCGACGTAGCGACGCCCGACGCATCGGCATCCTGGGCGGCACCTTTGACCCGGTGCATATCGGCCATTTGCGCAGCGCCGTGGAAGTTGCCGAGTTTATCCAGCTCGACGAGCTGCGTCTGATCCCCAGCGCACGGCCGCCCCATCGCAGCGCGCCGCAAGTTGGGGCCGCCGAGCGCCTAGCCATGGTCGAGCTGGCGGTTGCCGGGGTGTCGCCGCTGCGGGTGGACGATTGCGAACTCAAGCGCGACAAGCCGTCCTACAGCATCGACACCCTGGAGTCGTTGCGCGCCGAGTTGGCTGCAGAGGATCAGCTGTTTCTGATTCTCGGTTGGGATGCTTTCTGCGGCCTGCCCGGTTGGCACCGCTGGGACGAGTTGTTGCAGCACTGCCATATTCTGGTGCTGCAGCGCCCGGATGCCGACAGCGATGCGCCGGAGAGCCTGCGCAACCTGCTGGCGGCGCGCAGTATCAGCGACCCGTTGGCCCTGGAGGGGCCGGCGGGGCAGATTTCCTTTATCTGGCAGACGCCCCTGGCGGTGTCCGCTACCCAGATCCGCTCATTGTTGGCGAGCGGAAAGTCGGTGCGTTATCTGGTGCCCGACACGGTGCTGGCCTATATCCATGCCCACGGCCTTTACCGTGACGCGAATTGAACACGAGGCAAACGAGCTACTTATGACAAAGGCAAAAATGTTGAGCGAAGATCTGGTCAAACTGGCCATCGCCGCTCTGGAAGAAATCAAGGCGCAGGACATCACCACCATCGATGTGCGCGGCAAGACCAGCATCACCGACTTTATGCTGATCGCCAGCGGCACCTCCAGCCGTCACGTCAAGTCGCTGGTCGACAACGTGCTGGAAAAGGTCAAGGAACAGGGCGTGCGCCCGATCGGCACCGAAGGCATGGATACCGGCGAGTGGGCACTGCTTGACCTGGGCGATATCGTCGTCCATGTGATGCTGCCGACCGCGCGTCAGTTCTATGACCTCGAGCGTCTGTGGCAGGGTGCCGAGCAGAGCCGTGCGCAGTTCAGCGCCGAAACCGGCCCCGAGCAGGAATAAGGACGCGCAGCGGTGCGGATCAAGCTGATCGCCGTTGGCTCGCGGATGCCGCGCTGGGTGGAAGAAGGCTGGCAGGAATATGCCAAGCGCATGCCCAGCGAGCTGTCCCTGGAACTGGTGGAAATTCCCCTGACCACCCGCGGCAAGAATGCCGATGTGGCGCGGATGATCCGCCAGGAAGGCGAGGCCATGCTGGCCAAGGTCGCGCCCGGGGAACGCATCGTAACCCTGGAAGTCGAAGGGCGACCCTGGAGCACCGAGCAGTTGGCGGTCGAACTGGACAAGTGGCGTCTGGATGCACGCACCGTCAACCTGATGGTCGGCGGCCCGGAAGGGCTGGCACCTGAGGTTCAGGCGCGCAGTGAGCAACGCTGGTCGCTGTCGCCCCTGACCCTGCCGCACCCGCTGGTGCGAATTCTGATTGGCGAGCAGATTTACCGTGCCTGGACAGTTCTGTCCGGCCACCCCTATCACAAGTAATCAGCAGCCACCGATGCCGCAGCCCATTCGCCTGAAGGACCATGAAAAAGACGCTCGCCTGATTCGTCGGCGGACGCTGGTCGGTGCTGCGTTCTTTTTGCTGCTGACCGCCGTGCTGGCCGCGCGCATGTACTACCTGCAGGTGGTGCAGTACGAACACCACAGCACCCTGGCGGAAAACAATCGCATCCATGTGCAACCGCTGCCGCCGACCCGCGGGCTGATCTTCGACCGCAACGGCGTGATCATCGCCGACAACCGCCCCAGCTTCAGCCTGACCCTGACCCGCGAACGTGCCGGCGACTGGGGCCAGGTGCTGGACGTGATTGTCGAAGTGCTGGAGCTGAGCGACGACGAGCGCGCTTTGTTCGAGAAGCGCGTACGTCAGGGGCGTCGTCCCTTCGAGCCGGTACCGGTGCTGTTCGAACTCTCCGAGGAGCAGATTGCCCGGATCGCGATCAACCAGTTCCGTCTGCCGGGGGTTGAGGTGGTGGCGCAGCTGGTGCGGCATTACCCGCAGGGTGAGCATTTCGCCCATTCGGTGGGCTATGTCGGGCGGATCAACGAAGCCGAGCTGGAAAAGCTCGACAAGGTCTCCTACAGCGGCACCCACCATATCGGCAAGACCGGTATCGAGCGCTTCTATGAAGACGAGCTGCATGGCGAGGTGGGTTACGAGGAAGTCGAAACCAATGCCCGCGGCAGGGTGCTGCGGGTGCTCAAGCGCACCGACCCGCTGCCGGGCAAGGACATCGTGCTGAGCCTCGACGTGCGTCTGCAGGAAGCCGCCGAAGCCGCGCTGGATGGCCGCCGCGGGGCCATCGTGGCGATCCAGCCGCAGACCGGCGAAGTGCTGGCGATGGTCAGTCAGCCGAGCTTCGACCCCAACCCCTTTGTCACCGGTATCGGCTTCAAGGCCTATGCCGACCTGCGCGACTCCATCGACCGGCCGCTGTACAACCGGGTTCTGCGCGGCCTCTATCCGCCCGGCTCGACTATCAAGCCGATGATGGCGGTGGCCGCCCTGGACGCCGGGGTGCTGACGCCCTCGACCCGGGTGTTCGACCCCGGCTTCTACCAATTGCCCAACCTCAGCCACAAATACCGCAACTGGAACCGCAACGGCGATGGCTGGGTGGATATGGAACTGGCGATTTCCCGTTCCAACGACACCTATTTCTATTCCCTGGCCCACAAGATGGGCATCGATCGCATGCACGAGTACATGACCCGCTTCGGCCTCGGTCAGCGGGTCTCCCTGGACATGTTCGAGGAGACCGCCGGCCTGATGCCGTCGCGCGAGTGGAAGCGGGCGCGCTATCGCCAGGCCTGGTACCCGGGCGAGACCCTGATTCTCGGTATTGGTCAGGGCTATATGCAGACCACGCCGCTGCAGCTGGCCCAGGCCACTGCGCTGATGGCCACCCGCGGCAAATGGATTCGCCCGCACCTGGCCAAGAGCATTCAGGGTGCGATCCCGGTGGACAAGGACCCGCTGCCGGATATCGTGCTGCGCGATCCGTCCTATTGGGACAGCGGCCGTTTCGGCATGGAGCAGGTCATGCACGGCCCACGCGGCACCGCGCGCAAGGTCGGCGACGCCTCGGTCTATCGCATCGCCGGCAAGAGCGGCACCGCCCAGGTGGTGGCGATCAAGCAGGGCGAGAAGTACGACCGCAGCAAGGTCCAGGAGCGCCATCGCGACCACGCCCTGTTCGTCGCCTTCGCCCCGGCAGACAATCCGCAGATCGCCGTCTCGGTGATGGTGGAAAATGGCGAATCCGGTTCCGGGGTGGCCGCTCCGGTGGTCAAGCAGGTGATGGATGCCTGGCTGCTGGATGACAACGGTCAGTTGAAAGCCGAATACGCACCGCCTGTGGCGGCTGAGGTCGCCGCGCCATGAACAGTAATTTTGATCGCAACCTGTCCACCGAGGACCTGATGCGCAGGCGGGCCAGCCTGCTGCAGCGCGTGCATGTCGACGGCATTCTGCTGTTGCTGCTGCTGGTGCTGGCCACCGGCAGCCTGTTTATCCTCTATTCGGCCAGTGGCAAGAACGTCGACCTGCTGGTCAAGCAGGCCAGCTCCTTCGGCATCGGTCTGGTCGGCATGTTTATCATCGCCCAGTTCGAACCGCGCTTTATGGCGCGCTGGGTGCCCCTGGCCTATCTGGCCGGGGTGGGCCTGCTGGTGGCGGTGGACGTGATGGGCCACAACGCCATGGGCGCGACGCGCTGGATCAATATTCCCGGGGTGATCCGCTTCCAGCCCTCGGAATTCATGAAGATCATCATGCCGGCGACCATCGCCTGGTACCTGGCCCGGCGCAGCCTGCCGCCGCGCTTCAAGCACATCGTGGTGAGCATGGCGCTGATCGTCATTCCCTTTGTGCTGATTCTTTTGCAGCCGGACCTGGGCACCTCGCTGCTGATCATCACCTCCGGGTTCTTCGTGCTGTTCATGGCCGGCCTGCAGTGGCGCTGGATCATCGGCGCGGCGGCGGCCGTGGTGCCGATTGCCATCGGCATGTGGTTCTTCGTGCTGCGCGAGTACCAGAAGCAGCGGGTGCTGACCTTCCTCAACCCGGAAAGCGATCCGCTGGGCAGTGGCTGGAACATTATCCAGTCCAAGGCCGCCATCGGCTCGGGCGGGGTGTGGGGCAAGGGCTGGCTGGCCGGCACCCAGTCGCACCTGGACTTTTTGCCGGAAAGCCACACCGACTTTATCATCGCGGTGCTGGCCGAAGAGTTCGGCCTGGTGGGCGTGTGTTTGTTACTGCTGGTGTATCTGCTGTTGATCGCGCGCGGCCTGGTGATTACCGTGCAAGCGCAGACGCTGTTCGGTAAGCTGCTTGCCGGCGCGCTGACCATGACGTTCTTCGTCTACGTCTTCGTCAATATCGGTATGGTCAGCGGCCTGTTGCCGGTGGTCGGTGTGCCATTGCCCTTTATCAGCTATGGCGGCACCTCGCTGATCACCCTGCTGGCAGGGTTTGGAATTTTGATGTCGATCCACACTCATCGTAAGTGGATGACACAGGCTTGATTGGGATTATGAATTCAATGCAAAACGCGCGTGGTTGGATGGTACGTACGGCTCCTTGGCTGGCGTTGGCCGGGGTGTGCGCAGTGGCTCAGCCCGTGCTGGCCGGGGATTATCAGCAGTCGCCGCAGGTGGCTGAATTCATCGGCGAAATGACCCGTGATTATGGCTTTGCCGGCGAGCAACTGGTCGCGCTGTTCGCCGAAGTCGAGCGCAAGCAGGCGATCCTCGATGCCATCTCGCGTCCGGCGGAAAAGGCCAAGCCGTGGAAGGATTACCGGCCGATCTTT
Source organism: uncultured Pseudomonas sp. (assembly GCA_964578635.1). Lineage (GTDB taxonomy): Bacteria > Pseudomonadota > Gammaproteobacteria > Pseudomonadales > Pseudomonadaceae > Aquipseudomonas. The sequence goes on from CAZOEC010000041.1 coordinate 23,346, forward strand.
ATCACCGACAAGCGCATCAGCCAGGGCGTCGAGTTCTGGAAGCAGCACGAGGAAACCCTGGCCCGCGCCGAGGCTGAGTACGGTGTGCCGCCAGAGGTGATCGTAGCGATCATTGGTGTGGAAACCTTCTACGGTGGCAATACCGGCAGCTGGCGGGTGATGGATGCACTGTCGACCCTGGCCTTCGATTACCCGCCGCGTGCGCCGTTCTTCCGCAAGGAGCTGCGCGAGTTCCTGCTGCTGGCCCGTGAAGAGCAGGTCGAGCCGCTGAACATGACCGGTTCCTACGCCGGGGCCATGGGCCTGCCGCAATTTATGCCGAGCAGCTTCCGCGCCTATGCCGTGGACTTCGACGGCGACGGCCATATCAATATCTGGAGCAACCCGGTGGATGCCATCGGCAGCGTCGCCAGTTACTTCAAGCGCCACCACTGGCAGCCTGGGCAGCCGGTGGTCAGCGCCGCCAGCGTCGAGGGCGCGCAGGCCGAACAAGGCCTGACTGTCGGCCTCGATCCGGTGAAGAATGTGGCCGAGCTGCGCAGCCTGGGCTGGACCAGCGCCGACCCGCTGAGCGACGAGTTGCCGGTGACGGCCTTCCGTCTGGAAGGGGCCGAAGGTGACGAGTACTGGCTGGGCTTGCCCAACTTCTTCGTGATCACCCGCTACAATCGCAGTGTCATGTATGCCATGGCGGTGAATCAGTTGGCCGAGCTGCTGGTCGATGCGCGGGGTAATAATTGATGTCGAGTCTGTCCTTCAAGTTGGCCGCCGCGGGCAGCCTGGCGCTGCTGCTGGCCAGCTGCTCGTCCAGTCGTGCGCCGCAGCCTGTGGCTCCGGTGGTGCAACCGGGTGGCGCAATTTCCGGACCGTCCGAGTTCAACCGCCCGCACAAGGATGGCGCACCCTGGTGGGATGTGGATGTGTCGCGGATTCCCGACGCGACCCCTATGCCCCATTACGGCCGGGTCAAGGCCAGCCCCTACACGGTATTCGGCAAGCAGTACTACCCGATCCAGGATGCCCGCCGCTATCAGGCGGTCGGCCCGGCCTCCTGGTACGGCACCAAGTTCCATGGTCAGGCCACCGCCAACGGCGAGACCTATGACCTGTACGGCATGACCGCCGCGCACAAGACCCTGCCGCTGCCCAGCTATGTGCGGGTGACCAATCTGGAAAACGGCAAGAGCGCGATCCTGCGGGTCAACGACCGTGGGCCGTTCTATTCCGACCGCATCATCGACCTGTCCTTTGCCGCGGCGAAGAAGCTCGGCTACGCCGAAAGCGGTACCGCACGGGTCAAGGTCGAGGGTATCGACCCGCACGAGTGGTGGGCCCAGCAGGGCCAGCCGGTGCCGATGGTGCTGGCTCAGCCGCAGCAGGTGGCGCAGGTCAAGACCGTGGCCCAGCCGGTGGTGCAGCCGCTTGAACAGTACACGCCGCCCCCGCAGCAGCACGCCGCGGCCGTGGTGCCTGTGCAGATCGACGCAAAAAAAAACGATTCAGTCGTAGCCTCTGGCCTGTATCTCCAGGTAGCAGCCTTCGCCAATCCGGACGCTGCGGAGCTGCTCAAGGCGAAACTGGGCGAGGCCGTGGCTGCCCCGGTGTTCATCAGCTCAGTGGTGCGCAACCAGCAGATTCTTCACCGCGTACGGCTGGGACCGCTGAACAGCCCGGGCGAGGCTGAGCAGTTGCAGGACAGCGTGCGCATGGCCAACCTCGGCCAGCCGACGCTGGTTCGGGCGGATTGAGGCGGCACTAATTGCCCGCCGGCAGGACTAAGCACTCATGCGCGGCCGGCAGCTCTGCTGCCGAGCGCGCCCTCTGAATTTGCCCGTTGGGGCCTGTTTGACCATTAGCAACCTAGAGAGACGGATGAATATCACCTGCTTTGTGCAACGCGTTTTCTTGTCACTTCTCCTGCTCGGCACACCAGCTGCCTGGGCCAACCAGCAAGCGATTCCGGCACCGCCGCAACTGGCCGCCAAATCCTATGTGCTGCTCGATGCTGCCAGCGGCAAGGTGCTGGTGGAGAACAATGGCGACCAGCGTCTGCCGCCGGCCAGCCTGACCAAGCTGATGACCGCCTATATCGCCACCCTGGAAATTCGCAAGGGCAAGATCGGCGAGCAGGATATGGTGCCTATCAGCGAGCATGCCTGGCGTACCGGCGGTGCAGCTTCCGGCGGTTCCACCATGTTCCTGCCACTGAACAGCCAGGCCAGCGTCGATGACCTGCTGCACGGGGTGATCATCCAGTCCGGCAACGACGCCAGCATTGCTCTGGCCGAGTACATTGCCGGTAGCGAAGACGCCTTCGCCGACATGATGAACGAAACCGCTGCGCGTCTGGGCATGAGCGACAGCCACTTTATGAACGCCACCGGGCTGCCCCATCCGGAGCACTATTCCAGTGCCCGCGATATGGCCATCCTGGCGCGCGCCATCATCAACGAAGATCAGGAACACTATGCGATCTATGCGCAGAAGGAGTTCCTCTGGAACAACATCAAGCAGGGCAACCGCAACCTGCTGCTGTGGCGTGACAAGACCGTCGACGGCCTGAAAACCGGCCATACCCAGGAGGCCGGTTACTGCCTGGTGGCTTCGGCCGTACGTGATGGCGCGCGGATGATCACCTCGGTATTCGGTACCGACAGCGAGTCGGCGCGCGCCGCCGAAACCCAGAAGCTGCTGACCTATGGTTTCCGCTTCTTCGAAACCCGCACCTTCTACAAGCAAGGTCAGGAACTGGCCCAGACCCAGGTCTGGAAAGGCACCACGCGTCAGCTCAAGGCTGGCCTGGCGCAAGACCTGAGTCTGACCCTACCCAAGGGGCAGCTGGAAAAACTCCAGGCCGGCATGACCCTGAATCCACAACTGATTGCACCGATCGCCCAGGGCGATGTAATCGGCAAGGTGGAGGTCAAGCTGGGTGACGAGGTGGTGCACAGCGCCGACCTGGTGGCCCTGGAAGCCGTCGAGGAAGGTGGTTTCATGCGCCGTCTGTGGGATAGCATTCGCCTGTTCTTCTTCGGCTTGTTCAACTGATAGCGTGACCGGCACGCCCCTGCCGACCCGCAGGGGCGTTGTTGTTGCCACGGCTTACGAGGCCGTTACTGCCATGACCGACGTTAAATCGCACATAATCGAATTCCCCTGCGCCGATTACCCGATCAAGGTGGTGGGCGACAGTGGTGCCAATTACAAGAACATGGTGATCGAAATCCTTAGCAAATATGCCAAGGTCGATCTCAGTACCCTGGCCGAGCGCCAGAGCAGTAATGGCAAGTACACCACTGTGCAGCTGCATATCGAGGCCACTGGCGAAGACCAGCTGCGCGATATCAACAGCGCCCTGCGCGCGACCGGCATCGTCCATATGGTGCTCTGATGAGCCTGCCGCTCGGCTTTCGTGAGCTGGGCCAGGTCGACTATCAGCCAACCTGGCATGCAATGCAGCGCTTTACCGACACCCGTGGCGCGGATACGCCTGACGAAATCTGGCTGCTCGAACACGCCCCGGTGTTTACCCAGGGCCAGGCCGGCAAGGCCGAGCATCTGCTGTTTCCGGGTGATATTCCGGTGGTGCAGGTGGATCGCGGTGGCCAGGTAACCTATCACGGCCCTGGTCAGCTGGTGGCTTACCTGCTGCTGGATGTGCGCCGCAGCGGCATTGGCGTGCGCGAGCTGGTCAGCCGGATCGAGCGCAGCCTGATCGACCTGCTGGCCAGCTATGGCGTCAGCGCCAATGCCAAGCCGGATGCGCCAGGGGTGTATGTGGATGGGGCGAAGATCGCCTCGCTGGGGCTGCGTATCCGCAACGGTCGCAGCTTCCATGGCCTGGCGCTGAATGTGGATATGGATCTACAGCCCTTTCAGCGCATCAACCCCTGTGGTTATGCCGGCATGGCCATGACCCAGCTGGCCGATCAGGTGGCCGGGCCGATAGCGCTTGCCGAAGTCAGTGCGCGGCTGCGTGAGCAGTTGGTCAAGCACCTTGAGTATCCAGAGCAGCAGACCTTGGCGGGCGCAATAGACTGCTAAGCCTTGGCTTATCCAGCGTACGCAGGGGGCCGCAATCGGTAGGGTGCGCTGTGCGCACCAGGCGTCTGTGACTGCGCCTGTGTTGGTGCGCACGGCGCACCCTACGAAGCAGCCTCCACACCTGGGGGGCGATGCCTGAGCGCAACAGCGTACGGGAACATGGCCTTTTCAATGGCCTGATTGCAGATAAACAAACGCCTGACCCCAGGCAAAGCCCGGGGCCAGGCGTTGTGTTGCCCGATCAGTTCAGGTTGAGGGTCGGAATCAGGCTGCTGTCGACTTGCTGGCCCGGTACGGGGACCGGGGCGGCCAGGCCCAGGTTATTCTTCTCGAACACCTTGTCGGCACGGTAGCTGGAGCGCACCAGCGGGCCGGCGGCCACTTCCATAAAGCCCTTCGCCAGGCCGATTTCGCGGAACCTGTTGAACTCTTCCGGGCTGACCCAGCGCTTGACCGTCAAGTGGTTGCGGGTCGGTTGCAGGTACTGGCCGAGGGTGAGGATATCTACGCCGATGGCGCGCAGGTCATCCATGGTCTCGATGATTTCCTCGTCGGTCTCGCCCAGGCCCAGCATCAGGCTGGTCTTGGTCAGCATCGCTGGACGATGGCGTTTGGCGTGTTCCAGCGCGCGCAGGGTCTTCTCATAGCCGGCGCGGGGGTCGCGCACTTCATGGGTCAGGCGCTTGACCGTCTCGACGTTCTGGGCGAAGACCTCAAGGCCGGAGTCCACCACGCGCTCGATGGCCTGCAGGTCGCCGTCGAAGTCCGGAGTCAGGGCTTCCACCACCACCTGCGGGGTGCGCTCCTTGATCGCCCGCACGCAGGCGGCGTAGTGAGCGGCACCGCCGTCATCCAGATCGTCGCGGTCCACCGAGGTCAGCACTATATAGCGCAGCGCCATCAGCTCCACCGACTTGGCGGTGTTCTGCGGCTCTTCCAGATCCAGCCAGCCGTTGGGGTTGCCGGTATCCACCGCACAGAAGCGGCAGGCGCGGGTACACACCGAGCCCATCAGCATGATGGTGGCGGTGCCGTTGGACCAGCATTCGCCCATGTTCGGGCAGTGGGATTCCTGGCACACGGTGCTCAGGCGGTGTTCGCCGACATTGCGCTTGACCGCCTCGAAGCGGCTGCCGCCGGGTGCCTTGACCCGCAGCCACTTGGGCTTGGGTTCGAACACCTGGGGTTCGCTCGAGGCGCGGCGCTTCTGTCCGTCCTTGATCGCGGTGATGCCCTGGGTGGTGCGGAATTTTTCGCCGCTGGCGACGTTTTTAGGCGGGGAGGTATCGGACATCGGCAATCTGGGCTCCGCTAGAGGCTCCGTGGACGAGGCGGCTTGTGGCCGCCGCGCAGTTTATCACAGAAGCTGACTGTTCAGTCTGGCTAGCGCCGGGCGGTCCAGGTTGGCCGCAGGTGGCCGGCGCGCAGCGTCTGGGCGTTGCGCGGGTGCTTATCTGAGTTGTTGCAGCAGCTCATGGCTGGGGTAACCATCGGCGGGTTGGCCCAGGCTCTGCTGAAAGGCGCGTACCGCCTTGCGCGTGTTGGCACCGATGATGCCGTCCGCCGGGCCCAGTTCGTAGCCTTTGCGGGTCAGCAGCTCCTGCAGTTCGATGCGCTCGCTGCGGCCCAGTTGGCGGTCGCTGCGCGGCCATGCGGCCTGCACGCCAGGGTTGCCATCCAGGGCATCGCTGAGCAGGCCGATGGCCAGGGCGTAGGCGGTGGAGTTGTTGTACTTGAGGATGCTGCGGAAGTTGTTCAGCAGCAGGAAGGCCGGGCCGCGATGACCTGCGGGCAGAAACAGCGTCGCCAGGCTCTGCTCATTGGTATCGATGGCTCGCGCCGGGTTGACCCCGAGGGTGCGCCACTGCGCCAGGCTGCGACGTACTTCCGGATCGGCCAGGGCGTAGTCGAAGCCAGCCGGCAGGTTCACTTCGAAGCCCCAGGGTTGGCCGTTTTGCCAGCCCGAGGCTTGCAGATAGTGGGCGGCAGAGGCGAGGGCGTCGGGGGCGGAGTTCCACAGGTCGCGCTTGCCATCGCCGTCAAAGTCCACGGCATGCTGATTGAAGGTGGTCGGCATAAACTGGGTCTGGCCCATGGCCCCGGCCCATGAGCCGATCAGCCCCTGGGCAGGACCGTCACCGGCTTGAAGGATCTGCAGCGCGGCCAGCAACTGGCTGCGCCAGAACACCTGGCGGCGGCCGTCATAGGCCAGGGTGGCGAGGGAGCGGATGACGTTATGGCTGCCGATATTGCTGCCGTAATTGCTTTCCATGCCCCAGATCGCGATCAGCACTTCATGGTCCACGGCGTAGGTGCTGCGAATGGCTTTCAGGGTCGGCCGGTGCTGCGCCTTGAGCAGGCGGCCCTGGGCGATGCGCGAAACCGAAACGGCACCGTCGATGTATTCCCAGACCGGACGGGTGAACTCCGGCTGGCTGTTGTCAGCCTTGACCACATTCGGGTCCAGGGTAATGCCGGCGAAGGTGCGGTCGAACAGCTCGGCGTTGATGCCGGCGGCAATGGCATCACTGCGCAGCAGGCTGCGCCATTCTTCGAAGCTCAACAGCGGGCTGCTGACGGCCGCAATGACCGGGCTGGGGGTTGCCGTGGCGGTAGGGGCGGGGGCAGGGGGCGGAGCAGTCGAGAGCGACTGTGCGGGGGCTTCGGCACAAGCGGTCAGGAGCAGGAAGATGCAGGCTGAGGCGGTGTGGAGTACGCCGCGAAGAAGCAGGTAAGGCATGGTGGTCTCGGCACATTTTGCAGGCCGCTACCTTAGCATGAATGAGGCGATATGCGGGTTGTAGCGCAGTTTCAGGCAGCCAGAACGAATGAAGCCTCCCAGTTTTGCTGGGAGGCTTCGCGGCGGTAACTGCCTTTGCCTTTGCCGGGTTGTTCCTGACGACAGCGGAACAGGGGTTGGGCGATCAGGGATTTGGCCTTGTTCGGGGCCGCTTTGCGCTTCTTGGCCATGCTCTTTCCTCATGTGCTGCCGCAAGGTTGCGGCGAGAGGATGATGAGCTTCTGGTTAAAAAATGTCCAGTGGCCAGCGTTTAGCAGTCCGTTGAAAACGTAGGCGAGGCCGACAAGACAAGGCAAAAACAGGCGAGGAAGCGGAGTGTACTTTTGTACATGAGCATTCCGAGCCTGTTTTTAACGCCGTATTGTCAACGCAGTTAGTTTTCAGCGGTCTGCTAGAGGCTATTGTCGCTGGCCAGCCCTAACCGCTGACCGCACATGGTCAGGCTTAGCAGGCTCAGACCGCGCCATGGGTCGCCTGCGGCCTGGCCCTTGATCTGTGCGTCGATATGCTGGGCGTCCTGGAGCAGGGCGGCCCAGCGTGCTGCGGAAAGGCGCTGCAGGGCCTTGCTGACCAGCGGCCGGCGTTTGTCCCAGACTGGCGGGCGCGCCGAGCTGAAGGCCTTGTCCAGGGGGATGCCCTGGCTGTACTGCTGGGCGATAGTGGCCAGCAGGCGGATCTCCCGGGCCAGGGCCCAGAGAATCACCGGCGGCTCGACGCCTTCGCCGCGCAGACCGTCGAGCATGCGCAGGGCATGGGCGGCTTCACCATTGAGGATGGCGTCGATCAGGCCGAATACATCGAAACGGGCGCTGTCGGCCACCGCGGCATGCACGGTGTCGACGTCGATCTGGCTGCCGTCGGCCAGCAGTTTGAGCTTTTCGATTTCCTGGGCGGCGGCCAGCAGGTTGCCCTCCACCCGTACGGCGATCATCTCCACGGCTGGTGCGCTGGCACTGAGGCCGGCCTGGGCCAGGCGCTGGCGAATCCATTGCGGCAACTGGTGGGCATCCACCGGCCAGATCTGCAGAAACTGGGTGTCTGCGCCGTCGATCAGCGCCTTGCCCCATTTGGTCTTCTGCGCACTGCCGTCGAGCTTGGGCAGGCTGATCAGCAGCACGGTGTCATCGGCGGGGCGCTTGAGGTATTCGAGCAGGGCAGCTGCGCCCTTGTCGCCGGGCTTGCCGCTGGGCAGGCGCAGTTCCAGCAGGCGTTTGTCGGCGAACAGCGACATGCTGGCGCAGGCCTGCAGCAGGTTGCCCCAGTCGAAGCTGGCGTCGGCATTGAACACCTGGCGCTCGCTGAAGCCCTGCTGGCGGGTGGCGCTGCGGATGGCGTCGCAGGCTTCCTGGCAGAGCAGGGGTTCGTCGCCACTGACCACATACACCGGTGCCAGGTTGCCCTGCAGGTGTTTGCCCAGTTGTGCCGCGTTGAGTTTCATGGCTAGCAGCGCTTCATCGGATTGCCGAGTCGGACCGCCTGGGGCGGCCCGGCGCGCTTACTGGACGGGGATCGGCAGTTGCACGGGCGACTGCTGGGGTTGCGCCGCACGCTGCTGGCGCGCCGCTTCCAGAGCCTGCGCTTCGGCTTCAGCCTTGGCGTCGGCGCTCTGCTGCAGTTGCTCCAGTTGCTGCGGGGTGACCTGCTGCAGGCGCTGCACCAGTTGCTGGATCAGCTCGCGGCGCATTTCGCTGCGCGCCTGCTGGGCTTCCTGATCGCCGCCGACCAGGTTGTTGCCATCCTGGGCGTAGTAGCTCTGGGCTTCCAGCTTGTTGCTGAGCAGCAGCAGGTTCTTGCTGCCGCGGATCTCGTACTCGAGGGTATTGGTCAGCTCATATTCGGCGGTACGGGCCGAACTGGTGAAGCTGGCGGCGCGGCGGTTCTCTTGTTCGTTGCTCAGCACCAGCTGGTATTGAGCGCCCGGGAAGACCCGCACACCACTGTTCTCCAGCACTTCACGCAGTTCCTGCACGGTGTCGCCATGGGCGTTGCGCGCACTCACGGCCAGCTCGTCGAGGGCAAAGTCTGCCGCCGCGCTGCCGGTGCCACGCAACTGAAAGCCGCAAGCGCCAAGCAGGGTGGCCAGGCCAATTACCAACAGATTCCGTTTGATCATCTTTGTTATCCCCTTGGCGAGTCTTGCGGCGCGCCGTACGTAATTAGTTGGCGACTATATTAACCAGCTTGCCCGGCACCACGATGACCTTGCGAATGCTCAGGCCTTCGGTAAAGCGCAGTACGTTTTCGTTGGCCCGTGCAGCGACCTCGATTTCCTCGCGGCTGGCACTGGCCGGAACTTCGATCTGCCCGCGCAGTTTGCCATTGACCTGAATTACCAGGGTCAGGCTGTCCTGCACCAGCGCCGCTTCATCGACCTGCGGCCACTGGGCGTCGATGATTGCGTCGTCGTGGCCCAGTTCCTGCCACAGCTGATGGCTGATATGCGGGGTGATCGGGGCCAGCAGCAGGGCTACCGCTTCCAGACCTTCCTGGAGCAGGGCGCGGTCCTGTGCGGATTCCTGTGCGGCTTTTTCCAGCACGTTCATCAGGGTCATCACCTGGGCGATGGCAGTGTTGAATTTGTGGTGTTGGCCAATATCGAAGCTGGATTGCTTGATCGCCAGATGAATCGCACGGCGCACGGCCTTCTGCTCGTCATCCAGGCTGGCGAGGTCGAGTGCGCCTGCGATGCCCTGGCTGACGTGGTTATGCGCCAGGCGCCAGACGCGGCGCAGGAAGCGGTTTGCGCCTTCAACGCCGGCGTCAGACCATTCGCAGCTCATGTCGGGCGGCGAGGCGAACATCATAAACAGGCGACAGGTGTCAGCTCCGAACTGATCGATCATCGACTGTGGGTCGACGCCGTTGTTCTTCGACTTGGACATCTTCTCGGTGCCGCCGATCTCGACCGGCAGACCGTCGCTTTTCAGTTTGGCGCTGATGACCTTGGCTTTGGCATCACGCTCCAGTTCGACGTCGGCCGGGTTGAACCAGTCCTTGCCACCGTTTTCCAGCACGCGGTAGTAAGTGTCGGCCACCACCATGCCCTGGGTCAGCAGGTTCTTGAACGGCTCGTCGGAGGACAGCAGGCCCTCGTCGCGCATCAGCTTGTGGAAGAAGCGCGCATACAGCAGGTGCAGGATCGCGTGTTCGATACCGCCGATATATTGATCCACCGGCAGCCAGTGGTTGGCCGCGGCCGGGTCGACCATGCCGCCGGTATAGTGCGGCGAGGCGTAGCGGGCGAAGTACCAGGACGATTCGACGAAGGTGTCCATGGTGTCGGTTTCGCGCTTGGCCGGTGCGCCGCAGGTCGGGCAGCTGCACTCGTAGAAGTGCGGCATGCGCGCCAGTGGCGAGCCGGCACCGTCCGGCACCACCTCTTCGGGCAGCACCACCGGCAGCTGGTCTTCCGGCACCGGTACGTCGCCGCAGCTGTCGCAATGGATGATCGGGATCGGGCAGCCCCAGTAGCGCTGGCGGCTGATGCCCCAGTCGCGCAGGCGGAACTGGGTACGCGACTTGCCCAGGCCCTTGTCCAGCAGGGCGACTTCGATGGCGTCGAACGCGCCAGGGAAGTCCAGGCCGTCGAACTTGCCGGAGTTGATCAGTTGACCATGCTCGCCGTAAGCGTCCTGCCAAGGCGCTGGCGTTTCGTCGCCGGCGGCGGTGCGGATCACGGCCTTGATCGGCAGGCCATATTTATGGGCGAACTCGAAATCGCGCTCGTCGTGGGCCGGTACGGCCATCACCGCGCCGTCGCCGTAGTGCATCAGCACATAGTTGGCGACCCATACCGGGAGTTTTTCGCCGGTCAGCGGGTGTTCGACGAACAGGCCGGTGGGCAGGCCTTTCTTTTCCTGAGTGGCGACATCGGCTTCGGCGACGCTGCCGCTTTTGCATTCGTCGATAAAGGCTTGCAGCTCGGCGGCCTTATCGGCGGCGAGGCGTTCAAGGGCGATGGCAGCCAACGGGTGCTCGGCCGCGACGGCGACATAGGTCGCGCCCATCAGGGTGTCGGGGCGGGTGGTGAAGACGTTGAGCTTGCCTTCGCTGCCGATCGAGGCCAGGTCGTAGGGGAAGCTGACTTCCATGCCGCGGGATTTGCCGATCCAGTTGCGCTGCATGGTCTTGACCTGTTCAGGCCAGCCCGTCAGTTCGTCGAGGCTCTCCAGCAGCTCATCCGCGTAGGCGGTGATCTTGAAGTAGTACATCGGGATTTCGCGCTTTTCGATCAGCGCGCCGGAACGCCAGCCGCGACCGTCGATCACCTGCTCGTTGGCCAGGACGGTCTGGTCGACCGGGTCCCAGTTCACGGTGCCGCTTTTTTTGTAGATCACGCCTTTTTCGAACAGGCGAGTGAACAGCCATTGTTCCCAGCGGTAGTAATCCGGCTTGCAGGTGGTGACTTCGCGGGACCAGTCCACCGCCAGGCCCAGGCTGCGCAGCTGGGTTTTCATGTAGGCGATGTTTTCGTAGGTCCACTTGGCGGGCGCTACGTTGTTCTTCATCGCGGCGTTTTCCGCCGGCATGCCGAAGGCGTCCCAGCCCATCGGCTGCAGCACGTTCTTGCCCTGCATGCGCTGGTAGCGGGCGATCACGTCGCCGATGGTGTAGTTGCGCACGTGGCCCATGTGCAGCTTGCCGCTCGGGTAGGGGAACATCGACAGGCAATAGAAGGTCTCTTTACCTGGCTGCTCGCTCACTACAAAGGATTGTTGCGAGTCCCAATGGGACTGCGCAGCGGCTTCGATTTCACGTGGCTGATACTGTTCGTGCATGGCTACCGGCGCTAAGAATAGGGGCTTGCGGAAAACGCCGTAGCATACATGACCCCCCCTTGCTGAGGGAAACCCTGATTGCACTGCCGAATGGGCGGCAAGGCCCGCAGAACCGCCGTTTGTCGCGGCGCGGCGCTGCTTGAAGGGCGGCCGCTAAGCTTGCTATATGGGCTGCGTGAAAGGGGCCCGTCGTGAGGTGAATGGATGGGCGAATCAAGGCGTGCAGGAACTGGCGGCGGACTCTACGAACGGCTATTGCAACGCCTTGCCCTGGCGCTGGAGGAGGCCGATAGCCTGAGCGGCCTGGCGACCGACCCGCCGCAGGAGCTGGAGCTGCGGGACCTCACGGCAGCTGAAATGGAGCTGATCCGCGCCTACCTCAATCGCGATCTCGACTGGCTGCGCGGCTGGCATGCGGCGGCCCAGGAAATGGCGCAGATCGAGCAGATGCAGGTCCGGCGCAAGGTCGCCCGACCCATGCAGAAGGTCGTGCCTGCGTTGCCGAGCCCCAAGCCGCTGTTGCGCCGTCAGCCGCGGCTCTGCTGTGCGCTCTGCGGAACCCTGGCCAGCGGCCACCTGGGGCAGGGCGTGCAGGCGTGTCGAACCTGCGGTTCGCAACTGTTCCGGGCGAGCAATCCCCGTTAGGCTTTGGGCACCTCTGGAGGTGCCCGATGCCGATTCGCTACATCCTTAAACAACTGCTGATGCCACCGGGCATTTTTCTGCTGCTGTTGCTGATTGCCTGGTGGTTGCGCCGGTGCGCGCCGCGGCTGGCCACGGCCTG
>CAZOEC010000042.1:0-35103 GCA_964578635.1 uncultured Pseudomonas sp.
ATAAGACGGCGGATCTTACTGAATAGTGCGTACTTTGACAAGTCAAAGGCAGCCGAAAACAGGCGCTATCGGGGGCTCGGGTCAGCGCGTCCGTAATACGGCAAGATTCTTCGGCAGGCGGCGCATCACTTCCACTGCAGAAAGAGGTGCGCAATTATGCAGATTGCCCAGATAATTTCAACCAGATTATGCCAATGAGTTTTTAAGGAGCACGTCATGGATTACCGTCAACTCGGCCGAACGGATCTCAAGGTCAGCAGCCTGTGCCTGGGCACGATGACCTGGGGCGAGCAGAACAGCGCCGACGAAGCCCACGCCCAGATCGAGCGGGCCAAGGCCTACGGGGTAAATTTCATCGATACCGCCGAGATGTACCCGGTACCGCCGCGGGCCGAAACCTACAGCAAGACCGAGCAGATCATCGGCGACTATTTCAAACAGCGCGGCGATCGCGCCGACTGGGTGCTGGCCAGCAAGATCGCCGGCCCCGGCAATGGCATCGACTATATCCGCGGCGGCCAGCTCAAGCATAACCGCGCCCATCTAGTCGCGGCGCTGGATGCCAGCCTGAAACGCCTGCAGACCGACTGGATCGACCTCTACCAGCTGCACTGGCCGGAACGTCCGACCAATTTCTTCGGCCAGCTCGGCTACCGCCACCGGGACAGCGAGTTCACCCCACTGGAAGACACCCTGGAAGTGCTCGACGAACAGATCAAGGCCGGCAAGATTCGCCATATCGGCCTGTCCAACGAGACGCCCTGGGGCACCCTGAAATTCCTCCAGCTGGCCGAACAACGCGGCTGGCCGCGCATGGTCTCGATCCAGAATCCCTACAACCTGCTCAACCGCAGCTTCGAAGTGGGCCTGGCCGAGATCGCCATCCGCGAAGACTGCGGTCTGCTGGCCTATTCGCCCCTGGCCTTCGGCATGCTCAGCGGCAAATACGAGAACGGTGCGCGCCCTGCCGGGGCCCGTATCAGCCTGTTCAGCCGCTTCGCGCGCTACACCAACGCGGAGTCGGAGTCGGCCTGCTCGCGCTATGTCGCCCTGGCCCGCGAGCATGGTCTCGACCCGGCGCAGATGGCCCTGGCCTTCGTCACCGCGCAACCTTTCGTCACCAGCAATATCATCGGCGCAACCAATCTGGAACAGCTGGACAGCAACCTGGCCAGCAGCGAGCTAAGGCTCTCCGCCGAAGTACTGGCTGGCATCGAGGCGATTCACAAGGCCCAGCCCAACCCGGCCCCCTGATTGCCACAGCCGCATAAAAAAGCCCGGCAATTGCCGGGCTTCTTATTCAGCACGTGATTACAGCGAGCGGGCGATGATCTCTTTCATGATCTCGTTGGTACCGGCGTAGATACGCTGCACCCGCGCATCGGCCCAGGCGCGTGCCACCGGGTATTCCCACATATAACCGTAGCCGCCGTGCAGCTGCACGCACTCATCGAGCACCTTGCATTGCAGATCGGTGCCCCAGTACTTGAGCATGGCCGCTGTCGGCACATCCAGTTTGCCCTGCAGGTGCAGCTCCAGGCAGCGGTCGAGAAAGACCCGGCCGATCTGAATCTCGGTGGCCATTTCCGCCAGCTTGAAGCGGGTGTTCTGGAAATCCGCCACCGCCTTGCCGAACGCCTTGCGCTCACGGGTGTACTCCAGCGTCCACTTGAGCGCCGCCTCGGCCGAGGCCAACGCGCCTATGCCGACGGTCAGACGCTCCTGGGGCAGCTCCTGCATCAGGTAGGCGAAGCCCATACCGGCCTGGCCCAGCAGGTTTTCCTTGGGCACACGCACATCCTGAAAGAACAGTTCGGAGGTGTCCTGGGCCTTCATACCGACCTTTTCCAGGCGCTTGCCCTTGGCAAAGCCCGGCGTATTGGCCTCCACCAGAAACAGACTGGTGCCCTTGGCCCCGGCTTTCGGGTCGGTCTTGGCCACCACGATCACCAGGTCGGCGAGAAAGCCATTGGTGATAAAGGTCTTCGAGCCGTTGATCACGTACTCGTCGCCATCCAGCACCGCGGTGGTCTTCACCCCTTGCAGGTCGGAGCCGGCACCCGGCTCGGTCATGGCGATGGCGGTGACCATCTCGCCACTCACCAGCTTGGGCAGGTAGTGCTGCTTCTGCGCCTCGCTGCCGTAATGCAGGATATAGGGCGCGACGATATCGGAATGCAGTGAGAAGCCGATGCCGGTCAGGCCCAGGCGACCGACTTCCTCGATCACCACGGTGCTATAGAGGAAGTCCGCTGCCATGCCGCCGTATTCTTCCGGGAGATGCGAGCAGAGCATGCCGGCCTCCCCCGCCTTGTTCCACAGGGCCCGATCGATGTGGCCATCCTTTTCCCACTGGGCATGGAAAGGCACGGCCTCCTGCTCGAGAAACCGGCGCACGCTGTCGCGGAACTGTTCGTGTTCAGAGCTGAAAATCGTTCTGGGGATCATGACAACACCTGCTTGATAGGGCGATTTTAAAGTGGCCTCGACTTTAGCCAAGCAAACGCTTGGTCACACTGGACACAAGCGCCAATAAATAAGACGATCCAGCCAGCCCATGACCACTTAGCCTTTATAAGAACAATAACCATGCCTATCCAGTCAACCACAGCCCTGCGCCGCGTCAGCATTCTCGCCACCGATGGCGTATTCGCCTCCACCCTGATGCAGGCCAAGGACTTCTTCCATATGGCCAGCCTGCGCTATGGCAAACAGCAGGGCCTGGGCCTGACGCCGACCTTCGAGATCCATCTGGTCAGCCCGGACGGCCTGCCGGTAAACAGCTTCAGCAATGTGCAGCTGCCGGTGGACGGCCCCCTGGACAGCGCCGATATCATCATCCTGCCGGCCTTCTGGGACGACTTCGACGCCCTCTGCCAGCGCCACCCCCAGGTACTCAGCTGGCTGCGCGAACGCCACGCCGCCGGCAGCGCCATCTGCGGCGAAGCCACCGGAGTGTTCTGGATGGCCCAGGCCGGCCTGCTCGACGGCAAGGAAGCGACCACCTACTGGCGCTTCTTCAACGAATTCGCCGAGCGCTTCCCCAAGGTGCTGCTCAACCAGGAAAAACACCTGTCGGACGCCGACAACCTGTATTGCGCCGGCGGCACCACCTCGGCCTGCGACCTGTATATCTACCTGATCGAGCGCTTCTGCGGAGCCAGCGTGGCCCAGGGTGTGGCCCGCGACATCCTCTATGAAGTGCAGCGCAACTATGCCCCCGGCCGCATCGGCTTCGGCGGGCAGAAGCTGCACCACGACATGACCATCCTGCAGATTCAGCAATGGCTGGAGGATCACTTCGCCGACAAGTTCCGCTTCGAGGATGTGGCCCGCGAACACGGCATGAGCATCCGCAACTTTATGCGCCGCTTCCAGACCGCCACCGGCGACAAGCCGCTGCATTACCTGCAGCGTCTGCGTATCGAAACCGCCAAGGGCCTGCTCAGCGCCACCCGCAAGAGCATCAAGACCATCAGCTACGAAGTGGGTTACGACGACGCCAGCTTCTTCGCAAGGCTGTTCCGTCAGCACACCGAACTGTCACCCAACCAGTACCGCCGCCAGTTCCAGCACAAGGACGGCCACGCCTGAGCGCAGGCACTGTTACCGCCACTGGTCCGGCACTGATCCTTGGATGGGTAGGTGGGCACAGAACACCACCCTATGATCGGCGCACTGATAACAACAACAGGTTGACCGCCATGCGCCGCACTCTTATTGCCCTACTCGCCGCCTGCAGCTTCAGCGCTGTAGCCGCCGATAACTGGAAACCCTTCCCTTACGATCAGAGCGCCTACGACTACTCGGGCGACAAGCTACGCCAGGCCTGGCCGCAGCTGACCCGCGGTTTCGGCAGCGACTATCCCTTCCCCGACGCCGACTGGGTAGCCACCATGGCCACCCGCTACCCAGAGGTCCTGGAGAAAACCGTTACGGCCAACACCGGCTTTACCGGCAAGCCGGAAGAGGCGCAGCTCTATGCCGACAAGCTGCAGGACGTCTGGCGCCTGGTGTTCCGCGGCGACTTCGCCCAGGCTAAGCAACAGGGCCTGGCCCTGGGGAGCGGTGGACAGGTTCCGGCAATGTTCGCCCAGGTGATCTATGCCATGTTCCTGGTCCCCGAACAGGAAGAGAAACACCGCCTGCTGGAAGAGGTCATCGCCTACACCGACCAGGCCGGTGACCTGGCCAATGCCGACGTAGCCGCTCAGTTCGGCCGCATCTACGCCAAGGCGCGCCTGGGTGAAGAACTCTCGGTGCCGGTGGTACTCAAGCGTGGCTACACCACGCAGATCCCCAACGAACTGAACGCCCTGCTGGCCAAGCAACCGCAGCTGCCCTTCGCCCTGGCCCTGTATGGCGGCTACGAGGCCGGAGTGATCCGCAAGGTCGGCAAGCTGGTCGGGCGCATGACTTACGGGGTCAGTGCCGACAATATGGAGAAGTATTTCAGCCGTAGCTTCAAAGCCCAGGACGACCTGCCCATCGGTCACTACGAGTACGCCAACGCCCTCACCTACGTGTACGGCGACGACGAACAAGACAAGGCCCTGCAGCACCTCAAGCGTGCCGTGGCGATCAAGCCGATCAATGCCATGGAGGCCCTGGAAGTGATCCACGCGCAGAAGATGCTCGCCCAGTACCAGCAGAAGCTGGCGCAGAACTGAGTCGCACTGCAACGCAAAAGGCTGCCCGCGGGCAGCCTTTTTTGTTCAACCGCGCATCAGGGTTTGTGTGGGCGCGAGAGGAACTCGTGGGACTGCATCTCCAGCAGACGGCTAAGAGTGCGCTGGAACTCGAAGGTCAGGCGGCCGCCGGTGTAGAGGTCTTTCAGCTCCACTTCGGCGGAGATGATCAGCTTGACGTTGCGGTCGTAGAACTCGTCCACCAGGTTGATAAAGCGCCGCGCCATATCTTCCTTGGCCGTGCTCATCTGCTCGACGTTGGCCAGCAGCACGGCATGGAAGATCTTGCCCAGCTCGATATAGTCGTTCTGGCTACGCGGGCCGTCGCACAACTCACGAAACTCGAACCAGGCCACGTCGTCACCCACCTTGCGCGCGGTGATGGCGCGGTTTTCGATCATCAGCGCCTCGTTCTCCTGCACCGTGCAATGCTCGGGCAGCAGGCTGCTGAAGCTCTTCTGCAGGCTTTCCTCGGCCGCCGCATCCAGCGGCCAGTGGAACAGCTCGGCCTGCTCCAGGGCGCGCAGGCGGTAATCGATACCGCTGTCGACGTTGACGATCTCGGTGTGCGCCTTGAGCAGGGCAATCGCCGGCAGAAAGCGCGCACGCTGCAGGCCGTCCTTGTACAGACCATCGGGCACGATATTGGAGGTCGCCACCAGGCTGACGCCGTTCTTGAACAGCTCCTCCAGCAGGGTGGCGAGGATCATCGCGTCGGTAATGTCGCTGACGAAGAACTCGTCGAAACAGATCACCCGCGCCTCATCGGCGAAACGCTTGCCGATAATGGTCAGCGGGTTCTTCTCGCCCTTGAGGGTGCGCATTTCTTCATGCACGCGCTTCATAAAGCGGTGGAAGTGGGTGCGCACCTTGCGCTCGAACGGCAGCGAGTCGAAGAAGGTGTCCACCAGGTAGGTCTTGCCGCGCCCCACCCCACCCCAGAAGTACAGGCCCTTGACCGGCCCCTGGGGTTTACGGGCGAACAGCTTGCCGAACACGCCGGTAGTGCCCTTGTCCGCAGCGACCAGATCGTCGTACAGACGCTGCAGATGACGCACCGCAGTTTCCTGGGCGGCGTCATGGAAGAATTCGGGGCGTTTGAGATCAGCCTGGTAGCGTTCTAGGGGCGTCATAAATTCGTTAGCCGGGCAAGTAAAACGGGGGCGTCACTTTAGCGACGCCCCCGCGGCTTGGCAATCGGCCAGCACGGCTGGCGGGCGGAAATCCGATTAATGCGCAGAGTCGTAGCCCGGATGCAATCCGGGAAGCCTCAGCCAAACCACCCCGGATCTCATCCGGGCCACATCACTCTTGCGGAGCTAGAGCCTCACGCAGACGCTGGATCGCCGCCTGACAGGCACTACTGTCGGCGAATGCCGGGCTTTGCGCCACGCATTCATCGTCCAGCCAGACGCCGAAACCGCCGTCCTGCTCACGCACATCCAGCGCTTCGCCGGACTGCAGATGCTTGTTGACCATGCCGGCCGACTTGCCATCGGCAAAGGACTTGGACAGCAGCAACTGCTCGCCAGCGGCATCCAGCAAGCGGAAGCGGAAACTGCCGTCGTCGTCGCGGAAGCTGACAAAGCGCGCGCTCTTGCCGGCTTTTTTCTTCTCGCCCGCCGTGTTGACGGCCTGGCTGCGGAAAGAGCGCAGGCCCACGGCCTCACGCAGCTCACCGAGAAACGGCGTGGCGATCTTGCGCGCCTTGGCGGCACCGGCCAGGAGGATATCTTCCAGGTCGGCAGGCTTTTCGATCAGCGCGTGGTAACGCTCGCGCGCCTCGCCCAGCTCGGCTTCCAGCAGGTTGCACAGCGCCTGCTTGGCTTCGCCCCAGGCCATACCGCCCTCCAAGGCTGCGCGGAAGTCCGCCTGTTGAGTCGGTGCGGCAAAGGCCTGATAGAGGGTAAACAGGTGCGAGTTGTCCGGGTCTTTCGCCTCGCCCGGCAGTTTGGAGTCGGTGACGATCCGCGCGACCGCATCCTTGAGCTGCTTGGCGCTGCCGAACAACGGGATGGTGTTGTCGTAGCTCTTGCTCATCTTGCGGCCATCAAGGCCGGGCAGAGTCGCCACGTCTTCCTCGATCACCGCTTCGGGCAGGGTGAACAGCTCGCGGCCATTGCCGAACAGGTGGTTGAAGCGCTGAGCGATGTCGCGAGCCATTTCCACGTGTTGAATCTGGTCACGACCGACCGGCACCTTGTGCGCGTTGAACATCAGGATGTCCGCCGCCATCAGCACCGGGTAGCTGAACAGGCCCATGGTGATGCCGGCATCCGGGTCTTCACCCTGCTCGACGTTCTTGTCCACCGAGGCTTTATAAGCGTGCGCGCGGTTAAGCAGGCCCTTGCCGGCGACGCAGGTGAGCAGCCAACACAGTTCGGGGATCTCGGGGATATCCGACTGGCGGTAGAAGGTCGCCTTGTCCACATCCAGACCGCAGGCCAGCCAGGTGGCGGCGATTTCCAGCCGCGAACGCTGAATACGCGCCGGCTCGTCGCACTTGATCAGCGCATGGTAGTCGGCCAGAAAGTAGAACGAATCCGCATCGGCCGCGCGGCTGGCAACGATGGCCGGGCGAATCGCGCCCGCGTAGTTGCCCAGGTGCGGGGTGCCGGTGGTGGTGATGCCGGTAAGGATACGAGTGGTCATGGCTATCGCTTAAATCAGTTCGAAAGGCGCGGCAGCAGCAGATCCTTGAGATCCGTTAACTTGCCGTGAAAAAAGTGCCCGCATTCTGCCACTTTCAACAGCTCATGGGCACGCCCGAGGCCCGTGGACCAGGCATAAACCGCCTGCGGGTCGATTACTTCGTCATTTTCGGGCTGAATCAGGACCAGCGGGCAATGGCTGGCCGGGGGCGTTTCTTCGTTCAGGCGATGCACCGCCGGGGCCAGCATAAACAGCTTGTCGAGCGTCACACCCTGAGCCTCCAGACGCCCGCCCAGGGCTGCGGCGACAAAGCCGCCAAAGGAGAAGCCCAGCAGGGTCAGCGGCAATTCTGGGTACTGCGCACGCAGCCAGCGGGCCACGGCCTCGGCATCATCCACCTCGCCGCTGGCCATATCATGGCTGCCAGCGCTGGTGCCGACACCGCGGTAGTTAAAGCGCAAGGTAGCCAGCCCGGCATCGCGGGCCGTGCGCTGCACGGTGGAGACCACCTTGTTGAGCATGGTGCCGCCCTGTACCGGATTGGGGTGACAGATCAGCGCCACGCCACGGGCGTCGGGGGTGTCCAGCCAGAGGGCTTCCAGTTGGCCGCAGGGGCCATCGATAAATAGAGGGGTTTCGCGGGTGAGCAACAGTGAACTCCGTGACCTCGCAGTGGGTCGACTCGTCTAGCTGACAGCCTGCGCCGCACACATCGCCGCATCGCCACACACATCTCGGCATTGCATTGCGGTATACAGCGCAGGTTCGAGCCGTTAACGTAAAGCAAAGCCGTTTAGAGAGGAAGGACTCGTGGAACAGACGCTCACCGCCTGGTTGCTACCCGCCATTACCCTGGTAGCCGGGATCGCCATTGGCTTCCTGATCGCTCGCCTTGCGCCCAATGCGGCTCCAGGCCGCACCCAGCGTCAACTGGATGAAATCCAGGAACGCTTCGATGCCTACCAGAACGAAGTGGTTACCCATTTCAACACCACGGCCAACCTGGTGAAGAAGCTCACCCAGAGCCATCAGGACGTGCAGGCCCACCTGTCCGAAGGTGCCAACAAGCTCGCCCTCGACGAACTGACCCGCCAGCGTCTGCTCGCCTCCCTGCACGCAGAAGAAGGCGGCGAACGCCGCGAACGCCTGAAGCCACCCGCCCATCAGGAAATGCCCAAGGACTACGCGCCGAAAAGCGCCGATGTACCGGGCATGCTCGATGAAAGCTACGGTTTGAAGAACAAGTAAGAACGCCGCGTTCGACTGCTCAACTCCGCTGAGCACACAACAAAAGCCCCGCCTCGTGCGGGGCTTTTGTTATTTACGCAGGCGATATATGCCGACTGTAGGAGCCTCGCGGGCATGGCCCGCTCTTACGAACGATAATTTATGCTCAATAAAAAGCCCCGCACATGACGAGCATGGCGGGGCTTTTTAGTGTGCAGCGGCTTTAGATCGCGCCGCGCTCGCGCAGCATGGCCAACACCTGCTTGACGCCCTCTTCCACCGACAGGCTCTGGGTGTCGATCACCAGATCGGCATTCAGCGGCACGTCGTAGGGGAAGGACTCGCCCGGGATATTGTCGCCGGCAGCGGCGTACAGGCCCTGCGGGTCACGCTCGGCGCAGACCTGCGGGGACGCCTGGACATACACGGTGAACAGGCGCTCGGCACCGATCAGCGCCTTGGCCTGTTCGCGGCCTTCGGCATCCGGGGCAACGAAAGCAGCCAGGGTCAGCAGACCGGCTTCGTTGAACTGACGCGCGACGTGAGCGGCACGACGCCAGTTCTCGGTACGCCCAGCACGATCCTGCGGCAGCCCCTTGTTCAGGTCATGACGCAGGTTCTGGCCGTCGAGTACATAGACCGCACGGCCCATATCGAACAGCTTGCGCTCCACGGCGTAGGCCAAGGTGCTCTTGCCTGCGCCGGACAGGCCGCTGAACAGTACGGTAGCCGGCTGCTGACCGAAGCGCGCTGCACGCTCCTCGGTGGAGACGTGGGCCAGCTTGCCGTGATGACCGTCGCCGCCCTGCGCACCTACTGGTTCGGCGATGATCATGCCGGCACCGACGGTGCCGTTGGTCAGGCGGTCGATGACGATAAAGGAGCCGGTGGTGCGGTTGTGCGCATAACCGTCCAGAGCAATCGGTGCATCCAGGGCGATGCGCACCTGGCCGATTTCGTTGAGCTGCAGGCTGCTCGCCGGACCATGTTCCAGGGTGTTCACATCGACCCGGTGGGTGATGCTGGCAATCGAGCCCGGTACATAGCTGGTGGCGCGCTTGATGTCGTATTTCTTGCCCGGCAGCATCGGCTCTTCGGCCATCCACACCAGCATGGCGTCGAAGGCGTCGGTCACTTGCGGCTGGTTGTCGGCGTGCACCAGCAAGTCGCCGCGAGAGATGTCGATCTCGTCTTCCATGGTCAGCGTCACCGCTTGACCAGGACCTGCGTGTTCCAGCTCACCTTCGAAAGTGACGATGGATTTCACGCGGCTGCTCTTACCCGACGGCAGCACCACGACTTCGTCGCCCTTGTGCACGATGCCGCTGGCCAGGGTGCCGGCGAAACCACGGAAGTTCAGGTTCGGACGGTTGACGTACTGCACCGGGAAACGCAGGTCGGTGAAGTTGCGGTCGCCCGCCACTTCCACGGTCTCGAGGATTTCCATCAGCGACTGGCCGGTGTACCACGGCGAGCGCTCGGACTTGTTCACCACGTTGTCGCCTTTGAATGCCGACATCGGCACGAAGGCCATGGTGGTCGGCTTGAACGCGATGCCTTCGGCGAACTTCAGGTAATCGGCCTTGATCGACTCGAACACGGTTTCGTCGAAGCCGTTGAGGTCCATCTTGTTGATGGCGACCACGATGTGCTTGATGCCGAGCAACGAGGCGATGAAGCTGTGGCGGCGGGTCTGGGTCTGCACGCCGTAGCGGGCGTCGACCAGGATGATCGCCAGGTCACAGGTGGACGCACCGGTGGCCATGTTGCGGGTGTACTGCTCATGGCCGGGGGTGTCGGCGATGATGAATTTGCGCTTGGCGGTGGAGAAATAGCGGTACGCGACATCGATGGTGATGCCTTGCTCACGCTCGGCCTGCAGGCCGTCGACCAGCAATGCCAGGTCGATGTCTTCACCGGTGGTGCCGACCTTTTTCGAGTCGCGGGTAATGGCTTCCAGGTGATCTTCGTAGATCATCTTGGAGTCGTGCAGCAGGCGCCCGATCAGGGTGCTCTTGCCGTCGTCGACGTTACCGCAGGTCAAAAAGCGCAGCAGCTCTTTACGTTCGTGCTGGCCCAGGTAGGCGAGGATGTCCTCGCTGATCAAATCAGATGCGTGCGACATGACAACCCCTTAGAAATAACCCTGACGTTTTTTGTCTTCCATCGAGCCTGCGCCATCGTGGTCGATGACACGGCCCTGGCGCTCGGAAGTTCGCGTCAGGAGCATTTCCTGAATGATGTCCGTCAGGCTTTCGGCTTCGGACTCCACGGCGCCCGTCAACGGGTAGCAGCCAAGGGTACGGAAACGCACTTTCTTTTTGACGATGCGCGCTTTGTCTTCATCGGACAGGTGCTCGAGGATGCGCTCGTCGTCGATCATGATCAGCGTGCCGTTCTTCTCGATCACTTCACGCTCGGCGGCGAAGTACAGCGGCACGATCGGGATCTGCTCCAGATAGATGTACTGCCAGATGTCCAGCTCGGTCCAGTTGGACAGCGGGAACACGCGGATCGACTCGCCCTTCTTGACCTTGCCGTTGTACACGTTCCACAGCTCGGGGCGCTGGTTCTTCGGGTCCCAGCGGTGCTTGCTGTCGCGGAAGGAATACACGCGCTCCTTGGCGCGGGATTTCTCTTCGTCGCGGCGCGCGCCACCGAAGGCGGCGTCGAAGCCGTACTTGTCCAGCGCCTGCTTGAGACCCTCGGTCTTCATCACATCGGTGTGCTTGGCACTGCCGTAGGTGAAGGGGTTCATGTCCTGCGCCACGCCATCGGGGTTGATGTGGGTGATCAGATCCAGGCCGTACTCTTTGACCATCTTCTCGCGGAAGCTGTACATCTCCTGAAACTTCCAGCGCGTGTCGACGTGCATCACCGGAAACGGCAGCTTGCCGGGAAAGAACGCCTTGCGTGCCAGGTGCAGCATCACGGCAGAGTCTTTACCGATGGAATAAAGCATTACCGGGTTGTCGAATTCGGCGGCCACTTCACGAATGATGTGGATACTTTCCGCCTCCAGCTGTTTCAGGTGGGTCAGTTTATCGAGCATGGTTACTCACGGTTTGCAGTGTAATTGGGCCGGCAGGCCGTGGACGATGGCGCACTCTAGCACAGCGCTCCCTTCTATTCAGGAGCCTAGTTAGATCGAAAAGATCTAGCTTTATACCGGCAGAACAGGCCGGAGCGCCGCCTCAGATGGGGTTGTCGCAGTCGATAAAGTGGTGCTCCAGGGCGAAGTGACGCGCCAGATATTCCCCCAGCGCCTGCACCCCATAACGTTCGGTGGCGTGATGACCGGCGGCGATAAAGCTGATGCCGTTCTCGCGGGCGCTGTGAAAGGTCTGCTCGGAGGCCTCGCCAGTCAGGTACAGATCGACGCCAGCGGCGATGGCCTGATCGATATAGCCCTGACCGCCGCCGGTGCACCAGCCGACGCGGCGGATCAGCCCTTCACCGGCGACCAGCAACGGCTCGCGGCCCAGCACCTGCTGCACGCGGCCAGCAAAATCCTCGGCACTGACGGCCTCGTCGAGGGAGCCGATCAGGCCGACGGTGCGCGGATTCTCCGGCTCCAGCGGACCTTCGACGGTGATACCGAGCTGGCGCGCCAGCTGCAAGTTGTTGCCCACCTCCGGGTGCACATCCAGCGGCAGGTGATAGGCCAACAGGCTGATATCGTTGGCCAACAGGGCCTGCAGGCGGCGGCGTTTCATCCCGGTGACGCAGGGATTTTCGCCTTTCCAGAAGTAACCGTGATGCACCAGCAGCACATCGGCCTCGGCCTCGACGGCCGCATCGACCAGCTCCTGGCTGGCGGTCACGCCGCTGACGATACGCCGCACCTGCGGCCGCCCCTCGACCTGCAGGCCATTGGGGCAGTAATCGCTGATACGTGCTGCATTCAGATAACGGTCGGCTTCTGCCACCAGGGTTGCCAGAGCAATGGCCATAGGAATTCCTTCTTGCGCGGATTAGGGGATCGCTGCTTTATTACCGGCCACCCCCCTATAATGGCGCACCTTAAGGGGCCGGCCCGGCCCTCGCAACCCTCAGGATTCGATAGATGTTCAAGGCCCTGCGTTTTCTTGGCTGGCCCCTGCTGGCTGGCGTGCTTCTGGCGCTGCTGATCATGCAGTACTACCCGCAATGGGTAGGCCTGCCGAGCCAGGATGTGCACGTGCGCCAGGCCCCGATCTATAGCCGCATGCAGGAAGGCCCGGTGTCCTATGCCGAAGCGGTGGATATTGCCTCGCCCGCAGTGGCCAACCTCTACAGCACCAAGTTCACTAACAAACCTGCCCTGCCACTGTTCGACGACCCACAGTTTCGCAAGTTCTTCGGCGATAACCTGCCCAAGCAGCGGCGCATGGAGTCCAGCCTGGGTTCGGCGGTGATCATGAGCCCGGAAGGCTACCTGCTGACCAACAACCATGTGGTGGCCGATGCCGACCAGATCGTGGTGGCGCTCAAGGATGGCCGCGAGACCCTGGCCCGGGTGATTGGCAACGACCCGGAAACCGACCTCGCGGTGCTCAAGATTGACCTGCCGCAGCTGCCGTCCATGACCCTCGGGCGCTCGGATAGCGTCCGGATCGGCGATGTCACCCTGGCCATCGGCAACCCCTTCGGCGTCGGCCAGACCGTGACCATGGGCATTATCAGCGCCACCGGGCGCAACCAGCTGGGCCTCAATACCTACGAAGACTTTATCCAGACCGACGCGGCGATCAACCCCGGCAACTCCGGCGGTGCCCTGGTGGATGCCTATGGCAACCTGGTCGGGATCAATACCGCGATCTTCTCCAAATCCGGCGGTTCGCAAGGTATCGGCTTTGCCATTCCGGTAAAGCTGGCGATGGATGTGATGCAGGCGATTATCGAGCATGGCCAGGTGATTCGCGGCTGGCTGGGCATCGAGGTGCAGCCGCTGACCCCGGAACTGGCCGAGTCCTTCGGCCTGGAAGGCCGCCCCGGCATCGTCGTGGCCGGTATCTACCGCGATGGCCCGGCGCAGAAATCCGGCCTGCAGCCGGGCGACCTGATCCTCAATATCGATGGCCAGCCCGCCGGCGACGGCCGCCGCTCGATGAACCAGGTGGCCCGGACCAAGCCCGGCGAGAAGATCCGCATCGAGATCATGCGCAACGGCAAGCTGATGGAACTCACGGCCGAGATCGGCGTGCGCCCACCACCCGCCAACGGCAACTAATTCCCCCACGCAGCCGCTTAACGATAACTCTTCTCAATTTTAGTGTTATGTTATTACATTAAAATCAATCAAGAGGAGTTCCGTCTTGCGCTCAGCCCTTGCACTCGCCGCCAGCCTGCTAGCCCCCAGCGCGCTGGCAGACACCCCGGTCCAGCTCACCGACAGCGTCATCACCGCACCGACCGAGGTCGCCGATGGCCCGGTACAGGGCTACCGCGCCACTCGCTCGGCCAGTGCCAGCAAAACCGACACGCCAATTCGCGAAATCCCCCAGGCCATCAGCGTGATACCCGCTGCCGTGCTGGAAGACCTCGGCAGCAGCGATGTCGAGCGCGCCCTGGACTTTGCCGGCGGGGTATCCAAGCAGAACGACTTCGGCGGCCTGACCCTCTACGAATACAGCGTGCGCGGCTTTACCACCTCGGAGTTCTACAAGGACGGCTTCAGCGCCAACCGCGGCTACCCGAGCACCCCGGACGCCGCCAGTATCGAACGCTTCGAAGTGCTCAAGGGTCCCGCCGCCAGCCTCTATGGTCGCGGCGATCCGGGCGGCACGGTGAATATCGTTACCAAGAAGCCCCAGGCCGACAGCTTCGCCCGCCTGCAAACCAGCGCCGGCAGCTGGGACCGCTACCGCACCAGCCTGGACCTCAACAGCCCACTGGACGAACAAGGCGACCTGCTCGCCCGCCTGAATCTGGCCGCTGAGGACAACCACAGCTTCCGCGATCACGTGACCAGCGAGCGCCTGTTCGCCGCGCCCTCGCTCAGCTGGCAGCTCAGCCCCGATACCCGTCTGTTGCTGGAAGCCGAAGTGGTGCGCCACCGTTCGGTATTCGACCGCGGCATAGTCGCGCCGAACAACCGGTTGGGCAGCGTCTCGCGCTCGACCTTTCTCGGCGAGCCGAGCGACGGTGACATCGAGAACGACAACAACCTGATCCAGGCCAGCCTCGAGCATGCCCTCAACGATACCTGGCAGCTGCGCCTGGCCAGCCACTTCAAGGAAGGCACGCTGGCCGGCGATGCCTCGGAAAACCAGGCCCTGGCGGACGATGGACGCACCCTGACGCGGCGCTTTCGCGAGCGCGAAACCACCTGGCACGACAGCATCACCCAAGTCGAACTGCGCGGCGACGTGCAGTTCGCCGGGCTGCAGCACCAATTGCTGATCGGCAGCGAGTACGAGAACTACCGCAAGAACGAGCGGGTCACCGAAGTGCGCCCGCGCAGCGCCATCGATATCTACGACCCGGTCTATGGCCGGCCGCGCCCCACTGGCGCGCGCTCTGGCAGCGACAACCACGAACAGGTGCAAAGCCATGCGCTCAACCTGCAGGACCAGATCGTCTTTACCGAGCGTCTGCGCGGCCTGATCGGCGTGCGCTTCGAGCACTTCGACCAGTCGATCGACAACCGGGTCAATGGTGCCCACAGCGATCAGCGCCACGATGCGCTGACCCAGCGTGTCGGCCTGCTCTATCAGCTAACGCCTGCGGTCGGCCTGTTCGCCAATGCCTCCACCTCGTTCAGGCCGAATAACGGCCTGGATCGCAACAGCCGGCCGTTCGACCCGGAGCAAGGTATCGGCTATGAAGCCGGCCTCAAACTCGACCTGCTCGACGACCGCCTCAGCGCCACCCTGGCCGCCTTTCACCTGACCAAGGAAAACGTGCTGACCGCCGACCCGCTCGACCCGGGCTTTCAGACCGCCGCCGGGGAAGCACGCAGTCAGGGCTTCGATCTGCAGGTCAGCGGCCAGTTGAGCGATGCCCTGCGGATGATCGGTGCCTTCGCCTTTATCGACGCCGAGGTCACCCAGGGCGACGACGCACTGCCGGCCGGCAGCCGCCTGCTTGGTGTCGCCCGGCAAAGCGGCAGTCTGTTGGGCGTTTATGAGTTCCAGGACGGTTGGCTGCGCGGCTCGGATATTGGTGCCGCCTTCAACTATGTCGGCGACCGCTCGGGCCAGACCGGCAGCCATTTCGAGCTGCCGGCTTACCACACCGTCGACCTGCTCGCCCACTACGCCTTCAGCCCGCGGGTAAAGCTCGGGGCCCACCTCAACAACCTGTTCGACGAGAAGTACTACGAGCGCTCCTACAGCAACCTCTGGGTCATGCCCGGCGAGCCGCGCAATCTGAGCTTCAACCTGACCCTCGACCTCTGATCTCCCCCAACCCAAGGACCCGCCATGAAAAAAGTCTTTCCGCTACTCGCCGCCGCCCTGTTTATCGGCCAGGTCGATGCCCACGGCCTGTGGACCGAACAACGCCGCGGCAATATCGAAACCATCTACGGCCATGGTGCCGAGGACAATGCCTTCAAGGCGGAGAAAATCAGCGGTGCCTGGGCCTATGACAGTCACGCCAGGATGATCCCGGTCACGGTCAAACGCCTCGACGATCACGCCCGCCTGGAACCCCTGAAGTCGCCTGCGATTGTGGCTGTAGCCCTGGATAACGGCCCCTGGTCGTTGACCCCGGACAAGCAGTGGATCAACCAGGGCCGCAGCAAGGTGCCGAACTCGACCCAGTCGCTGCACACCTTCAAGTACAGCCTGGCGATTTACCGGGAAGGCGTGGAGCTGCCGGCGCTGGAACAACTGAAGATGGTTATCCTGCCGGAAATCGACCCACTCAAGGTCGGTCCCGGCAAACCACTACCGGTGCGCGTGCTGATCGACGGCAAGCCGGCGGCGGGCATCGAGCTTGTAGGCGACTACCGCGGCGCACCACACCAGGTCAGCGCCACCACCGATAGCGACGGTCGCGCTCAGGTGCTGGTGCGCAACGAAGGCCTGAATATCATCGCCGCCGAAGCCAGCCTGCCGGTGGCCAACGATGCGGATATCGAGACCCGCGGGCTGTTTACTTCGCTGACCTTTCTCGGCGAAGCGCACCGCGAATAGCCGGCAACGCAGCCATAAAAAAGCCGGAGCACTGCTCCGGCTTTTCTATATTCCAACGCTTACAAACCGCTCAAGGCATCCAGCAACGCCTGGTTCTGCTCCGGCGTGCCGATGGTGATGCGCAGAAACTGGGCGATCCGTGCCTGCTTGAAGTGGCGCACGATCACGCCCTGCTCACGCAAGCCGGCCGCCAGGGTCGCCGCGTCCTTGCCCGGATGGCGGGCGAAGACGAAGTTTGCAGCAGACGGCAGCACCTCAAAACCGAGCTTTTCCAGCCCAGCCACCACGGCCTCACGGCTGTCGATCACCCGCTGGCAGGTCTGCTCGAAGTAGGCCTTGTCCTCGAACGCCGCCGCTGCACCGGCAATCGCCATGCGGTCCAGCGGGTAGGAGTTGAAGCTGTTCTTGATCCGCTCCAGAGCCTCGATCAGATCCGGATGACCGACCGCGATACCCACCCGCAGCCCGGCAAGGGAGCGCGATTTGGACAGGGTCTGGGTCACCAGCAGATTCGGGTAGCGGTCGACTAAACCGATCGCCGTCTCGCCGCCGAAGTCGATATAGGCTTCATCGACCAGCACCACAGTGTCCGGGTTGGTCTTGAGCATGCGCTCTATGGCGTCCAGGCCCAGGGGGCAACCGGTTGGGGCATTGGGATTGGGGAAGATAATGCCGCCATTAGGCCGCGCGTAATCCTCGACACGAATCTGGAACTGCTTATCCAGCTCAATCGCCTCGTACGGGATGCCGTACAGGCCGCAGTAAACCGGATAGAAGCTGTAGGTGACGTCCGGGAACAGCAGCGGCTGGTCGTGCTGGAACAGGCCGTGAAAAGCGTGGGCCAGCACCTCATCGGAGCCGTTGCCGACAAAGACCTGGGCGGTCTGCACGCCGTAATAGTCGGCCACCGCTTGCTTCAAGCGGTCGCTGTTCGGGTCCGGGTACAGACGCAGATTGTCATTAAGCTCAGCCTGCATGGCGGCAATCGCCTTGGGCGAAGGGCCATAGGGGTTTTCATTGGTGTTGAGCTTGACCAGCTTGGCCAGTTTCGGCTGCTCACCCGGCACATAAGGCACCAGGTCTTTAACGAAGGGGCTCCAGAATTTGCTCATCTGCCCTTCTCTCCTCGAATTCGTTGCGTTTTTGATGGGTATCGCTGCGCTCAACCTGCGCGGTCCGACCCATCCTACGTTTAACCCTTGATGCGGTATTCGGCGCTACGGGCATGGGCGGTCAGCGATTCGCCGCGGGCCAGCACGCTGGCACTCTTGCCCAGCTCCGACGCACCTTCGGCCGAGCAATGGATGATCGACGAGCGCTTCTGGAAGTCATAGACCCCCAGCGGCGAGGAATAGCGCGCGGTGCCGGAGGTCGGCAACACATGGTTGGGACCTGCGCAGTAGTCGCCCAACGCCTCAGCGGTATAGCGACCCATAAAGATCGCCCCGGCGTGACGGATCAGCGGCAGGTACTGCTCGGGGTTTTCCACCGACAGCTCCAGGTGTTCCGGAGCGATACGGTTGGCCACCTCGATGGCCTGGGCCATATCGGCCACATGGATCAGCGCGCCACGGGCTTCCAGGGAGGCGCGGATGATCTCGGCGCGTTCCATGGTCGGCAGCAGCTTGGCGATGCTCTCGGCGACGCGGTCGAGGAAGGCGGCATCCGGGCTGAGCAGAATCGACTGGGCGTCCTCGTCGTGCTCGGCCTGGGAGAACAGGTCCATGGCGATCCAGTCCGGGTCGGTCAGGCCGTCACATACCACCAGAATCTCCGAGGGGCCGGCGATCATATCGATGCCGACCTTGCCGAACACATGGCGCTTGGCGGTGGCGACATAGATATTGCCGGGGCCGACGATCTTGTCCACCGGCGGCACGCTCTCGGTGCCATAGGCCAGGGCGGCCACGGCCTGGGCACCACCGATGGTGAACACCCGGTCGACCCCGGAGATGCAGGCGGCAGCCAGCACCAGCTCGTTGATCTCACCACGCGGGGTCGGCACCACCATGACCACTTCCGGCACGCCGGCGACCTTGGCCGGGATGGCGTTCATCAGCACCGAAGACGGATAGGACGCCTTGCCGCCCGGCACGTAGAGACCGGCGCGGTCCAGCGGGGTGACCTTCTGCCCCAGCACCGTGCCGTCGGCCTCGGTGTAGGTCCAGGAATCCTGCTTCTGCTTCTCGTGGTAGCTGCGCACGCGCTCAGCCGCCACTTCCAGGGCCTGACGCTGCTCGGGGGTGATGCGGGTCAGGGCCAGCTCCAGACGCTCGCGCGGCAGGATCAGATCCGCCATGCAGGCGACATCCAGGCCATCAAACTGCTTGGTGTATTCGACCAGGGCGGCATCGCCGCGCTCACGAACGGCCTTGATGATGTCCAGCACGCGATGGTTGACCGCATCGTCCGAGACACTTTCCCAGCTCAGCAGATGATCCAGATGACGGGCAAAGTCCTGGTCGGCGGCGTCGAGTCGGCGGATAGCGATGGGAGCGGTCATAGCGGGCCTCTTAAATTGGCGAATGCTCAAGCGCCCGTAGAGTAACAACCACTCCGCGCGGGCACCTGAGAATTTTGGCTATAACGCGGATAGGCTAGGCCGCACAGGGGCGGCCATCAGACTCAGAGTGGATGTCGCGACTCGACCGCTTCGCGCAGGGTGTCGATCAGCTCTTGGATGCGTGCGTGCTGCATCTTCATCGAGGCCTTGTTGACGATCAGCCGCGAACTGATATGGGCGATCAGCTCCTGGGCTTCCAGGCCGTTGGCGCGCAGGGTATTGCCGGTGTCGACCACATCGATGATCTTATCGGACAGGCCCACCAGCGGACCCAGCTCCATCGAGCCATACAGCTTGATGATATCGACCTGACGACCCTGCTCGGCGTAGTAACGCTTGGCCACGTTGACGAACTTGGTAGCCACGCGCAGACGGCCTTTCGGCTCGGCCGCGCCCACCGCACCGGCGGTCATCAACTTGCAGCGGGCGATACGCAGATCCAGGGGCTCATACAGGCCCTGGCCGCCGTACTCCATCAGCACATCCTTGCCAGCCACGCCGAGGTCGGCCGCGCCGTGTTCGACATAGGTCGGCACATCGGTGGCGCGCACGATCAGCAGACGCACGTCATCCAGAGTGGTGGGAATGATCAGCTTGCGGCTTTTATCCGGGTTCTCGGTCGGCACGATACCGGCCGCAGCAAGCAGCGGCAGGGTGTCGTCGAGAATGCGGCCTTTGGACAGCGCGATAGTCAGCATGGCATCAACCTGGAACGCGGCGAATTTTGGCACCTAACATCTGCAGCTTTTCCTCGATGCACTCGTAACCACGGTCGATGTGGTAGATGCGATCGATCAGGGTATCGCCGTCGGCGACCAGGGCGGCGATGACCAGGCTGGCCGAAGCACGCAGGTCGGTGGCCATAACCGGCGCACCCTTGAGCTTGTCGACACCGGTGACGATTGCGGTATTGCCTTCAACCTGGATCTGCGCGCCCATGCGGCTCATTTCATAGACATGCATAAAGCGATTTTCGAACACGGTTTCGATCACCGTGCCGGTGCCCTCGGCAATCGCGTTGAGGGCGATAAACTGCGCCTGCATATCGGTGGGGAACGCCGGATAGGGTGCGGTACGCAGGTTGACGGCCTTAGGCCGCTTGCCCTTCATGTCCAGTTCGATCCAGTCGTTGCCACAGGTGATTTCCGCACCGGCCTCCTGCAGCTTGGCCAGCACCGCTTCCAGGGTGGTCGGATCGGTGTCCTTGAGCTTGACCCGGCCGCCAGTCGCGGCAGCCGCCACCAGGTAGGTGCCGGTTTCGATACGGTCGGGCATCACATTGAAGCGCGCACCGTGCAGACGCTCGACGCCATCGATGGTGATGGTGTCAGTACCGGCACCGCTGATTTTCGCGCCCATGGCGATCAGGCAGTTGGCCAGGTCGACCACTTCCGGCTCGCGCGCGGCGTTTTCCAGCACGCTGCGACCCTTGGCCAGGCTCGCGGCCATCATGATGTTCTCGGTACCGGTGACGCTGACGGTGTCGAAGAAGAAATGCGCACCGCGCAGACCGCCTTCCGGGGCCTTGGCCTTGATATAGCCGCCTTCCACATCGATGATCGCGCCCATGGCTTCGAGGCCACGGATGTGCAGGTCGACCGGTCGCGAGCCAATGGCGCAACCGCCCGGCAGGGCCACTTCGGCATAACCGAAGCGCGCCACCATCGGGCCGAGCACCAGGATCGAGGCGCGCATGGTTTTCACCAGTTCATAGGGCGCAATCAGGGTCTTGATCGCCCGTGCATCCACTTCCACGCTGAGCTTTTCGTCGATCACCGGCTCAATGCCCATGCGCCCGAACAGCTCGATCATGGTGGTGATGTCGTGCAGGTGCGGCAGGTTGCAGATGGTGACGGGGGCATCACCCAGCAGGGTGGCGGCGAGAATCGGCAGGGCGGAGTTCTTCGCCCCGGAAATGCGGATTTCGCCGTCGAGGCGCACACCGCCGGTAATAATCAGTTTGTCCATGATTCTCTCGGTTTAGGAGCGCGCGGCCCAATCGGCACGGCTGAAAAATTTCATGCTCACGGCGTGGATACTGCCATCGGCAATCCAGGCGTTGAGGTGAGCGTAGATCTGCTGTTGACGTTTGACCGGGCTAAGGCCGGCCAACTCGTCACTGATCAGGTTCAATTGGAAGTTGCAGCCTTCGCCTTCAACTTCCACCTGGGTATTCGGCAATTTAGCCTCCAGGAGGCTCTTCACTTCTAAGGCCTGCATGCTCAACCTCGATCAACGCTTGGATTAACGACAGCAAAGCATGGGGCAGCCTGTCGAACAAATGACGAGTACCGGGCAAAAGTCGGACTTTACCTCGCTCGCAGCGATCAAGTCCGACGGCAGCCAGGGCTCGCGGGTCGAGCATCATACAAAAAAGCCCATCCACTGCGAACCCCGAGCCGACCGAAACCCGCTCGCGCAGCATCAGGACTCCAGCGGCAACACCTCGAGCAGGCCGCAGACACCGGCAATCTGCCGCATATCCTCGGACAGACCGCGCACCACCAGGCTTTTGCCCGCGGCCTCGGCGTCGCGCATAAAGGCCAGCAACAGGGACAGGCCGACGCTGCTGGATTTGCTTACCGAGGCGCAGTCGATCACGCAGCTCGTGCCCTGGCTCGCCCCAATCAGGCGCGCGCCCTGCTCACGCAGCGCCGGGGCGCTCTGGTAATCGAGCACACCATCGAGCCGCAGCACGCCTGGGCTCGACTCGCCGATAGCGGCCTGACTCACGACTCACCCGTGCCCTGACGAGCCTTGGCGACGGTGTCGCTCCAGGTGTCGATGACCTTGTTCAGATCATTGCCGTTGTTCTGCATGGACTGGGCGAACTGATCGCGGAACAGTTTGCCGACGTTGATGCCGTTGATGATCACGTTGCGCATCTTCCAGGTGCCATCCTGGCTGACCATGGTGTAGGACAGCGGGTAAATCGCGCCATTGCCATCCTTGATCTCCATATTCACCGCGGTGCGCTGCGGATCCTGCTTGCCGCTGACCGGCAGCACGCGGATGTCCTGGTTGTTGTATTCGAGCAAGGCATTGCCATAGAACTGCATCAGGCTGCGCTTGAAGTTTTCCTCGAAACGCTGCATCTGCTCGGGGCTGGCCTGGCGCGAGAAGCGCACGGTCATCACGCCGCGGGAAATGCCTTCGACATCCACCACCGGGCCGAGAATGCTGTTCAGCGCATCGTAGAACGCCGCCGGATCGGTGCGGTATTGCTCCTTGTTTTCCTTGAGGTCGGCAAGCAGCTTGGTGGTGGTTTGCTGCACCACCTCATGGGCCGCCGGGGCTGCCCAGACGGACAGCGACATCAGGGCCAGACACAGGAACAGGCTGTTACGCAGTAACTTGATCATATTCACTACCTTTCTCAATTGGCCTGGTCTTTATTGACCGAGTTGAGCAAAAACTTGCCAATCAGGTCTTCCAATACAAGGGACGACTGGGTGTCGTGAATGGTTCCGCCCTCGCGCAACAACTCCTCCTCGCCCCCCACACTGATGCCGATGTACTTCTCGCCGAGCAGGCCGGCGGTAAGGATCGAGGCTGTGGAGTCCAGCGGCAGATTGTCCACATCCTCATCGAGCACCATGGTCACGCGCCCGGTGTAGCTCTCGCGATCCAGGTCGATGGCCGTTACCTTGCCAATGGTCACCCCAGCCATGGTCACTTTCGACCTGACCGTAAGACCGGCGATATTCTCGAAGTGCGCATAGACCTTGTAGGTGCCATCGCTGCTACCCACGGTCAGGCCGCTGACGCGCAGGGCCAACAACAACAAGGCCAACAACCCGGCCAACAGGAACATGCCGACACCAATTTCCAGCGTGCGGTTCTGCATCAGAAATCTCCAAACATCAAAGCGGTCAGAATAAAGTCCAGCCCCAACACGGCCAGCGAGGCATATACAACGGTACGGGTGGTCGCCTTGCTGATGCCCTCGGATGTGGGCTCGCAGTCATAACCCTGGAACACGGCGATCCAGGTCACCACGAAGGCGAACACGATGCTCTTGATCACGCCGTTGAGCACGTCTTCGCGAAACGACACGCTGCTTTGCATATTGGCCCAGAACGAGCCTTCGTAAACCCCGAGCCAGTCGATGGCGACCATGGCTCCACCCCAGATGCCGACCACGCTGAAAATCATCGCCAGCAAGGGCATCGAGATAAAACCGGCCCACAGCCGCGGCGCGACTATGTATTTGAGCGGGTCGACCCCGATCATCGCCAGACTGGAGAGCTGCTCGGTGGATTTCATATTGCCGATTTCCGCGGTCAGCGCCGAACCGGCGCGCCCGGCAAACAGCAGGGCGGTAACCACCGGCCCCAGCTCGCGCAGCAGAGTCAGAGCAACCATCTGCCCCACCGCCTGCTCCGAACCGTATTTGGTCAGGATGCTGAAGCCCTGCAGCGACAGCACCATGCCGATAAACAGCCCCGAGACCACGATGATCGCCAGGGACATCACCCCCACCGAATAGAGCTGCTTGACCAGCAACTGGAAGCCGTTGCGTGAACCGCCGCCGAACAGCGCCCGCAGCAGGAACAGGGTGGAACGCCCCAGTGTGGCCACCACATCGATACCGGCCCGGCCGAACAGGCGAACCCGCTCGAGCACAGATGTCTTGCGCATCAGCGCCCCCCCAATAGATCGTCGCGGTAATTGGCCGCCGGAAAGTGGAAGGGTACCGGCCCATCGGGGATACCCTGCATAAACTGACGCACCCGTGGGTTGTCCGAATTCATCAGCTCGTCCGGGGTGCCCTGCCCCAGCACCTGGGTGTCGCCGACCACATAGATGTAGTCGGCGATGCTGGCGGTTTCCGCCAGATCGTGGGACACCACGATGCTGGTAATCCCCAGGGCATCGCTAAGCAGGCGGATCAGTCGCACCAGCACGCCCATGGCAATGGGGTCCTGGCCGACAAAGGGCTCGTCATACATCAGAATCTGCGGATCCAGGGCGATAGCGCGGGCCAGGGCCACGCGACGCTTCATGCCGCCGGACAGTTCGTCCGGCATCAGGTCGAGGGCACCGCGCAGGCCGACCGCCTGCAGCTTCATCAGGACGATGTCACGGATCATTTCTTCCGGCAGCTGGGTGTGCACCCGCAGCGGAAAGGCCACGTTCTCGAACACATCCAGGTCGGTGAACAGCGCGCCGCTCTGGAACAGCACGCCCATCTGCTTGCGCATGTCGAACAGTTCGCTGCGCGACAGCGTGGGCAGGTTCACCCCGTTGACCCAGACCTCGCCCGCGCTGGGCCGCAGTTCGGCGGCAATCAGGCGCAGCAGGGTGGTCTTGCCACAGCCGGACGGCCCCATGATGCCGACGACCTTGCCGCGCGGAATGCGAATATCGATATTGGTGAAAATATCCCGCTCGCCGCGCTTGAAGCTCAGGCTCTTCAGCTCTACGGCATATGGGTTCTCGGCGCTCATCTGGACTCCTTGCTCAACGCTTGCCTGACAGACGCAGCACCTCGGGAAAAGGGCACTACATCCGTCGAACGGACCGAAAATGGGCGCGAACTATACCACTAGGCTTTTCACCGCCCAAGATTGAACATGTGACGCCAGATAACAGTTTGAGCAACCGATTGAGCGGCGAGTCGTACTGGAAGTGCTGGGCAGGCGCACCTTTCCCGCTATAATCCTCGACTTTTACTCAGCCGCCCTAGAGACGCCATGAGCCAGCCCAACGAATTGATCCAATCCGCACAGCGCACCATTCGCCTCGAAATCGAAGCGATCGAGGACCTGCTGCAGCGCATCAACGGCGATTTCGTCCGCGCCTGCGAGCTGATTCTGGGCAGCAAGGGCCGCGTGGTTGTGGTGGGCATGGGCAAATCCGGGCATGTCGGCAACAAGATCGCCGCCACCCTGGCCAGCACCGGCACCACCGCCTTCTTTGTCCATCCGGCCGAAGCCAGCCATGGCGACATGGGCATGATCACTCGCGACGACGTGGTACTGGCCCTGTCCAACTCGGGTTCCACCGCGGAAATCGTTACCCTGCTGCCGCTGATCAAACGCCTCGGCATCCGCCTGATCAGCATGACCGGCAACCCCAATTCGCCCCTGGCCAAGGCCGCCGAAGTCAACCTGGACGCCCAGGTCTCCCAGGAAGCCTGCCCGCTGAACCTGGCCCCAACGTCGTCCACCACAGTTTCGCTGGTACTTGGCGACGCCCTGGCCATCGCCCTGCTGGAAGCCCGCGGCTTTACCGCCGAAGATTTTGCCTTTTCCCACCCCGGCGGTGCCCTGGGCCGCCGCCTGCTGCTGAAAGTGGAAAACGTCATGCACGCCGGCAGCGCCCTGCCCCGCGTGCAGCGCGGCACCTCGCTGCGCGATGCCCTGCTGGAAATGACCCAGAAGGGCCTGGGCATGACCGTGGTGGTGGAAAGCGATGGCCGTCTGGCCGGGGTCTTCACCGACGGCGACCTGCGCCGCACCCTGGATCGCGGCATCGACGTACGCCAGGCCCTGATCGACGACGTGATGACCGCCCACGGCAAGACCGCCCGCGCCGAGATGCTCGCCGCCGAAGCCCTGAAAATCATGGAAGACCACAAGATCAGCGGCCTGGTGGTGGTCGACAGCAACGACCACCCGGTCGGCGCGCTGAACATGCACGACCTGCTGCGCGCCGGAGTAATGTGATGACCACCGAAATGATCAACCCTGACCTGCAGCAACGCGCCCAAGGCGTGAAACTGGCAATTTTCGATGTCGACGGCGTGCTCACCGACGGCAAACTGTATTTCCTGGTCGACGGCAGCGAATTCAAGACCTTCAACACCCTCGACGGCCACGGCATCAAGATGCTGATCAACTCCGGCGTGCGCACCGCCATCATCAGCGGGCGCAAGACCCCGGTGGTCGAGCGCCGCGCGCAGAACCTGGGCATCCAGCATCTGTACCAGGGCCGCGAAGACAAGCTGGTGGTACTCGACGAGTTGCTCGGCGAACTCGGCCTGAGCTATGAACAGGTGGCCTACCTGGGCGACGACCTGCCAGACCTGCCGGTGATCCGCCGGGTTGGCCTGGGCATGGCGGTGGCCAGCGCCGACGCCTTTGTCCGCCAGCATGCCCATGGCGTAACCCAGGCCCGGGGCGGTGAAGGTGCCGCCCGCGAGTTCTGCGAACTGATCATGCGCGCCCAGGGCAGCCTCGAAGCCGCCCAAGCCGCCTACCTATAGAGCCCACCATGCCGCGTAAACTGCTCAACATTGCCCTGCTCGCCTGCGCCGCCGCACTGCTGGCGGCGCTCGGCTACTGGAACATCAACCCCGCCAGCTTCTCCGATGGGGACAAACCGGGCACCGCGCAGAACACCATCGACTTCTACGCGACCAATATCACCACTGTGCAATATATGCCCGACGGTTCACTGCACTATGAGGTCACCGCGGACAAGACCGAGCATATCCTCAGCACCGACATCACCCTGCTCAGCAACCCCAATATGCAGCTGTACCGCGGCGACGAGCTGCCGTGGAACATCAGCAGCGAGCGCGGCGAAGTCGCCCCGGCCGGCAAGGAAGTCGAACTGATCGACAAGGTGCGCATCGCCCGCACCGACGCCAAGGGTCGCCCGACCATTCTCACCACCAGCCGCCTGACCGTATTCCCCGATAAGGAATATGCGCAGACCGAGCAAGCCGTTAGAATCGACGCCGCCAATGGGGTGACCACGGCACAAGGAATGAAAGCGTACTTGAATGACGGCAGGATGCTCCTGCTGTCCAATGTAAGAGGTCAGCATGAGGCTCGTTAAAACCCTCCCCCTTCTTTTCGGTCTCAGCGCCGCGCTCGGAAGCATCAGCGCCTGGGCCCTGCCGTCGGATCGCGAACAGCCGATCCGGATCCAGGCCGACAGCGCCGAACTTGACGACAAGAAAGGCGTGGCCGTATATCGCGGCACCGTGGTCATCACCCAGGGCACGCTGAAGATCACGGGCGACACCGTGACCATCACCCAGACCCCAGCGGGCGATATCGACGTGTTTACCGCCGTCGGCAAGCCGGCTTATTACGAACAGCTGCCGGCCACCGACAAGCAGATCGTCAAGGCCTACGGCCTGACCATCCAGTACTTCGCCGCCAACGAGCGCATCGTACTGATCGACCAGGCCAAGGTGATCCAGGAAGGCAACACCTTCGAAGGCGAGAAGATCGTCTATGACACCCAGCGCCAGATCGTCAACGCCGGCCGCGCTACAGGCAGCAATGTCAGCGTGCCGCGACCGCGCATCGACATGGTGATCCAGCCCAAGAACAAACCAGCCGACCAGCAGGCGCAGTAACCATGGCCACATTGAAAGCCCAGCACCTGGCCAAGAGCTACAAAGGCCGCCAAGTCGTGCGCGACGTCAGCCTGAGCATCGACAGCGGGCAGATCGTCGGCCTGCTTGGCCCCAATGGCGCGGGCAAGACCACCTGTTTCTACATGATCGTTGGCCTGGTCCAGGCCGACCAGGGCCGCATCCTGATCGACGACCTCGATGTCAGCCACCAGCCCATGCACGGCCGCGCCCGTGCCGGCATCGGCTACCTGCCGCAGGAAGCCTCGATCTTCCGCAAGCTCAGCGTGGCCGACAACATCATGGCCATTCTGGAAACCCGCAAGGACCTCGACCGCACCGAGCGGCGCAAGGAACTGGAAAGCCTGCTACAGGAATTCCATATCAGCCATATCCGCGACAACCTCGGCATGAGCCTGTCCGGCGGTGAACGCCGGCGCGTGGAAATTGCCCGTGCCCTGGCGACCTCGCCCAAGTTCATCCTGCTCGACGAACCCTTTGCCGGGGTCGACCCGATCTCGGTCGGCGATATCAAACAGATCATCCACCACTTGAAGGCCAAGGGCATTGGCGTGCTGATCACCGATCACAACGTGCGCGAGACCCTGGACATCTGCGAAACCGCCTACATTGTCAGTGACGGCCAACTGATCGCCGAAGGCGACTCCGCCGCCATCCTGGCCAACCAGACGGTCAAAGAGGTGTACCTGGGGCATGAGTTCCGCTTGTAACAGGGGCTTTTCTCACGCAAACAAGCACCACCCCTAGGCAAACCCCTTAGAGTCAGGCATATAATTTGCTTCCTTGTGGCGCCTCCGCGCCCTGTAGTGGATTGCGCACAGACGCCGGTAAATAAGGTCTGCAATGAAACCATCGCTAGTCCTGAAGATGGGCCAGCAGCTGACGATGACACCGCAGCTGCAACAGGCCATTCGCCTACTCCAACTGTCGACCCTGGATCTGCAACAAGAGATCCAGGAGGCACTGGAATCCAATCCGATGCTCGAACGCCAGGAAGACGGCGAAGATTTCGACAACTCGGACCCCATGGCCGATGGCGCAGAAAGCGCCACTTCCAGCGAACAGCAAGAGTCCAGCTTCCAGGAGCCCAGCTACCAGGAAGCCACGCAGACCGTGGACAACCTGGAAGAAGGCGATTGGGGCGAGCGCATTCCCAATGAGCTGCCGGTCGACACCGCCTGGGAAGACATCTACCAGACCAGCGCCAGCAGCCTGCCGAGCAACAGCAACGACGATGACGAGTGGGACTTCACCACCCGCACCTCCAGCGGCGAGAGCCTGCAGAGCCATATGCTCTGGCAGCTCAACCTTTCGCCCATGTCCGACAAGGACCGCCTGATCGCGGTCACCCTGATCGACTGCATCAACGAGCAGGGCTATCTGGAAGAAACTCTGGAAGAAGTGGTCGAGGCCTTCGACCCGGAGCTGGATATCGAGCTCGACGAAGTCGAGGCCGTACTGCACCGCATCCAGCAGTTCGAGCCCGCCGGCATTGCCGCGCGCAACCTCGGCGAATGCCTGCTCCTGCAGCTGCGCCAACTGCCGGCCAAGACCCCCTGGCTGAGCGAAGCCCAGCGCCTGGCCAGCGATTACCTCGACCTGCTCGGCAGCCGCGACTACAGCCAGCTGATGCGCCGCATGAAGCTCAAGGAAGACGAGCTGCGCCAGGTTATCGAGCTGATCCAGAGCCTCAACCCGCGCCCCGGTTCGCAGATCGAATCGAGCGAGCCGGAATACGTGGTGCCCGATGTCATCGTGCGCAAACACAACGAACGCTGGCTGGTGGAGCTGAACCAGGAAGCCATGCCGCGCCTGCGGGTCAACGCGCAGTACGCCGGTTTTGTGAAGCGTGCCGACTCCAGCGCCGATAACACCTTTATGCGCAACCAGCTGCAGGAAGCGCGCTGGTTCATCAAGAGCCTGCAAAGCCGCAATGAAACCCTGATGAAGGTCGCCACGCAGATCGTCGAACACCAGCGCGGCTTCCTCGACTACGGCGACGAGGCGATGAAACCCCTGGTGCTGCACGATATCGCCGAGGCGGTGGGCATGCACGAGTCGACCATCTCGCGGGTTACCACGCAGAAATTCATGCACACCCCGCGTGGCATTTACGAGCTGAAATACTTCTTCTCCAGCCACGTCAGCACCTCCGAGGGCGGCGAATGCTCGTCCACCGCGATCCGCGCCATCATCAAAAAACTGGTCGCTGCGGAAAATGCAAAAAAGCCGTTGAGTGACAGCAAGATCGCTGGTTTACTGGAGGCACAGGGCATTCAAGTAGCCCGCCGTACAGTCGCAAAGTACCGTGAATCCCTCGGGATAGCGCCATCCAGCGAGCGCAAGCGATTGATCTAGGCGGTACAAGAAGGAAGACCGTTCACACTGCACACAACAACACCCGGCCTCGCCTTTCGCGCAAGCAGCCTCGCTGCCAATACGCGGGCGGCGACAGTGCCAGACTCGTTCTGCCAGGGTCTTCCACGCCACAGTGTTCCGGCGGCAGGCCTATTGCCTGCCTCTTACACACGGCAACAAGGAGAATGCGGTATGCAAGTCAACATCAGTGGACACCAGCTGGATGTGACCGACGCCATGCGCGCCTATATCGACGAAAAACTCGGCCGATTGGAGCGCCACTTCGACAAAATCACCAATGTGCAAGTCATCATGGAGGTCGAGAAGCTCAAGCAGAAAATCGAAGCGACCCTGCACATTGCCGGCGGCGAGGTTGTCGCCAATGCGGTACACGAAGACATGTATGCAGCAATCGATTTACTCACCGACAAACTCGATCGCCAACTCATCAAGCACAAGGAAAAACAGCTCGACCGTCAACAGGGCGCACTGGCCCGCTGACCTCGTCTATCTCCTATGATCCGACTTGAAACTATCCTGACCCCCGGCCGTTCCCTGGTGAACGTGCCGGGCGGCAGCAAAAAACGTGTTCTCGAACAGATTGCCAACCTGGTGGCGCGCGAGCTGCCTGACCTGGACGGCCAAGACATCTTCGAAAGCCTGATCGCCCGCGAAAAACTCGGCTCGACCGGTTTCGGTAATGGCATTGCCATTCCGCACTGTCGCCTGCCCGGTTGCAACGCGCCGATCAGCGCCTTGCTGAGGCTCAATGCCGCGGTGGACTTCGATGCCATCGACGGTGCCCCGGTCGATCTGCTGTTTGTTCTGCTGGTTCCCGAAGCCGCGACCGACGCCCACCTGGAACTGCTCCGGCAGATCGCCAGCATGCTCGACCGCAGCGACGTGCGTGACCGCCTGCGTCAGGCTCAGAGCAATGAGTCCCTGTACCAGGTGGTGGTCGACGTGCAAAGCCAACT
The DNA here is from genome assembly GCA_964578635.1 of uncultured Pseudomonas sp. Taxonomy (GTDB): domain Bacteria; phylum Pseudomonadota; class Gammaproteobacteria; order Pseudomonadales; family Pseudomonadaceae; genus Aquipseudomonas. Next base: position 30,924 of record CAZOEC010000042.1, read on the forward strand.
CAATCGAGACTGAGCATGCGCCTGATCATCGTCAGCGGTCGCTCCGGCTCCGGCAAAAGCACCGCCCTCGATGTACTTGAGGACAACGGCTTCTATTGCATCGACAACCTGCCTGCCGGCCTGCTCCCGGAACTGGCCGAGCGCGCCCTGCTGCATACCGAACTGCTGCACCCGCAGGTGGCCGTGTCGATCGATGCACGCAACCTGCCGAGCCACCTCAAGCGCTTCCCCGAGCTGCTCGAGGAGGTTCGCGCGCGGCATATCAAGTGCGATGTGATCTACCTCGACGCCGATGAGGAGACCCTGCTCAAGCGTTTTTCCGAAACCCGCCGACGCCATCCACTGACCAACGAGAGCCGCTCGCTGGCCGAGGCGATTGCCGACGAAAGCCTGCTGCTGGGCCCGATCATCGACCTGGCCGACCTGAAGATCGACACCACCCACCTCAATCTCTACCAGTTGCGCGACAGCCTCAAACTGCGTCTGCTCAACCAGCCGGAGCCGGGGACCGCCTTTCTTATCGAGTCCTTCGGCTTCAAGCGCGGCATGCCGGTGGATGCCGACCTGGTATTCGACGTGCGCTGCCTGCCCAACCCTTACTGGAAGCCGGACCTGCGCGACTACTCCGGGCTGGATCAGCCGGTAGCCGACTACCTCTCGGCCCAGGCCGATGTCGAAGACATGTTCCAGGACATCCTCGCCTACCTGGTCAAGTGGCTGCCACGCTTTGCCGCCAGCAACCGCGCCTATGTCACGGTGGCAATCGGCTGCACCGGCGGCCATCACCGCTCGGTGTATCTGGCCAATCGCCTCGGCGAAACCCTCAAACCCATCCTGAAGAACGTCCAGATTCGCCACCGCGACCTCAGTTAAGGAATTGCCGCGATGCCCGCCTGCGAAATCACCATCATCAACAAGCTTGGCCTGCATGCCCGTGCGGCGGCCAAGTTTGTTGGCGTCGCCGGCCGCTTCCCCTGCCAGGTCAAGATCGGCCGCGCGCCGGACAGCCTGGTGGACGGAAAAAGCATCATGGCGGTGATGATGCTCGCCGCCGGCAAGGGCACGCCCGTGCACCTGCATACCGAGGGCGAACAGGACGGCGAAGCGCTCAACGCCCTCAGCGAGTTGATCAACAACTACTTCGACGAAGGCGAATAGTTCGAGACTGTAGGGTGGACATGGCGCAGCCTTGTCCACCATGGCGGACAAAGATGCCCGCCCTACAGCGATTAACTACCCGCCACCGTCATCCGCTCGATCAGCACCGAGCCGGTGCGGATATTACTGCGCAGTTCCAGATCATTCCCCACCGCAACAATCTGCCGGAACATATCCCGCAGGTTGCCGGCGATAGTGACTTCCTGCACCGGGAACTGGATCTCGCCGTTCTCCACCCAGTAGCCGCCAGCGCCGCGGGAATAGTCGCCGGTGACCATATTCAGGCCCTGGCCCATCAGCTCGGTGACCAGCAGACCGCGGCCCATGCGCTTGAGCAGGGCCTTCTGATCTTCGTCACCATGGCTGACAAACAGGTTGTGCACGCCGCCGGCATTGGCCGTGCTGGGCATGCCCAGCTTGCGCCCGGAATAGGTACCGAGCACATAGGAGAGCAACTCGCCGCGCTCGACAAAGGACTTGGCATAGGTGGCCAGACCGTCGCCATCGAAAGCGGCGCTACCCAGGGCACGGGGGATATGCGGACGCTCGTCCAGCTTCAGCCACTCGGGAAACAGCTGCTGACCCAGGCTGTTCTCGAGGAAGGACGACTTGCGGTACAGGTTGCCGCCGGAAATCGCCGCGAGAAAGCTGCCAAACAGACCGGTGGCCAACTCGGCGGCAAACAGCACCGGCACCTCGCAGGTCGGCACCGGGCGCGCGCCCAGACGACTGACCGCACGCTCGGCGGCACGCCGGCCGATGCTGGCGGCATCGGCCAGCAGCTCGCCTTGGCGATTGACGTCATACCAGTAGTCCCGCTGCATCTGCCCACCGTCTTCGGCGATCATCACGCAGCTCAGGCTGTGCCGGGTGCTGGCATAACCGCTGACAAAGCCATGGCTATTGCCATAGACCCGGCAACCTTGATGGGTATTGAGGGTGGTGCCATCGGCATTCTTGATCCGCCCATCCGCGGCGAAGGCTGCCGCCTCGCAGCTCAGGGCCTGCTCGATGGCCTGCTCCGGGGTGATCGACCAGGCGTGGTACAGATCCAGCTGCGGCAGTTCGCGAGCCATCAGCCCGGCATCGGCCAGACCGGCGCATTCGTCTTCGGAGGCATGCTTGGCAATCGCCAGGGCCGCCGCGACGGTTTCCCGGATCGCCGCCTCACCGCTGGCCGAGGTACTGGCCGAGCCCTTGCGCTGGCCGACATAGAGGGTAATGCCGAAACCCTGATCACGGTTGAACTCGACGGTTTCCACCTCGCGCTGACGCACCGTGGTGGACAGCCCCTGCTCCACCGACACGGCCACTTCGCAGGCGCTGGCACCCTGCTTGCGGGCCTCGGCAATAATCTGCTCGACCTGGGCCTGCAATTGCGGCACGGCCTCGGGGCCGACGATATCTACTGCACTCATAAACACTCCTGAACGATAAGCTGCAGGCGCGGCCAGACAAGCCAGACGCTTACAGCTGGAAACTTGCTGCTATCATGTCGGCGTTTTCCACTGGACCGCCACCATGTCTGAATACCTTGACGAATTCTCCGGCGAGAAGAGCAAAACCCAGGTCAAGCGCGAGTTGCATGCGCTACAGGATCTGGGGCAACGCCTGACTACCCTGAAACTCGATCTGCTGAACAAGCTGCCGCTGACCGACGAGCTGCGTCGCGCGCTGGCCGAAGCACCGAAACACACCGCCAATGCCGCGAAAAAACGCCACGTGCAGTTTATCGGCCGGCTGATGCGCGATCAGGACATCGAATCCATCCTCACTCTGCTCGACCAGCTGGATGCCTCCACCCGCCAGTACAACGAACGCTTTCATAACCTGGAGCGCTGGCGCGACCGCTTGCTCAACGGCGACGACGACACCCTGGAAAAATTTGTCGGCGAATACCCCGACGCCGACCGCCAGCACCTGCGCCAGCTGATCCGCCAGGGCCAGCACGAACTGGCGCAGAACAAGCCGCCAGCCGCGTCACGCAAAATCTTCAAATACATCCGCGAACTGGATGAAACCCAGCGCGGCTTGCGCTAGGCCTCAGCCTGTAGGAGCGGCCTTGGCCGCGAAAAATCGCTTCGCGGCCAAGGCCGCTCCTACAGAGCACACCAATCAGCTACCCGTCCCACCCACCGTAATTGCATCGATTTTCAGGGTCGGCTGACCGACGCCGACTGGCACCGACTGGCCGTCCTTGCCGCAGGTGCCGACGCCGCTGTCCAGGGCCAGGTCGTTACCGACCATCGACACCTTGCTCATGGCTTCCGGGCCATTGCCAATCAGGGTTGCGCCCTTGACCGGGGCGGTGATCTTGCCGTCCTCGATCAGGTAGGCCTCGCTGGTGGAGAAGACGAACTTGCCGCTGGTGATATCCACCTGACCGCCGCCGAGGTTGGCGCAGTAGATGCCCTTCTTCACCGAGCGGATGATTTCTTCCGGATCGCTTTCGCCAGCCAGCATGTAGGTGTTGGTCATACGCGGCATCGGCAGGTGTGCGTAGGACTCACGGCGACCGTTGCCGGTGCAGGCCACGCCCATCAGGCGGGCATTCAGCTTGTCCTGCATATAGCCCTTGAGCACGCCGTTCTCGATCAGCGTGGTGCACTGGGTCTGGGTGCCTTCATCGTCCATGCTCAGGGAGCCGCGACGCTCGGCCAGGGTACCGTCATCGACAATGGTGCACAGACTGGAGGCCACCTGCTCGCCCATCCGCCCGCTGTAAGCCGAGCTGCCCTTGCGGTTGAAGTCGCCCTCCAGGCCATGGCCGACCGCTTCGTGCAGCAGCACGCCAGACCAGCCCGCGCCCATCACCACCGGCATGCTGCCGGCCGGGGCCGGAATTGCTTCCAGATTGACCAGCGCCTGGCGCAGGGCCTCACGGGCATAGCCCATGGCGCGCTCTTCGTTATTGCTGGTCTGCTCGAGGAAGTAGCGGTAGTCGGTACGCCCGCCGCCGCCATGGCTGCCGCGCTCACGGCGGCCGTTCTGCTCGACGATCACGCTGACATTGAAACGCACC
>CAZOEC010000043.1:0-34341 GCA_964578635.1 uncultured Pseudomonas sp.
GGGCGCAACAAGGACATGATCATTCGCGGCGGCGAGAACGTCTATCCGCGCGAGACCGAGGAGTTCCTGTTCGGCCATTCGGCGGTGGTCGATGTGCAGGTGGTGGGGATACCGGACGACAAGTGCGGCGAGGAGATCGTCGCCTGGGCCAAGTGCCATCCGGGGTAGGAGGGCAGTGACGAGCAATTGCGCGGGTTCTGCAAGGGGCGCATCGCCCACTTCAAGGTGCCGCGCCACTTCCTCTTCGTCGACGACTTTCCGATGACGGTAACCGGCAAGGTGCAGAAGTTCCGCATGCGCGAGCTCAGTATCGAGACGCTGGCTGGGAGCCAGCCTAGCTGAGCGCTGCCGGCGATTGCCTACGCGGTGCCGGCCTGCGACAGTGCGCATTGATCATCAGGGCGACAAGGAACGATATGACGGCCATTGCCGCCGAGAAAGGCACCATCTCAGTCCAGCTGGTAGCAGAGGCGCTGCTCGAGCGCCGTCGCCAGGGCCTGGACGATGCACCACTGCTGGAGCAGGCCGGGATCGCTCCGGCGCTGTTGCAGCGGCCCTATGCGCGGGTGTCGGCGCAGGCCTATGCACGGTTGTGGCGGGCTATCGCCGCGGCCACGGACGACGAGTTCTTCGGCATGGACGGGCGGCGCATGAAGTCCGGCAGCTTCGCCTATATGGCCCATGCCGCGCTGCGGGAAGCGGATGTGGGCCGCGCGCTGGAGAGCATGCTGAGCTTTCTCGGCCTGATCTTCGACGGCCTGCAGCCGCGCCTGGAGCGCCAGGGCAGCCTGGCGCAGATCGTGCTCGACGAGAAGGGCGGGCCAGCGTGTCGGGCCTTCGCCTGCTTCACCCTGTGGTTGATGTTGCATGGCCTGGCCTGCTGGCTGGCCGGGCGGCGCATCGCCATCCTCGGCGTCGAGCTGTGCTGCGCCGCCCCGGATTATTGCGGCGACTACCGGGTGATGTTCAGCGACCACCTGCGCTTCGAGCGTCCGCATAACCGCCTGCTGTTCAACGCCGACTGCCTGGCCCTGCCGGTGCGGCGCAGCGAACGCGAGCTCAAGCGCTTTCTGGCCGGCGCGCCGGGCAATATCCTGGTGCGCTACCGCGACCCGCAGAGTCTGGGCGCGCGGATCAAGGTCTACCTGCGCAGCCTCAAACCGGAGCGCTGGCCCGATCTCGACGCCCTGTCCGGGCATTTCTATATGGCCCCCTCGACCCTGCGGCGCAAGCTGGCCGGGGAGGGGCAGTCCTATCAGGGGCTCAAGGATCAGGTGCGCAGCGACCTGGCCATCGCCCGGCTGGACAGCGGCGCGAGCAACTTCAGCGAACTGGCCTTCGACCTCGGTTTCGCCGACACCAGCGCCTTCTACAAGGCGTTCAAGAAGTGGACCGGAACCACCCCGGGGCAGTACCGCGCGCTGCATAGCCCGGACTGAGAACCTGCTTACGATCTGCTGCGCGTCGGCCCTACTGCGTTAGAAACAGGCTCGGAAAGCCGCTTGCGGCTAACGCACTTTAGTGCGGCCCCTGAGGGGCGAGCAAAGCGAGTACTGCTCATTTACAGCTCCGTAAAGTCGTACGCGACTCCGACCGTTCCTCGCCTGTTTTGACCAGCCGGAGGCTGTTACTCACGTAGCGCCTTGTAGCGCTCTAGCTCGCGAGATCGTTAACAGGTTCTGAGCGGCGCTGTCCAAAACGCTCGGGTCGATCGACGGCTTTCGACATTGCCGGCTGCGCTAGCCGGCGCGACTATTCCCGGCACTCCACACAAGAACAAGCCGGGAGACCGATATGCGTGATTACCTCACCGCCGCCCAGACCTTCGACCTCGATCAGGCGTTGGCCGGTGCTCTGTCCGGGCGAGCCGATGCCCTTAACGCCTGCATCGAATGCTGCGACCGCCACGCCGACGATGGGCGTGTCGCCCTCTACTGGGAGGGACGTGACGGTAGCAGCGCCGTCTGGACCTTCGCCCAGTTGCAGCAGGCGTCGGCGCGCTTCGCCAACGTCCTGCACAGCCGCGGCGTGCGTCCCGGCGACTGCGTGGCCGGCATGCTGCCACGCACCCCCGAGCTGCTGATCACCATTCTCGGCACCTGGCGTCTGGGGGCGGTGTACCAGCCGCTGTTCACCGCCTTCGGCCCCAAGGCCATCGAACACCGCGTGGCCAGCGCCGGCACCCGCCTGGTGGTGGTGGACGCCGCCAATCGCGCCAAGCTGGATGAGGTGGCCGCTGCGCCGCCGCTGCTGACGCTGCATGCAACTGGCGGCGAGGCGGATTTCTGGACCGAACTGGAGTCCCAGCCCGACAGCTTCGAGCCGGTGCTGCGCAGCGCAGAAGACGCCTTCCTGATGATGTTCACCTCCGGCACCACCGGCCTGGCCAAGCCGGTGCCGGTGCCGCTCAAGGCCATCGCCGCCTTTGTCGGCTATATGCGCGACGCGGTGGACCTGCGCGAGGACGAGCCGTTCTGGAACCTGGCCGATCCGGGCTGGGCCTACGGCCTCTACTACGCGGTGACCGGCCCGTTGGCCATGGGCCATGCCACCACCTTCTACGAGGGTGCCTTCAGCGTCGAGAGCACCTGCCGGGTGATCCGCAAGTACGGCATCCGCAACCTGGCTGGCTCGCCTACGGCCTATCGTCTGCTGCTGGCCGCCAGGGATGAGGTGCAGGCCCAGCTCAAGGGCCAGTTGCGCGCAGTGAGCAGCGCCGGCGAGCCGCTGACCCCGGAGGTGATCCGCTGGTTTGCCGAGGGTCTGGACTGCACCATTCACGACCACTACGGCCAGACCGAGCTGGGTATGGTGCTGTGCAACCACCATGCCTTGCAGCATCCGGTACGCCTCGGTGCCGCCGGCTATGCCGTGCCCGGCCACCGCGTGGTGGTGCTGGACGAGCAGGGCTGCGAGCTGCCGCCCGGCCAGCCCGGGGTGTTGGCGCTGGATCGGCGGCGCTCGCCGCTGTTCTGGTTCCCCGGCTACCTGGGTATGAACACCAAGGCCTTCGTTGGCGACTACTACCTGAGCGGCGATACCGTCGAGCTGAACGACGACGGCAGCATCAGCTTTGTCGGTCGTGCTGATGACGTGATCACCACCAGCGGTTACCGGGTCGGCCCCTTCGACGTGGAGAGCGCGTTGATCGAGCACCCCGCAGTGATCGAGGCGGCGGTGATCGGCAAGCCCGACCCGGAGCGCACCGAACTGGTCAAGGCCTTCGTCGTGCTGCACGCGAACCAGTTGGCCAGTGCCGAACTGGCCGAGGCCCTGCAACAGCACGTGCGCAAGCGTCTGTCGGCGCATGCCTATCCGCGCGAAGTGGAATTCGTCGCCGAGTTGCCCAAGACCCCCAGCGGCAAGATCCAGCGCTTTCTGCTGCGCAACCAGGAAATCGCCAAGGCCCAGGTGGCCACGGCCCACTGATCGAGGAGAAAGCACCAATGCGTATTGCCGATAGCGTCTTCCTGGTAACCGGTGCCGGCTCCGGCCTGGGCCTGGCCAGTGCCCGCGAGCTGGTCGGGCAGGGCGGCAGGGTCGTACTGCTGGATATCAATGCCGAGGCCGGCCGTGCGGCGGCCGATGCCCTGGGCGCGAACGCCCGTTTTATCCAGGCCGATATCACCCGCGAGGACGACGGCCGCGCAGCCGTGGCCATGGCCCTGGACGTCTTTGGCGGTCTGCACGGGCTGGTCAACTGCGCCGGTATCGCACCGGCCGAGAAGATACTGGGGCGAAATGCCGTGCACGGCCTGGACAGCTTCCGCCGCACCCTCGAGGTCAACCTGATCGGCAGCTTCAACCTGCTGCGCCTGGCCGCCGAGGCCATGGCCCAGGGCGCGCCGAATACCGAGGGTGAGCGCGGGGTGATCGTCAATACTGCCTCGGTAGCCGCTTTCGACGGGCAGATCGGCCAGGCCGCCTACGCCGCCTCCAAGGGCGGGGTAGCGGCGCTGACCCTGCCGGCGGCGCGCGAACTGGCGCGCTCCGGCATCCGTGTGATGTGCATCGCCCCGGGCATCTTCGAGACCCCGATGATGGCCGGCATGCCGCAGGAGGTGCGCGACTCGCTGGCGGCAGGTGTGCCGTTCCCGCCGCGCCTGGGCCGCCCCGAGGAATACGCCGCGCTGGTGCGGCACATCGTCGAGAACCCGATGCTCAACGGCGAGGTGATCCGCCTGGATGGCGCGTTGCGTATGGCGGCGAAATAAAACAGACCCTGGCCCGGATCAGGTCCGGCAGAGCAGGGCCGCGTGTTTCCCCGGATTGCCTCCGGGCCCATGGACAGTGTTATGAGGAGTAGCGAGATGAATATGAAGTCCGATCCGGTGGTAATCGTCAGTGCCGCGCGCACGCCGATGGGCGCGTTCCTTGGCGACTTCAAGGCGCTCACGGCCGCCGAGCTGGGGGCTGCGGCGATCCGTGCGACCCTTGCGCGCGCCGGTCTGGCCGCCGATGCCGTGGACGAAGTGCTGATGGGCTGCGTGCTGCAGGCCGGTCAGGGCCAGGCTCCGGCACGCCAGGCGGCCCTGGGTGCGGGGTTGGCCCAGGCCACGGTGTGTTCGACGATCAACAAGATGTGCGGATCGGGCATGAAGGCGACGATGCTCGCCCATGACCTGCTGCTGGCCGGCAGCGCCGAGGTGGTGATCGCCGGCGGCATGGAAAGCATGTCCAACGCGCCTTACCTGCTGGAGCGGGCGCGCAGCGGCTATCGCATGGGTCATGGCCGGGTGCTTGACCATATGTTTCTCGATGGTCTGGAGGACGCCTACGACAAGGGCCGCCTGATGGGCAGCTTCGCCGAGGAGTGCGCCCAGGCCTACGGCTTTAGCCGCGAGCAGCAGGATGCCTTCGCCATCAGCTCCCTTGACCGTGCCAAGCGCGCCATGGCCGAAGGCCGTTTTGCCGCGGAAATCACCGCGGTGCAGGCCATGGTTGGCCGCGAGCTGCGCAGCATCGACAGCGATGAACAGCCGCCCAAGGCCCGTATCGAGAAGATCCCGACCCTCAAACCGGCTTTCCGCGAGGGCGGAACCGTGACCGCGGCCAATGCCAGCTCGATTTCCGACGGTGCCGCGGCGTTGCTGCTGATGCGCCTGTCCGAGGCCGAGCGACGCGGCCTGACGCCTTTGGCGGCGATCCGTGGCCACGCCAGCTTCGCCCATGCGCCCAACCTGTTCGCCACTGCGCCAGTGGGGGCGCTGCAGGGCCTGATGCAGCGCACGGGCTGGACCCTGGGCGAGGTCGACCTGTTCGAGGTCAACGAGGCGTTCGCCGTGGTGCCGATGGCGGCCATGCGCGACCTGGATATCCCCCACGACAAGCTCAATGTGCACGGTGGTGCCTGCGCCCTGGGCCACCCCATCGGCGCGTCCGGCGCGCGGGTGCTGGTGACCCTCCTCAGCGCCCTGCAACAGTATGACCTCAAGCGCGGTGTGGCGACCTTGTGCATTGGCGGCGGCGAGGCCACCGCCGTGGCCATCGAGCGCCTGTAACGCCGCGCAGGTTGTTGCACGGGCAAGCCCCCATCAGATTGTTGCGAGAGAGCAAAGATGATCCCTTCAGAGCTAGATGTGCAGATCCGCGATATGGCCCGCCAGTTCGCCCAGGAGCGGCTCAAGCCATGCGCCGCCGAGTGGGACCGCGAGCACCGTTTCCCCAGCGATGCCATCGCCGAGATGGGCGCGCTGGGCTTTATGGGCATGCTGGTGCCGGAGCAATGGGGTGGGGCGCAGACCGGCCACCTGGCCTATGCCATGGCCCTGGAGGAAATCGCCGCCGGCGACGGGGCCTGTTCGACCATCATGAGCGTGCACAACTCGGTGGGCTGCATGCCGATCCTCAAGTACGGCAGCGAGGCGCAGAAGCAGCAGTTCCTCAAACCCCTGGCCGAGGGCCGGATGCTCGGGGCCTTCGCCCTCACCGAACCGCAGGCCGGCTCCGATGCCAGCGATCTGCGCACCCGGGCCCGGCGCGATGGCGAGCACTATGTATTGAACGGCAGCAAGCAGTTCATCACCTCCGCCAGCCACGCCGGTATGGTGATCGTCTTCGCCGTCACCGATCCGCAAGCCGGCAAGAAGGGCATCAGCGCCTTTATCGTGCCCACCGACACGCCGGGCTATTCGGTGGTGCGGGTAGAGGAAAAACTCGGCCAGCACGCTTCAGATACCTGCCAGATCCAGCTCGACGAATTGCGTATCCCGGTCAGCCTGCGCCTGGGTGAGGAGGGCGAGGGCTACCGCATCGCCCTGGGCAATCTGGAAGGCGGGCGTATCGGCATTGCCGCCCAGGCGGTGGGCATGGCCCGCGCCGCATTCGAAGCGGCGCGCGACTACGCCCACGAGCGGGTGACCTTCGGCAAGCCGATCATCGAGCATCAGGCGGTGGCCTTCCGCCTGGCCGATATGGCCACCCAGATCGCCGTGGCGCGGCAGATGGTGCATCACGCCGCCAGCCTGCGCGAGGCCGGGATGCCCTGCCTGAGCGAGGCCTCGATGGCCAAACTGTTCGCCTCGGAGATGGCTGAGCGGGTCTGTTCGACGGCGCTGCAGACCCTGGGCGGCTACGGCTACCTCAAGGATTTCCCCCTGGAACGCATCTATCGCGATGTGCGTGTGTGCCAGATCTATGAGGGCACCAGCGACGTGCAGCGTATGGTGATTGCGCGCAGTCTTTAGATCCGCGCAAAGGTGCCGCACGGGACCGCTAGCTAGTCTTTGCCCGGCCTCGGCGGCGGTGGGTTGATACCCATGGACAGGTAGATGCTGGTGAAGGCGTCGATGCCGATATCGGCTGGCTTGACCCATTCCACGGGCACATACAGCAGGCCGCCGCCGATGGGGATGGGCGCGGTGGGCACCAGCACGGCGTAATAGCTGCGGCCATCAATATCGATCACATTCGAGCTGGGCATCAGCGCCAGCACGGCGGCACCATCGCCACCGAACAGGCACCAGACCGGGCTCATGGCGTTGATGTTGGCACCTTCCTTTTTCTCCAATAGGGCGACAAAGCGATCGGCCAGGTTGTACAGCTTGCCGAACAGCGGAATGCGCCGCAGGGTCAGGTCGGTCAGCCATTGCAGCGGGCGGCGCAGCCCGAGCTGTACGCCCAGGCCCAGGGCATAGATGCTCACCAGCAGCGCCACTGTGCCCAGGCTGTACGCCAGGTAGGCGTTGCTGGCGAATGGCTGACCCATGGCCGCAAACACCTGGCCGATATAGCTGGACGGCCCGATAGCCCGGTTCAACAGGCCGACTATCCAGGACAGCAGCGTCAGGCTCAAGGCCAGCGGCAGCAAGACGATCAAGCCGGTTAGCCAGGTGGCGAGGAGGGCGTTGATGCTTTTCTTGAACATGGGGGAGGTCCAGTTGAGTGGCGAAATCAGGCAGGCAGTTGGAGAGCTACAGAGTGTCGGGCATTCAGGCGATGGTTTTAAGGGTGAAGACGTCGGTGATCCGCTGCAGCTTGCCATCCCATACGTAGCGCAAATGCACGCCCTGGCGCGGAATGCTCGCCGCCGGCGGGCGGAACAGGGCGGCGCATTCGCCCGCCGGGTGGCGCACGCTGCGGTACAGCAGGCCCCAGGAACCTTGCTGGCGCCGTTCGGCGGCGAAACGCTGGGCGATCGGGTAGGCGGCCGGGTCCGGGTCGTGCAGGTGTTCGTGCGCCTGGCGAATGTCGTCCAGCGCCTTGACCACCTGGCAGACGTAGGCACGCAGGGTCAGCTCCAGGCTTGGCTCCTGGGTCGCGCGCAGGAAGCGCTCGCGGTGGTAGCGGGTCTCCGCCACCGCGGTGTGCAGGCTGTCGGCACAGTAGTAGACGCCATACTGACCCGCGGTAAAACGGCTGATCGCGCCGACATGGGTGAAGGCGGCCATCAGCGGCGACGAACCAGGGCCGCTGACCCGGTCTTCTGGAGCCACGTGAGCGAGTAGGCCGGCTTCTTCGCGCAGGCGGTCGTTGGTCAGGCCTTCGATCAGGAAGGCCTGCTCGAGGTCGGCGGCATCCAGCACATCCTCGAATACCGAGATAGGCGGAAAGGCACTGGAGACCAGGCGGTAGGCCCGCGGCCAGGCGGGCAGGGCCTGCCTCACCCCCTGACCCCGTCGAGGTAGCGGCGCACGTCGGCGAGATCGACCACGCCACCGGCGAGCATCAGCTCGAGTGCGCTGTTGCCGTTGAACGGTGCCTCGCTGTTGGCTTTTCTCACCCACTCGTAGGTCGAGGGTTTGTCGCCGAACAAGATGCGCAGGGACTTGTGGATGCCCATCAGGTAGGACACCCGTTCCATGGTGTCGCGGGGCAGGCGTACTTCCGGCAGCTGGCGGTACTTGTACAGGGTGCTGCGGCTGATCGACCCCAGCAGCACCATCTGTTCCTCGACCGAGCAATGCCACTTGTCCATCAGGTTGAAGAAGAACTTCAGTGCGACCTGGCCGGCCTTGGGTGACTCGATGTCGAGGACTGGCGCGTTGCGTTGCGCGCTAGCAGTCATGGTATTTAATCCGTATATGGACTTATTTTGCAGTTTAGTCTTCATGCGGACACTGTGCAATGACTTGGGAGCAGGCCTGTCCCGCGTCTGCTGGCGTCGCCGTTGCCCGTCGAGATGGCTCAGAGCAGCGCTCGAAACCTTTCGTCGATTGTCCAGGAGGAGGCTTGTCGAGCGGTTTGGTTAGCGCTACCATCCGGCAAAACAAAAACGGCACCCCGCGACGGTGCTTCGGAGATTTCATGAACACAAGCCTTTCTGCCAATGGCCCTGCGCCGGCTGACCGCACCCTTGTGGTGATGGGGGTCAGTGGTTCGGGCAAGAGCGATATCAGCCAGGCCATCGCCGCCGAACTCGGTTGGCGGCATATCGAGGCCGACCTGTTTCACCCCCGCGAAAACGTCGAACGCATGCGCGCCGGTATTCCGCTGAGCGACGCCGACCGGGTTCACTGGCTGGATGCGCTGATCGTCGAGATGCAGGCCGCGCAGGCCGCAGGGCAGGGCTTTGTGCTGGCCTGCTCGGCGCTCAAGCGCAGCTACCGCGATCAGTTGCGCCAGGCGGTGCCGGGTTTGCAGTTCGCCCATCTGCAGATCGATCACGCCACCGCCTTGCTGCGGGTGGGTGCCCGGCCGGGCCACTTTATGCCGACCTCGCTGGTCGACAGCCAGTTCGCCACCCTCGAAGACCCCCGCAATGAACCCCATGTGTGCACCGTCAGCGCCGCGCAGAGCCGCGAGGCGGTGGTGGCCGAGGTCTGCGCCTGGCTGCGCCGCGATCTGTCGGGTGCGGCTATCGGCGCGCAGTCGGCGCTTTCTGTGGCTGACTTTGATAGCGCTAACCATGCGCCGGAACTGAGCGGCGAGCCTATTTACGGCGGCTGGCTGGCGCGGCTGTTCGACCGCCTGACCGATGGCCTGATGGCCGCGCTGATGGCATTCATGGTCGCTGCGGTCTTCGGCAACGTGGTGCTGCGCTATGCCTTCGGCACGGGCTGGGCAGGAGCCGAGGAGCTGTCGCGCCTGGCGTTCGTCTGGCTGGTGTTCGTCGGCGTGGCCTCGAGCATGCGCCGTGGCGAGCTGATGCGCTTCAACATGATCCGCGATCGTTTCCCCCAGGCGGCCCGTCGTCTGGTGGATTCCGCCAGCTGGTTGCTGGTCGCCGGCGCTAGCGTGCTGGCGGCTTTAGGGGCCTGGCAGCAGGTGCAATACGGCTGGGGCAACCACAGCACGGTGGTCGGCTATCCCGTGGTGCTGGGCATGTTCCCGGTGCTGGCCTGCATGGGGGTTCTGGCTTTGTTGGCATTGCTGCAACTGGTCAATGTCTGGCGACGGCCCGAGCCGCTGCCCGTTGCCAACGCCAATATCACGGCCGATTAAGCCCTCTACTTAATAAAAATCGGGCACTGCCCACCGAGGACCCGCTGATGACCGTCGCTGTCTTCCTTGCTTCACTGCTGGGCTTTATGTCTTTCGGCATGCCCATCGCCTTCGCCCTGATTCTCACCGGCGCGGTGCTGATGTGGTACCTGGAATTCTGGGATGTGCAATTGCTGGCGCAGAACCTGCTCGCCGGTGCCGACAGCTTTCCGCTGCTGGCCGTACCGTTCTTTATCCTGGCCGGTGAGCTGATGAACGCCGGGGGCATTTCCCGGCGCATTATCGCCATGGCCCAGGCCTATTTCGGCCACCTGCGCGGCGGCCTTGGTTATGTGGCGATTGCCGCTGCGGTGCTGCTGGCCAGCATGTCCGGTTCGGCGCTGGCCGATACCGCGGCGCTGGCCACGCTGTTGCTGCCGATGATGCGCCAGCGTGGATATCCGCTGCATTCCTCGGCCGGCCTGGTGGCGGCCGGCGGCATTATCGCGCCGATCATTCCGCCATCGATGCCCTTCGTGATCTATGGCGTGGTGACCAATACCTCGATCAGCCAGCTGTTTATGGCCGGGCTGGTTCCTGGCCTGATCATGGGCGTGGGCCTGATCTTCGCCTGGACCCTGATCGCCCGCGGCTTTACCGAGCCAACGCCGCCCAAGGCGAGCAAGGCCGAGCGCCGCGCGGTGCTGGTCGATGGTGCGGCGGCCCTGATGCTGCCGGTGATTATCGTTGGCGGTCTGCGCTTCGGCATCTTCACCCCGACCGAAGCGGCGGTGGTGGCGGCCGTCTATGCCCTGGCGGTCTCCACGCTGCTGTACCGCGAGCTGAGCTGGGCGGCCCTGAATGAGACCCTGACCCGGGCCAGCCGCACCACCGCCTCGGTGATGTTCCTCTGCGCTGCGGCTACGGTGTCGGCCTATATGGTGACCCTGGCCCAGCTACCCGATGAGATCGGCATGATGCTCGGGCCGCTGCTCGACCACCCCTATCTGCTGATGATTGCGATCATGCTGCTGATGGTCGCGGTGGGCATGGTCCTTGACCTGACCCCGACCATCCTGATCCTGGCCCCGGTATTGGCCCCGATCGCGATCAAGGCCGGTATCGACCCGGTGTATTTCGGCGTGATGTTCGTCCTGATCGGCTCCATCGGCCTGATTACCCCGCCGGTGGGCACGGTGCTCAATGTGGTCGGCGGCATCGGTCGCCTGCGCATGGAAATCCTGGTGCGCGGGGTGATGCCGTTCTTCCTGATCTACCTGGGCATCGTCGCACTGCTGATCGCCTTCCCGGCGATTATCACGGTGCCGCTGGCCTGGTTGCGCTGACCCGTCTTTTCACCGCCCGGTGCTGCGTGCCGGGCATCCTTGTCGTACTGCTGACAACAATAAAAGGTACTCACTGATGAAACGTCCACTGCTTATCCTCCTGGCTACGGCCATGCTGTTCAGCCCGATTGCCGCGGTAACGGCCCAGGCCGACGATGTCCGCTCGCGGATGATTCGTTTCGGCTATGGCCTCAACGAAAGCAGCAACCAGGGCCGCGCCGCCAAGCTGTTTGCCGAAGAGGTGGCCAAGGCCTCCGAGGGCAAACTGAAGATGCGCACCTTCGCCGCCGCCAGCCTGGGTTCGGATGACCAGATGCAGAGCGCCCTGATGGGCGGTGCCCAGGAAATGATGGTCGGCTCCACCGCCACCCTGGTCGGGATTACCAAGGAGATGGCGGTGTGGGACACGCCGTTTCTGTTCAGCAACGAGCAGCAGGCCGACGCCGTGCTGGACGGCCCGGTCGGCCGCCAGGTGATGGACAAGCTGGAAGAGAAGGGCCTGGTCGGCCTGGTCTACTGGGAAAACGGCTTTCGCAATATGACCAACAATGCCCGGCCGATCAGCAAGCTGGAGGATTTCTCCGGGATCAAGCTGCGGGTGATGCCCAACCCGGTGTTTCTCGAGACCTTCAAGCTGATGGGAGCCAACGCCGTACCGCTGCCGTTCTCCGAGCTGTTTACCGCGCTGGAAACCAAGGCGGTGGATGGCCAGGAAAACCCCTTCAATACCATCCTTTCCTCGAAGTTCTATGAGGTGCAGAAGTACCTGACCGTGACCAACCACGTCTACAGCCCGTGGATCGTCACCGCCTCCAAGCGCTGGTGGGACGGGTTGTCGGCGACCGAGCAGGGCATCATCCTTGAAGCGGCGAAGAAAGCCCGCGACTTCGAGCGCCAGGACACCCGCGCCGAGGCGGCCAAGGCCCTGGCCCAGCTCGAGGAGAACGGCATGCAGGTCAATCAGATCAGCGCCGAGGAAATGCAGCGCATGCGTGAGCGGGCCCAACCGGCGATTCAGCAGGTGGTCGATACCGTCGGCCAGCCGCTGTTCGACCAGGTGCAGGCCGAGCTGGCCAAGGTCGCGAACTGATCGACGGTCTTAGGGCTGCGCGCACCGGGCGGTTTACGCCTGCTGCACGCAGCCCAGGCTGCCCTGCGCACCCTACAACAGCCGGCCGCTGCTAGAATCGCCTGCCTTTTCCAGGGAACTGCCCATGACCCAACGTCGTCGTCGCTCCGCCGAACGCGTCACCCTGTCCGATGTGGCCAAGGCGGCCGGCTGTTCGCTGATGTCCGCCTCGCGCGCCCTGTCGCAGCCGGAGCGGGTTTCCGATGCCCTGCGCGCCCAGGTCATGCAGGCGGCCAAGGCCCTGGGCTACGTGGCAAATCCGGCGGCGCGGGCCCTGGCCAGCTCGAAGTCGAATCTGGTCGCGGTGCTGATCCCGTCGCTGTCCAACTCGGTATTCGTCGACACCGTCGAGGCGATCCAGCGGGTGCTGATGCCCGCCGGGTTCGAGATGATGATCGGGGTCAGCCACTACCGGCCCGAGGAAGACGAACGCCTGCTGCGCTCCTACCTGGCGCACCAGCCCGCTGGCCTGCTGCTCACCGGTTTTGAGCGCAGCGATGCGGCGCGGGAGATTCTTGGCGGTTGCCGCGGCCCCATCGTCACCATGATGGAGCTGAGCGATGCCGAGGACGAGTACTGCGTCGGCTTCTCGCAACTGGAGGCCGGCGCGGCCATGGCCGAGGCGTTGATCGCCCGTGGCTATCGGCATATCGCCTTTGCCGCCGCCCAGCTCGACCCGCGCACACTGCAGCGCGCCGAAGGCTATCGGCAATGCATGCAGGCCCACGGCCGTTACGACCCGAACCTGGAACTGCTGACCCCGGAACTGTCCTCCATCGGCCTGGGGGCGAACCTGCTGGATCGGCTGTTGGCCCAGCAGCCACAGATCGATGCGGTGTTCTTCAACAACGACGACCTGGCCCTGGGGGCGCTGTTTCGTGCCCGTCAGCTCGATCTGGCGGTGCCGCAACGCCTGGCCATCGCCGGTTTCAACGACCTGCCTGCGGCCGCCTGGGTGCACCCGGCACTGACCACGGTACGCACCACCCGCGGGCGCATCGGTCAGTTGGCCGGCGAGATGCTGTTGACCCTGATGCGTGGCGAGCAACCGGCCCAGCACTGTATCGATGTGGGTTTCGAACTGGTGCTGCGCGACAGCGCCTAAGCACCTTATTCGGGACCGCCAGTTGCCCTACGGCAGTTGGTAGGGGGCCAGCAGGCGCGGGATATCGCCATTGGCGTAACCGCGGCGGATATGCAGGTTGAATTCGTCGAGAAAGTCGCCCATTTCCAGGCTCTTGTGAAAGCCCAGGTAGTTGGCGTCGCGCTTGAGCGGCTGCGCCAGCACCTGGAATTCCGCGGCGCGCCGCGACAGCTCCGGATCCAGGGCGACGGCCCGGCGCAACCCGGCGGCACCGGGATTGATCAGGGCCACGTCGATGCGTCTGGCCAGGAGCTTCTTCAGGCGCGAGACCGGGCCATTGTCCTCATCGACCTGGAACACCCCTTGCCGGCGCGCCTGCTCGAACTCATCGCCGAAGCTGCCGCCGGCCCCCAGGCCGATGCGCCGACCCTTGAGATCTTCGATGCGGTTGAAGATCAGCTTGTCGTCATGGCGCACCACGACCACCACCTCGTCGTAAAACAGCGCTTCGGAGTAATCGAAGATTTCTTGGCGCTCCGTGGTCCAGCTCAGGCCGATGATACCGGCCTGGCCGCTCTCGGCCATCTTGTAGGCGCGTGCCCAGGGGTAGAGGTGCAGGTTGATCTGGTGCTCAGGCATGGCCGCATCGACGTAGCGCAGAATGTCCACCAGCATGCCCTGGGGTTGATCGCCTTCGGCGTAGATCTTGGGTATCGAATAATTGTTGCCGACAATCAGAATCTCGTCGGCAGAGGCAACGTTGCAAAGCAACACACAAGCCAGGAGCAGACAGCGCATGGAGCATTCCTTACACCGGGACGGCCTCTATGGCTGAACCATAGGCCAGGCCGAAGTACTTGCCTAGCAGGCCAGGCGGGGAAACCCGGGAATGACGAAAAAAAGCGAGGGAATCCAGAGTTTCCTCGCTATTTTGCAGCGATCTTCGCAGGTTCTGCGATCGCCCGGTGCACCGGCGCGGACTAGGCCTGGGGCTTGTCGAGCTTCTTTTCCTGGGCCGTCACATGCTGGCAGATCTCGATGATCTGCTCGCGCATCCAGCGGTTGGCCGGGTCCTGGTCGGTGCTTTCGTGCCAGTACAGATGGGTTTCCAGCGGGGCCATATCCTTGAGCGGCAGCTCCACATGGTGCAGGTCGTTGCGCCGGGCGAAGCGCTCGGGCACGGTCATGACCATATCGGTGTTCTGCAACACGGTGGTGGCCATCAGGTAATGCTGCGAGCGCAGGGCGATCTTGCGCTGGATGCCCATGCGCCCCAGAGCCAGATCGACATGGCCCAGGCCACTGCGACGGCTGGAAATATGGATATGGGTCAGGGCCATATATTCGTCCAGGCTGATCTTGTCCTTGGCCAGTGGGTGGCCCTTGCGCATGGCGCAGACGTAGCGGTCTTCCATCAGCTTGACGTGGCGCACCTGGGGGTCGGTGTTGAGCGGCGCGTCCACGGCAAAGTCCAGGCGTCCGGCAGCCAGTTCCTTGGTGGTTTCGCGCCGGCGCGCCAGCATGCTCTCGATACTGACATTGGGGGCCAGGCGCCGCAGGCGCTGGAACAGTGAAGGCAGCACCACCGCCTCGGTGAGGTCGGTCATGCTGATGCGGTAGGTCTTGTTGGCCTGGGCCGGGTTGAAGATGCGGCTTTCCTGCACCGAAATGCGCAGCTGCTGCAGGGCGCTGCGCACCGGGCCGATGATGTTCTGTGCCATGGGCGTGGGCACCATGCCCTGGGCGGTACGCACGAACAGGGGGTCGTTGAAGGTCTCGCGCAGCCGCGCCAGGGCGTTGGACACCGCCGGCTGGGTGATGCCGACAATCTGCCCGGCGCGGGTCAGATTGGCCTCGGTGTAGATGGCATCGAAGACCACGAAGAGGTTCAGGTCGACCTTGTTCAGATTCATTACGCGCTCACTCCGAGGGTTGTCGGTATTAGGCGCTGTTGCCATTTCGTTCGCTCGCGACAAAACGGCAACAGACCTTCATGGATCATATATCGGTGATGAATGTTTATACACGGTGAGAATAGGTTAGATAAATCCTAGGCCCTGATCTAGCATCATTTCCACCTCACCGAATCAGTCATTCACACTCAGCGTCAGAAGGTAGCCGCCCATGGATTTCGCCTACTCCCCCAAGGTTCAGCAACTGCGTGAACGCGTCACCGCGTTTATGGAGACCCATGTCTATCCAGCCGAGGCCGTGTTCGAGCAGCAGGTCAATGAAGGCGACCGCTGGCAGCCCACCGCGATCATGGAAGAGCTGAAGGCCAAGGCCAAGGCCGAAGGTCTGTGGAACCTGTTTCTGCCGGAATCCGAGCTGGGTGCCGGCCTGACCAACACCGAATATGCACCGCTGGCCGAAATCATGGGCAGTTCCCTGATCGGTGCCGAGCCCTTCAACTGCGCCGCGCCGGACACCGGCAATATGGAAGTGCTGGTGCGCTACGCCAATGAAGCGCAGAAGGAACAGTGGCTCAAGCCGCTGCTGGACGGCACCATCCGTTCCGCCTTCGCCATGACCGAGCCGGGCGTGGCCTCATCCGATGCCACCAATATGCAGGCCAGCGCCGTGCGCCAGGGTGATGAGTGGGTGATCAATGGCCGCAAGTGGTGGACTTCCGGCGCTTGCGATCCGCGCTGCAAGATCATGATCTTTATGGGCCTGACCAACCCGGACGGCCCGCGCCACCAGCAGCACTCGATGATTCTGGTGCCGATGGATGCCCCGGGGGTAAAGGTGCTGCGGCCGTTGCCGGTATTCGGCTACGACGACGCGCCCCACGGCCACGCCGAAGTGCTGTTCGAGAACGTGCGGGTGCCTTACGAGAACGTGCTGCTGGGTGAGGGCCGCGGCTTCGAGATCGCCCAGGGTCGCCTTGGCCCAGGCCGTATTCACCACTGCATGCGCTCCATTGGCATGGCCGAGCGTGCGCTGAAGCTGATGTGCCAGCGTTCGGTCGAGCGCACCGCGTTCGGCAAGCCGCTGGCCCGCCTGGGCGGCAATATCGACCATATCGCCGACTCGCGCATGGAAATCAATATGGCCCGTCTGCTGACCCTCAACGCGGCTTATATGATGGACACCGTGGGCAACAAGATCGCCGCCAGCGAGATCGCCCAGATCAAGGTGGTGGCACCCAACGTCGCGCTGAAGGTGATCGACCGCGCGATCCAGATCCACGGCGGTGCCGGGGTCTCCAACGACTTCCCGCTGGCCTACTGGTACGCCATGCAGCGCACCCTGCGCCTGGCCGACGGCCCGGACGAAGTGCACCGCGCGGCCATCGGCAAGTTCGAGATCGGCAAGTACATGTCCCGCGACATGATGAAAGCCAGCCGCTGATCGATTACACCCGGCAATCCGCTTGGACATAACGCCAAGGCCCGCAGATGCGGGCCTTGGCGTTTGTGTCTGGGGCAAATGCCAGCCGTCGGCGAAGCGTCAGGGGGCGTTGCTGCCGACCTGTGCAATGGCCTGTGGCGGTCTATAGTGCTTGAGTGGAAATGAGCCAATACAGGATGTAGGGGGGATGTCGATGCAACAGCGTACTGCCGTAATCGCTGCCTTGTGTCAGGCTGTCAGTACACATTTACCGCCTTGCCTGGAAGGCCTGGTCGATGCCTCGAATCGCGCCCTGAATGAACTGCGCCTGTCGGCGCGCAGCAATTTCGAGGCCCAAGGGTGCGACGATTTTCTGCGCCTGTGCAGCGCCTTGCGTGAACGCACCATCGCCCAGACCGTGGCCGCCATCCTCGAACTCCTGCCCAGCGGCACCACCCCCCAGGCCGTAACCCCCTCGGGCAGCGAGTGGCAGCTGGTCGATGACGCCGAAGTGGAGGAGATGCTCGAGGCGCGCCGCCTGGTGCGCCAACTGCGCGAACCCCTGGGCGTCATGGAGTGGCGCAGTTGTGCCCGCCTGAACGCCGTCACCGGGGCCAGCGCGAAAGATCGCGAAAACCCGCTGTCGCTGGAATTCATGATCCGCGTGCTGCAGTCGCGGCTCAATCTGCGCGGGCAACTGCCAGTGGTGCGCGAGCATTTCTATGCCGCGGCGGCAAAAGAGCTGGGCCTGGTGTTGCAGGCCTACTTCAAGCACCTGGACACGGTTTTTGCCGAATTTCAGGTCGAGCCGCGCATCGATCCGGTGGTGCACCCGGCGCTGGAGCGGCAGCGGGCCCGGGCGGCGCGCAAACCGGATGCGTCCTATCAGGCGATCCAGCAGTTGCGGGCCGTGGATGGCGGCCCCAGCGCGGGTTCGAACCCGGCCGCGGCGCAGCCCGTCGACCCGGTGGTGCTGCAGCAGGCGCTGAGCCAGTTGCAGCGCCTCGAACCGCCTCAGCAGGGCTGGTCGGCCCAGGCCTTTGTGCAGGAACTGCAGGCTGCCGGTGCCAGCTTGTCGCCGCGCCAGAGCGACGATGCCGGAGTGGTGGCCGAGCTGTTCCAGCATATCGAGCAAGAGTCGGTGATCGCCCAGGACATCAAACCGGCCCTGCGCCATCTGATGTTGCCCGTGGCCCAGGCCGCCATGCTCGAACCCGCGGCCTTTGCCGACACCTCCCACCCGGTGCGGGCCACTCTGGACAAGCTGATTCGCCTCTGCGACTTCTCCGACCCACCCAACCTGGCGCTGGAAAACCGCGTACAGCAACTGATTGCCGGCATAGTGGCGGACTATCGCGGCGACAACAGCGTATTCAGCCGCTGCAACGACGAGCTGGAGCAGTTGCTGGCCGTGCAACAGCGGGCCTACAGCAACAATGCCGACCGCGTGCGTCAGTACAACCGCGGCCGCGATGCCCTGGAGCAGGCCCGTCAGCAGGTCGGCCGCGAACTGCTCAAGCTGTTCGGCAGCCAGGCCCCGCGGGTGCTGCTCGATCTGCTGGACAGCGGCTGGCGCGAACTGCTGGTGCATGAGCTGATTCGCCACGGCGAACAGAGTGCCGAATGGCTGGATGATCTGGCGGTGATCCGGCAACTGAACCACTGGTTGCAGGCGGGGGCTGCAGGCTCAGGCCCTGACAGCGACCCGGTCGAGCGCGCTTATGAGTCGGGCGCGGTCATGGAGCTGATGCGCAAGCGCCTGGAGAGCTTCCTGCCCGGGCAGTATCGCCACACGCCGGTGCTCAAACAGCTGCACCAGCAATTGCAGGGCCAGCAGCCGGTCGAACTGGTCGATCTGGAGCTGCCGCAAGCGCAAACCCAGGACCTGCGCGACCTCGACCCGGCGCACCAGCGTTGGCGCGAGCGGGTGCAGCAACTCAGCGAAGGCGATTGGCTGGTGACGCAGAAGGGCCAGCATTTGCAGCTGATCTGGGCCAACCCGAGCAGCGACCACTATGTTCTGGTCGATAGCCAGGGCCGTGAAGCCGGCAGCTTCACGTCCCATGAACTGATGCACCAGCTCGCCACCGGCTGGATCGGCACCTCGGCACCGGAAGGCCAGGGCGTGATCCAGGATCATCTGGAGAACATCGTCGGCAAGCTCTACCGCGATATCGCCTATGCCCGCAGCCACGACGAGCTGACCGGTCTGCTCAATCGGCGCAGCTTCGAAGCCTCCGTGGCTCAGGCCCTGGCCAGCCCGGAGCCGTGCGCCTTTATCTATGGCCATATCGACCTGTTCAGCGTGCTCAACTCCAGCTTCGGCCCCCTGGCCGGGGACACCTACCTCAAGCACACCGCCAGCCTGCTGGCGGCCCAGTTACCCGCAGGGGCAACCCTGGCGCGTATCGGCGGGGTGGATTTTGCCGTGGTGCTGCCCCAGGCCGATGCCGACCAGGCCAGGCTGCAGGCCGAAGCGCTGCGCGCCGCCATCGAAGCCAACCCGCTGGAATGGCAGGGCCATTCGCACAGCGTGACCATGAGCCTGGGCATCGTGCTGACCCGCGACTGTCACGATGTGATCAACCTGTTCCGCGACCTGCAGATGGCCTGCAACACCGCCAAGGAGGCGGGGCGCAACCGTGTGCATGTCTACAGCGACGAGATCGACGGTGCCCGCACCGGGCTGATGGCCATCGCCGGGCGGGTGGACGATATAGTCGAGCGCGGCGAGCTTAGCCTGCGGGTCCAGCAGATCGCGCCCACCGAATCCAGTGAAGGGCATCTGCCGCATTACGAAGTGCTGCTGGTGATGGAAAACGAGCTGATGCTGCTGGACTTTATCAGCGCCGCCGAACGCTATAACCGCATGACCAAGGTCGACCGCTGGGTGCTCAAGCGGGTGTTCAGTGAACTGGCCCAGCACCCGGGCATCTGGGATCACTGCAGCGGTCTGTCGGTCAACCTGTCCGGCAGCAGCCTGAATGACGACCGTCTGCTCGAGTTTATCGAGTCGCTGTTCGAGGATTACGCGATACCGCCGCAGCGTATCTGCTTCGAGCTGACCGAAACCGCCGCGGTGGCCAACCTGACCAAGACCGCCGACCTGGTGCGTTACCTGCAGCGGGTCGGCTGTACCTTTTCCATCGACGATTTCGGCACGGGTTTTTCGTCCTACGAGTACCTCAAGCGCCTGCCGGTGGATTACGTCAAGATCGATGGCAGCTTCGTCAAGGAAATCGAGCGCTCGCCGAGCGACCATGCCATGGTCAAGTCGATCAACGAGATTGCCCATGTGCTGGGGCGCAAGACCATCGCCGAGTACGTCGAAACGGCCAGCATCCGTGAGTGCCTGGCTGCCATGGGCATCGACTTCGTGCAGGGCTATGGGGTCGAGATGCCGCTGTCGCTGGACGAGTTCTTCTCACGCTACCGCTAGGGTCTTGGGCGTGAGTTCAGGGGGTTGGCTGGTCCTTGTCGGCGGCGGCCAGTTCGCGCAGCCAGAGCAGGCGCTGATGCAGTTGGGCGGCAAAGGCGCGGGCGGCCAGTTCCTCATAAAAGGTCAGCCCCCGCGGCCCCATGCGTACCTGCCACAGCGTGCGGCCATGGCGCTGCAACGCTTCGATCTGCACATCCATCCGCCGCATTCCCCTGTCTGCCGAGTAACGGCCGCCACCTTCATGCGGCCGTTGTCCCAGAGGTTACGCCAAGTGCCGCCGAAGCGGGAGAGGGCCGCCGGCTCAATAAACCCAGACCTCGACCCGGCGGTTGCGGATACGCCCGTCATCGGCGTTGTTGGCCGCCACCGGCAGTTCGTCGCCGAGGCCGATGATCTCGCGGAAGCTGACTCCGGCTTTGCTCAGCTCGCGGCGCACGGCCATGGCGCGCAGCTTGGACAGCAGCTCGGCGCGGGCGACATCGGCCTTGGCGTCGCCGAAGCCGACCAGCACCACCTTGCGCTCGAGTTTGTTCTGCTGCTGCAGGTAATCGAGCAGCCGCGGCAGATCGCGCAGGGCCTTGTTATCCAGGCTGGCGCTGCCTTGCTGGAAACGAAAATTCACTGACAGACGCTGCGCCTCCCGGGCCAAGGCTTGGTACTGGGCGGGCATTTCGGCGGTGGCCGCGACCTGCATGGCCTGCACGTTCTGCGCAATAAAACCGCTGCGCTCCACAATGGCCTGGCCGCGCGGGCTATGGGCGAACTGGACCAGGGCGCGCGCCCAGGGGTTGGCCAGGTCGGGCTGGTTATAGAGGAACAGACGCCGCGACAAGGGGTAGTCCTCGGTGGCGATCAAGGCCGGGGTGGGCAGCATGGGCTGCGAGTCGCCGGCGGCGATGGCCAGGGCCTTGGCCTGGCGGATATAGGGCAGGCCGATAAAGCCGATGGCGTTGCGGTCCTGGCTGACCGCGTCGGAGAGCTGCTCGCTGGACTCATAGCGCTTGGCGTGGGCGGCCAGGCTCCTGGCGTTGGCGCTCAACACCAGCTCCTTGAAGGTGTCGAAAGTGCCGGACTTGTCATCGCGGGCGTACAGGCTGATGGGGCCGGGCGGCGCGCCGAGCTGGGCCCAGTCGCTCAACTCGCCGGCAAACACCTGGGCCAGTTGCTCGGTGCTCAGGGCCGTCAGCGGGTTGCTCGGGTGGAGGATGATTGCCAGGCCATCGAGGGCGATAATCTGCTCGGCCTCGCGGCTGGTCAGATCGCCCAGGGCGGCCAGGCTGCTGGCTTCGCTGTCCTTGATCGGCCGTGAGGAGGCGGCCAGCTCGGCGCTGCCGTCGGCCAAGGCGCTAAAACCAGTGCCCGAACCGTGGGCGGCCACCTCGATGCTCAGACGGCGGCCATCGGCGTTGGTGGCGACTATCCTCTGCTCGTTTTCCGCCATACCGGCTTCGATGCGGATGGCGCTCAGGCCCTGTTCTTCCAGCAGGCCTTCGACCAGTGCCGGCCCCAGCCGTGCGCCTATGGTGTTGGAACCCTGGATACGCAGCACGCTGGCGTTGTCGTCGGCGGCCAGGACCGACCAGGGCAGGGCATAGCAGACGGAGCCGAGCAGCAGAAAGCTGAGGGTGCGAAGCCAGGTTTCACGGTCAGACGTGGAGAGGGCGCGCGACATGCGGCAGACACCTTGTGGTGAGTGAAGGTGCCGCGAAGATAAGACAAAAATATGACCGCAATATGACGACGGGGTGATGCCTGGAAGGCTCTGCAATGGGACGGGTCAGCAGGGTGCCGAGCGTCCCGGCCGGTGGCAGTGGTCAGCCCAGTTCAAGCCAGATCGGCGCATGATCCGAGGGTTTTTCCATGCCGCGCAGATCGTAGTCGACACCGGCATCCTTGATCCGCCCTTGCAGCGCCTGAGAGGCGAGAATCACATCGATGCGCAGGCCGCGCTTGGGTTCATCCTCGAAGCCGCGGCTGCGGTAATCGAACCAGCTGAAGCGATCATTCACCGCCGGATTGAGATGGCGGAAGCTGTCGACCAGGCCCCAGCTCTTCAGGGTCGCCAGCCACTCGCGTTCTTCCGGCAGGAAGCTGCACTTGCCGGTTTTCAGCCAGCGCAGGCGGTTCGGCTCGCCGATGCCGATGTCGCAGTCCTCGGGGGAGATATTGATATCGCCCATCACCACCAGGGCCTGCTCGGGGCTGAACTGGCTTAGCAGCAGGTTCTGCAGATCGGCGTAGAAGCGTTGCTTGGCCGGGAACTTGGTCGGGTGGTCGCGGCTTTCGCCCTGGGGAAAATAGCCGTTCATCACGGTGACCGGGTTGCCCTGGGCGTCGGCAAAGGTGCCGTAGATAAAGCGCCGCTGGGCGTCTTCGGCGTCACCCGGAAAGCCCTTGTGCAGGGTAAGCGGCTCCTGGCGTGAGAGCAGGGCGACGCCGTAGTGGCCCTTCTGGCCGTGGTAATGCACCTGGTAACCCAGCTCACGAATCTGCGCCTCGGGAAACTGCTCGTCGGCCACTTTGGTTTCCTGCAGGCCGATCACATCGGGCTGGTGCTTGTCGATCAGCGCCGCCAATTGATGGGGGCGTGCGCGCAGGCCATTGATATTGAAGGAGACGATCTTCATGGGCGGCAGTCCTGGGTTGCGCTCTGGAAAGCAGGGGATGCTAGCCCATTCGCCGGAGGCGGGCCAGCCGTATGGCGGCCGGCGCAGTGCAGTGCTAACGTGGCTTCAGGCCCATAAATAAAGAAGAACTGAGGTCAATACCATGCCCAACAGTCCCGCCGAAGTTCGTATGCTCGACAGCGGCTATGCCCGCGAAGCCCGCTCGCTGCTGTATCACGCCTACCGCCACGACCCCACCTTTGCCTACCTGTTCGAAGCCGATCGGCCCGGCTATGACCAGCGTGTGCGCGCCACCGTGCGCGAGCTGGTGCAGCAGCACTTCAGCGAGGACCTGCCGGCCATCGGCCTGCTGATCGACGATCGCCTGATCGGCATGGCCCTGATCGCGCCGCCGCAACGGCGCATGGATATCACCGAGAGCTGGAACTGGCGCATGCGCATGCTGCTGACCACCGGCTTTCGCTGCACCAAGCGCTACCTCGAGTACCACGATGCGGTGATCGCCTGCCTGCCCCCTGGCCCTTACCACGTGCTGCCGCTGCTGGGGGTGCACCCGCAATACCAGGGCCAGCACCTCGGCGAACAGCTGCTCGAAGCGCTGCACAACTGGTGCGCCGAAGATGCCAGCTCCCAGGGGGTGGTGCTGGATACCGGTAACAGCCATTACCTGGACTTCTACAAGCGTCAGGGTTACCAGGAAATTGGCGAGGTGGCGGTCGGCCCGATCATCGAGCACGTCTTCTTTCACCCCAGCCCGCAACCGGCAATCAAGGCCAGCGCCTAGATCACCGCAGGTAATCATTTCGCCCCCATGGACATTGACCATGGGGGCGAAAGCAGTCGTTAGTGGCTGAAATAACTGCTCGCCAAAAAACGCCCTCAACGCTCTAGGCTGGCACTTTGCTCGTGCTAGCATCCGTCCATGAGTGTTTTCTTCAGGTTCGCTGCTGCACTTCTGCTGTTATTGCTCGGCTCTTCAGTACTGGCCGAGGCGCGTCTGCTCGTGCGTGTACAGCCGGCCAATAGCGCCCTCAAGGACAATATCGAAGGCCATATCGGCAGTCTTGGCGAGCGCGATGCCGAGGCCCTGCGGCGCTACGTGCGCAGCGCCGAAGCGCAGGCACAAAAGGCGGCCCAGGCCCTGGGCTATTACCATGCGCAGATCAGCAGTGAAGTCAGCGATGGCGCGCCGCCGCGCCTGACCCTGCGCGTCAACCCCGGTGAGCGGCTGCGCTTGCGCGAGGTGACCCTGCGTATCGAGGGCCCGGCCAGTCAGCTAGCGGCGTTTCGCCTGCCGCGTGATGCCCAGCTGCGCAGTGGTGCGCCACTCAATCACGGCCGTTACGAGGCGGCCAAACGCAGCATCCAGAATCAGGCTTCACGCTATGGCTTCTTCGCCGGCCGCTTTACCCGGCAACGCCTGGATATCGATCCGGCGGCGGGGGTGGCCGATATCGAACTGGTCTATGACAGCGGCCCGCGCTATCAGTTGGGCGCGATCAGCTTTACCGGCGACGCGCCCTTCGAAACGCAATTGCTGCAGCGCATGGTGCCCTTTGCCGCCGATAGCCCCTATGACTCCGAACTGATCGCCGAGCTGTATCAGGCGCTGCGTTCCAGCGGCTATTTCGAGACGGTGCAGGTCGATGCCAATCCGGCTAGCGCGGAGCAGTTGCGCATCCCGGTAGTGGTTCAGCTGCAGGCCCGTCAGCCGCGCAGCATGGGCCTTGGCCTGGGTTTTTCCACCGATGTGGGGCCGCGGGTGCGGGCCAACTGGACGCGCCACTGGGCCAATCCACAAGGTCATAGCTATGGTGCGGAAACCGAACTGTCGGCACCCCGGCAGAATCTCGGCCTCTGGTACGACATCCCCCTCGACCCACCGCTGACCGACAAGCTGCGGATTGCCGGCGGCTATCAGTTTGACGATCTGGCCGATAGCGATATCGACAGCCGTCTGCTTACCTTTGGCCCGGAGTGGCACCGCAAGCTCGACAGCGGCTGGCAGCGGGTGATTTCGCTGAAGTGGCAGCATGAGCAGTACGACCTGGGCGATGAAAGCGGCAGCAGCACCCTGTTAATGCCGGGCGTCAGCTATTCGCTGTTGCGCAGCGATAACCAGATCGACCCCAACCATGGCTACCGCCTGCAGTTCGAGCTCAAGGGGGCCGCCGAAGGCCTGCTGTCCGATACCAGCCTGGTGCATGCCAATGTCCAGCTCAAGGGCCTGACCACCCTGGCCAGCCGGCATCGTTTCCTCGGCCGGGTGCAGTTCGGCGGCACCGAGGCCGGCGGCTTCGGCAATGTGCCGCCGTCGCTGCGCTTTTTTGCCGGCGGCGACCAGAGCGTGCGTGGCTATGACTACCAGAGCCTGTCGCCGGAGAATCGTGACGGCGACAAGGTCGGTGGTCGCTACCTGTTTGCCGGCAGCCTCGAATACCAGTACAGCATCGCCGAGCGCTGGCGTCTGGCGAGCTTCGTCGACCAGGGCAACAGCTTCAACTCGCTGGATATCCCCTCGCTGAAAAGCGCGGTGGGGGTCGGGGTGCGCTGGGTCTCACCGCTGGGGCCACTGCGCTTCGACCTGGCGCATCCGCTGGATGATCAGGGCGGCGTGCGCCTGCATTTTTCCATGGGGCCGGAACTGTGAAGCCATTACCGCGCAAGGGACTGCGCAATGCACTGTTAAGCCTGCTCGGTTTGCTGCTTCTGCTGAGCGCCGGGCTGAGCCTGCTGCTGGGCAGCCAGACGGGCAGCCGCTGGCTGCTGGAGCAGGTGCCCGGGTTACGGGTCGATGGCTTCAGCGGCACACTGGGCGGTACCTGGCGTGCCGAGCAGCTGCACTGGCAGCAGGAGGCCAACAGTGTGCGGGTCGACAGCCCAAGCCTGGCCTGGTCGCCGGCCTGCCTGCTGCGCATGACCCTGTGTATCGAGCGCCTGCATGCCACGCAGATCAGCCTGGTGTTCCCGCCTGGCGAGGCCGCCGACAGCGAAGCCTTCAGCTTGCCGGAGCTGTCCCTGCCGTTGGCCCTGCAGCTGGGCGAGATCGCCATCGACAGCCTGCAGTTCAATGACAATGAGGCCCTGCAGGGTCTGCAGCTGGCTGCGCAGTGGACCACCCGGGGCCTGCGTATCGACAGCCTGAGCCTGCACAGCGGCGAGCTGCAGCTCGAACTGACGGGCCTGCTGCAGACCACCGGCAACTGGCCGCTGCAGCTAGCCGGCCAGTTGCAACTGCCCGCGCCGCAGCAACAGCCCTGGCAGCTGGCCTTGCAGATCGAGGGCGATCTGCGTGAGCGCCTGCAGCTGCAGGGCGACAGCAGCGGCTACCTGCTGGGCCGCCTGAGCGGCGAGCTGCAGCCGCTGGCCGAGCATTTTCCGGCCCGCCTGCAGCTGCAGGCAGAGGGTTTCAAGGCCAGCGCCGAGCTGCCGGACAGCCTGCGCTTCGACCAGTTGGCATTGAGCGCCGACGGCAATTTGCAAAACGGTTACCGGCTTAGCGGCAGTGCCAGCCTGGCGGCCCAGCAAGAACCCGTCGCGCTGGTGCTGGAGGCCCTGGTAACCGCTGCCGGTGCCGATATCGAGGCGCTGCGTCTGACTGCCAGCCCGCAGCAGCAGGTGCAAGTGAGCGGCCGCCTGGACTGGCAGGAGGGCTTTAGCCTCGATAGCCGGTTTGACTGGCAGGACTTCCCCTGGCAGCGTCTCTATCCGCTGGAGCAGGACCTGCCCGTGGTGCTGCATGCGCTGCAGGGCGAACTGGCCTACGACAAGGGTCATTACCTCGGCCACTTTGCCGCCGAGCTGGAGGGCCCCGCCGGAGCCTTCAGCCTGCAGAGCCCGTTGAGTGGCGATCTGCACAAGCTGTATTTGCCCGAGCTGCGCCTGCAGGCCGGCCAGGGTCGCGCCGAAGGTCAGGTCAGCCTGGGTTTTGCCGAACAGCTGAGCTGGGATGTGCAGCTGCAACTCAGTGAGCTGGATCCCGCCTTCTGGCTGGCGGAGTTGCCCGGCACCCTGGCCGGGCCGCTGAGCAGCAGCGGCAGCCTGAAGGATCAACGCCTCGAACTGACTGCCGATATCGACCTCAGCGGCCGCTTGCGCGGCCAGCCGGCCGTGGCCCAGGCGCGTTTCGCCGGCGGTCTGGATAATGGCGAACTGAGCCGCCTGGAATTGCGTCTGGGGGATAACCGCATCTATGGCCAAGCCTCGCTGCAGCAGCAATTGCAGGGGCAGCTGACCCTGGCCATGCCCCGTCTGGGGCAGCTCTGGCCGCAGCTGCAGGGTCAGTTGCAGGGCCAGCTCGATCTGGCCGGCAGCCTGCAGGCACCGCAAGGCCAGTTGCAGCTCGACGGCAGGCAGTTGGCCTTTAGCGATCAACGTCTGCAGCAGCTCAGCCTCAACGCCAGCCTGGACAGCGCCCAGCGTGGCCGTCTGAATCTCGACGTCAGCGGCATCCAGCTGGGTGAAACCAATCTGGGCCGGCTTAACGCCAGCGCCGAGGGCTATCGTCAGCGCCAGAGCCTTGAGCTGCAGCTTGAGGGGCCGTCGCTGCAAACCCGGCTGGCGTTGGCCGGGCGTCTGGATCAGGGCAACTGGCGCGGCCAGCTGCAGAGCGGTCAGTTGCAGAGCGGCGGCCAGGACTGGCGCTTGCAGCAACCGGCGACCCTCAACTACCTGGCCAGCGGCCAGCTGGATCTGGGCGCGCACTGCTGGCGCTCGGGCCCCGCCAGCCTGTGCGGCGAGGCCCAGCGTCTGCTGCCCGAAACCAGGCTGCGCATGCGCCTGAGCGATTTCCCCATGGACAGCCTGGCCCCCTGGCTGCCCGAGGACTTCGCCTGGCAGGGGCAACTCAACGGCCAGCTGCAGCTGGACCTGCCGACCAGTGGCCCGAGCGGGCGTTTGCAACTGGATGCCGGCAGCGGCGTCTGGCGCGTGCGTGACCAGCAACAATGGCTGGACTTTGCCTATGACAGCCTGCGTCTGAACACCGAACTTGGGCCGCAACGCATCGACAGCCTGCTGGAATTGCGCGGCCCGAAAATCGGCGAGCTGGTGCTGCAGGCCCGGATCGACCCGCGTCCGGCGGATAAGCCGCTCACTGGCAGCTTCCGTCTGAGCGGCCTGGATCTGGCATTGGCGCGGCCCTTCGTGCCCATGGTCGAGCGCATCGCCGGCCAGCTCAATGGGGCCGGAACCCTCTCCGGAGGTCTGCTGGCCCCACAGGTCAACGGCAACCTGCGCCTGCTCGACGGCGAAGTGTCCGGCGGCGAGTTGCCACTGGACTTTACCCAGCTGCAGCTGCAGGCCCGCATCGACGGCGAGCGTCTGCTGCTCGAAGGTGGCTGGCGCAGTGGCGAGCATGGCCAGGCCAGCCTCGACGGCGAGCTGAGCTGGAGCCAGGGCATGGTCGCCGATATACGCCTGCGCGGCAGCCGCCTGCCGGTCAGAGTAGAGCCCTATGCGGCGCTGGACGTCGAGCCGGACCTGCGCCTGCGCCTGCTCGATGAGCAGCTTGCGCTGACCGGCAAGGTGCTGATCCCCAGCGGCCGGATCGAGGTGCGCGAGCTGCCGCCATCAACCGTGCAGGTTTCCAGTGATGCCCGGGTGGTCGGCCAAGAAAGCCCGGCGCAACGGGCTCCGGCAATCGCCATGGACATCGCTGTCGAGGTCGGTCAGCAGCGCCTGAGCTTCAGCGGTTTTGGCCTGGATGCCGACCTGGCCGGACGTGTGCATATCGGCAACGACCTCGATACCCGCGGCGAACTGAACCTGAACAAGGGGCGCTTTCGCGCCTATGGCCAACGCCTGACCATCCGCCGCGCGCGCCTGCTGTTCGCCGGGCCCATCGACCAGCCCTATCTGGATATCGAAGCGATCCGCCGGGTCGACGACGTCACGGCAGGGCTGCGCCTCAGCGGCAATGCCGCGCAGCCCACCAGCACGGTGTTCTCGGAACCGGCCATGAGTCAGGAGCAGGCGCTGTCCTATCTGGTGCTGGGGCGGCCGCTGGGGCAGGGCGGTGATGACAACAATATGCTTGCCCAGGCGGCATTGGCCCTGGGCATGGCCGGCAGTGCGCCGCTGCTCGGCAACCTGGCCGCGGGCCTGGGGCTGCGCGACTTCCAGCTGGATACCGAAGGCAGCGGGGTGACCACCAGCGTGGTGGCCAGCGGCAACCTGTCCGAGCGGCTCAGCCTGCGCTATGGCGTCGGTGTATTCGAGCCGGCCAACACCATCGCGCTGCGCTATGAGCTGAGCCGCCGCCTCTATCTCGAGGCCGCCAGCGGGCTGGCCAGCTCTCTGGATATTTTCTACCGGCGCGATTTCTGATCGCCGCGCCCGGTAGGTAAACCAGCCCTGATGGCCTCTGTGTTTATGCGGTCTTTGTTGTTGAACAAAGGCCTTAACTCCCGGGTAACCGCAGGTTCTCGATAAAAACTTCCAAGTAATTGAATCTAAACAGTTAAAACAACTGCACAAGTCTTCATATACTGACGCCCCCAATCTCGGGGCAGCCCTGGCTGTGGCTGACAGGCATTGCCGACCCGTTGTCGGCGGTTAACGCACACCTGAGGGGTTAACCGTACTGCAACAGCGCCTATCCGGCGGTCGCGCAAGCGAAGGGTACCCACCTCGCGCTCACTACAAGAATAAGGAAACCAACATGGAATTCATCAACACCCTGGTCAATCAACTCAATGGCGTGGTCTGGGGCCCGCCCATGCTGGTTCTGATTCTCGGCACCGGTCTGTTCCTCATGCTGCGCCTGAAATTCATGCCGCTGACCAAGATCGGCGCGGGCTTCAAGCTGATGTGGCAGGGCCGCAAGAAAGGCGATGCCGAGAGCGGCGAGATCAGCCCGTTCCAGGCGCTGATGACCTGTCTGGCCGCCACCGTGGGTACCGGCAATATCGCCGGCGTGGCCACCGCAATCTTCCTCGGCGGCCCGGGCGCACTGTTCTGGATGTGGTGCACCGCACTGGTGGGTATGGCCACCAAATACTGCGAAGTGGTGCTGGCGGTGCATTACCGCGAGAAGGACGACCGTGGCGAGCACGTCGGCGGGCCGATGTACGCGATCAAGAACGGCCTGGGCAAGAAGTGGCTGTGGCTGGGCACTGCCTTCGCCATCTTCGGCGGCTTCGCCGGCTTCGGCATCGGCAACATGGTGCAGGTCAACAGCATGGCCGCAGCGCTGCAAACCACCTTCAATGTGCCGCTGTGGCTGACCGGCCTGGTCACCATGCTCTTCGTCGGCATGGTCATCCTCGGCGGTATCAAGCGTATCGGTAAAGTCGCCGCGACCCTGGTGCCCTTTATGTGTGTGGCCTACATCATTGCCGCCATCGTGGTGCTGGTGGTCAACGCCGCGCAGATTCCTGCCGCCTTCGAGATGATCTTCACCTACGCCTTTACCCCGATTGCCGCCACCGGTGGCTTTGCCGGTGCGGCGGTTATGGCAGCGATTCGCTTCGGTGTGGCCCGCGGTATCTTCTCCAACGAAGCAGGCCTGGGTACTGCCGGTATCGCTCAGGCGGCCGGCACCACCAACAGTGCCGTGCGCTCGGGGATGATCGGCATGCTCGGGACCTTTATCGACACCATCATCATCTGCAGCCTGACTGGCCTGGCGATCATCTGCTCGGGCGTCTGGACCAGCGGTGTCAGCGGTGCGGCACTGTCGGCGGCAGCCTTCGAACAGGCCATGCCGGGCGTCGGTGGCTACATCCTGACCATCGCCCTGGTGGTGTTCGCCTTTACTACCATCCTCGGCTGGAGCTACTTCGGCGAGAAATGCTGGGAATATATGGTCGGCACCAAGGCAATTCTGCCGTTCCGCATTCTCTGGGTGCTGGCGGTGCCGTTCGGTGCCATTGCCCAGCTGGACTTCGCCTGGCTGGTGGCTGATACCCTCAACGGTCTGATGGCGATTCCTAACCTGCTGTCGTTGCTGCTGCTTAGCCCGATCGTGGTCAAGCTGACCAGAGATCATTTCGCGAAAAAAACCCAGGTTGGTGTGGTTAAGGCTACAGCCTGACCCGTCGGTCAGTTAATATTGTGGGCCGTCAGGGGCGCGAGACTTGCCATTTGCCAAGCTCGCGCCCTTACTTGTTTACCGTCCCCAATCTGCACAAAAGGATCGATTCCATGGCACACGTCACCCTCAAAGGTTCCCCGGTCGAAGTGACTGGTCAATTGCCGCAAGTTGGTCAGCAAGCGCCATCCTTCAGCCTGGTCGGCACGGGTCTGGCCGATGTCAGCCTGGCCAGCCTGGCTGGCAAGCGCAAGGTGCTGAACATTTTCCCCAGCGTCGATACCCCGACCTGCGCGACTTCGGTGCGCACCTTCAACGCCGGTGCCAGCAAGCTGGCCAACACCGTGGTGCTGTGCATCTCGGCCGATCTGCCGTTTGCCCAGGCGCGCTTCTGCGGCGCGGAAGGCCTGGAGAATGTGATCAACCTGTCGACCATGCGCGGCTCCGAGTTTCTCAAGGACTACGGCGTTGCCATTGCCTCCGGCCCGCTGGTAGGTGTAGCCGCCCGCGCCGTGGTGGTGCTGGATGAAAACGACAAGGTGCTGCACAGCGAGCTGGTCAGCGAAATCGCCGACGAGCCGGACTACGCCGCGGCGATTGCCGTGCTCAAGTAACAGCTGCTCAATGATTGTTCAACGGCCTGCCTTGCAGGCCGTTTTTGTTCATGCAGTTTTTTATGACAAGCACTTTTCATTTGTGGATCAGATATTTAGTTACGTAAGGAAAAGGTAAATAGGCGGTAAAGAGGCTTTGCAGTCCGGCTGATACTGCATATCGTTCACGCTCCCCAAGGAAGTGATCGTCGCCATGCCTGATACACAGCTCACCACCCGTCCTCGCAACCTGTCGCGCCAATGGCTGTTGGGCTCGCTCGCATTGGCGGTTCTTGCCGTACTGCTGTGGTGGTTCTGGCCCAGCCCGCCGGAGTCGCCCCAGGGTGGTGGGCGCTGGCGTGATGGTGGGCCAGTGCCGGTGCGGGTGGCGGCTGTCAGCCAGGGCGACTTCCCGGTTGAACTCAAGGCCCTGGGTACCGTCACCGCCTATAACAGGGTGAACGTGCGTGGCCGGGTCGAGGGTGAGCTGGTCAAATTGCTGTTCAAGGATGGTCAGCAGGTCAAGGCCGGCGATCTGCTCGCCGTGATCGACCCGCGCTCTTATGAAATTGCCTTGCAGCAGGCCCAGGGTGCGCTGCAGGAGCATCAGGCGCAGCTGCGCAATGCCGAGCTGGACCTGGCACGCTACCGCGGCCTGTATGCCGAAGATTCGATTGCCAAGCAGACCCTCGACACCCAGGAGTCCCTGGTCAACCAGTACCGCGGCAGCCTCAAGAGCCTGCAGGCGGATGTCGCCACCGCGCGGCTGAACCTCGACTTCACCCAGATTCGCGCACCTATTACCGGCCGCCTGGGTATCCGCCAGGCCGATGTCGGTAACCTGGTCAGCAGTGGCGATGAACTGCCGCTGGTGGTGATTACTCAGACCCTGCCGATTGCGGTGATGTTTACCTTGCCCGAAGCCGAGCTGCCGGCGGTGGTGCAGCAGCTGCGCGCAGGCGAAACCCTCGCGGTTGAGGCCTGGGACCGCAGTGAAAAACTCAAACTGGCCGAAGGCGAGCTGGAGAGCGTCGACAACCTGATCGACACCGCCACCGGCACGGTCAAGCTCAAGGCGCGCTTCGCCAATGCCGAGGAAATGCTCTTTCCCAACCAGTTCGTCAACGTGCGCCTGCGGGTAAAAACCCTGCACAACGTCACCCTGATGCCGGCAGCCGCACTGCAGTTTGGTGCCAGCGGCACCTTCGCCTATGTGGTGGACGCTGAAGACAAGGTGCAGCTGACGCCGATCAGCGTCGGTGCCAGCGACGGCCAGCTCAGCGTGGTCGAGCAGGGCCTTGAAGTGGGCGATCGCCTGGTGCTGGAAGGCACCGACCGCCTGCGTTCGGGCAATCAGGTCGAAGTGATCGACGACAAGCCGGTCGCCGCACAGACCGAACCGGCAACGCCTGAGCGCCAGGGAGCGCCGCGCGCCCAATGAACGCCTCCCGCCTGTTTATCCTGCGCCCGGTCGCCACCACGCTGATCATGCTGGCGATCTTCTTGAGCGGGCTGATCGCCTACCGGCTGCTGCCCGTGTCGGCGCTGCCGGAAGTGGATTACCCGACCATCCGGGTGATGACCCTGTACCCCGGTGCCAGCCCGGATGTGATGACCAGTGCGGTCACCGCGCCGCTGGAGCGCCAGTTCGGCCAGATGGCCGGGCTGAAACAGATGTCCTCGACCAGCTCAGGCGGCGCGTCGGTGATCACCCTGCGCTTCAATCTGGAGGTGAAGCTGGATGTCGCCGAGCAGGAAGTGCAGGCGGCGATCAATGGCGCAAGCAACCTGCTGCCCAGCGATCTGCCGGCACCGCCGGTATACAACAAGGTCAACCCGGCCGACACCCCGGTGCTGACCCTGGCCATCAGCTCGAAAACAATGCCGCTGCCGCAGGTGTTCGATCTGGTCGACACCCGCCTGGCGCAGAAACTGGCGCAAACCAGCGGCGTCGGCCTGGTCACCCTGGCCGGCGGCCAGCGCCCGGCGGTACGCATTCGGGTCAATCCCGAGGCATTGGCTTCCTATGGCCTGAACCTCAGCGACATACGCACGCTGATCACCGCCAGCAACGTCAATCAGCCCAAGGGAAACTTTGACGGCCCGACTCGGGTGTCGCAGCTGGATGCCAACGACCAGCTGAAATCCGTCGACGAATACCGCGAGCTGATCCTGAGTTACCAGAACGGTGCGACGCTGCGCCTGAAGGATGTGGCCGAGATTATCGACGGCGCGGAAAACCAGCGCCTGGCCGCCTGGGCCAATCGCAGCGAGGCGGTGCTGGTCAATGTGCAGCGTCAGCCCGGTGCCAACGTGATCGATGTGGTCGACCGTATTCAGGCCATGCTGCCGAACCTGACCCAGGGCCTGCCGGCCAGCGTCGAGGTCAGCGTGCTGACCGACCGCACCGAAACCATCCGCGCCGCAGTCAAGGGCGTGCAACATGAGCTGCTGCTGGCCATCGCCCTGGTGGTGCTGGTGACCTTCCTGTTTTTGCGCAAGGTCTCGGCCACCATTATTCCGTCCATCGTTGTGCCGCTGTCACTGGTCGGCACCTTCGGCGTGATGTACCTGGCCGGTTTCACCATCAACAACCTGACCTTGATGGCCCTGACCATCGCCACCGGTTTTGTGGTGGACGATGCCATCGTCATGCTGGAGAACATCGCCCGCCATCTGGAGGAGGGCGAAACGCCGCTAAATGCGGCGCTTAAAGGAGCCAGGCAGATCGGTTTTACCCTGGTTTCGCTGACCATCTCGCTGATCGCCGTGCTGATTCCGCTGCTGTTTATGGCCGACGTGGTGGGGCGCTTGTTCCGCGAATTCGCCATCACCCTGGCGGTGGCCATCCTGATTTCCCTGGTGGTGTCGCTGACCCTGACGCCGATGATGTGCGC